>NZ_BSSY01000009.1:0-377455 GCF_030269225.1 Actinoplanes sp. NBRC 101535 | reverse complement strand
CACCCACTCCGCCCGCCCACTCCGCCCCGCCGATCTTGGTGCACTACCCATCGCCGGCGGTGGCCAACGCACCAAGATCCGCCTCGCCCAGCCCCGCCTCGCCCCGTCTGGCCGGTCGGTCTCGTCCCGTGGGTCTCGGCTCACCCGCCGATCTTGGTGCGTTGATCGTTGCCGGCGATGGGTAGTGCACCAAGATCTGCTCGCGTTCCGCCTTCGTCTCGCCCCGTGTGGTTCGGTTCGCCGATCTTGGTGCGTTGGCCACCGCCCGCGATGGGTAGCGCACCAAGATCTACGGGGCGGGGCGGGGCGGGGCGAGGCGTGGCGTGGCGTGGCGTGGCGTGGTGGGGTGGGTTAGTGGGGAGGGGAGGGGAGTGGGAGAGGGCGGCCTTCAGTTGGCTGATCACGTCTTCGGGGTGGTGGCGGATTGCCCAGGCGGGGAAACGCAGCACCCGGTCGCCGGGGAGCCACAGCGCGTTCTGGCGTCGCATGTCGGCCCACCACTGCTGAACGTCCATGTGGTGGCTGCCGTCCACCTCGATGTGGAGACGGTGTTCCGGGAAGTAGGCGTCGAGGTAGCGCCGCCGGCCGGTGGCATCCCGGCGGGTCTGCTGGAGCACCGGCGTCGGCAGGCCCGCCCCGCGGCACAGTCGGAGGAAGTCGGCTTCGGGGAGCGACTGTGCGCCGCCGGCTGCGCAGTCGAGCGCTTCCGTCATTGCGGCGTGATGGCGGGCGCGGGGGAGCGCGGACAGCACTGATCTGATCGCGTCGATGTGGGTCAGGCGTTGCTGCAGGCCGGCGCTGACGATCGCCCACGCGCGACGCGAGGAAGGCTGCCACTGTGCGGCGTCGACCAGTGAACGGGCGGGTGCCGTCGACGGTGGGCGCCCGTCGGGTTGCGGGTCGAAGCCGGCCGGGACGGTGGTGCGGTGGGCCACGACCCCCGTCGGCACTCGGCGGGGTGCGAAACCCCGGTCGGGCAGCAGTACGTGGATCTGCGTGTCGTCGAAGCCGCGGAACCCGGACAGTTCGAGTGAGGTGAGGCCACCGAGCCAGGCTTGACGGCCGGCGAGGGTGCCCAGGACGGCGATCCACAGGTGGGCGCGGCGTAGGACGGGGCCGGCGTGGGTCACGTAGACGGCACGGTGCGGTGACTGCCAGCGGCCGACGGCGAGGCGACGTTCGATCATCGGAGCGGTGAAGTGGCGTAGGGCCTGGTCACGGCTCAGCACATGGTCCTGGCGGTGCAGCAGGTCGTGGAGTTCGCGGGACATGACCGCTGCCAGTTCGGGGGACATGACCGGTGATGCTGCCGACCGGGCGGGAGCGCCGGGTGGGGCTGTGGATAACTTGTGGAGAAGGCGGAGATGCGTGTAGCCGCCCATCCCCGGAGGGAGGAGCGGCTACACGTACAAACAGTGAGCTCGAGGCTCAGGTCAGGCGCGCACGACCTTGCCGGCCTTGATGCACGAGGTGCAGACCTTGAGCTTCTTGGTCGTGCCGCCACCGGCCGGGGTGCGAACCGACTGGATGTTCGGGTTCCAGCGGCGGTTGGTCCGCCGGTGCGAGTGGGACACGTTGTGGCCGAAGCCCGGCCCCTTGCCACAGACGTCGCAAACGCTAGCCACGGGATACTCCTGGGTTTGAAACGAAAACTGACCTGATCCAAAAAATCGGGGCGCCCAGCAAAACACATCGTCCAGGCAACCCGGCAAGGCTACCCGATGCCACCGGAGAACAGCCAATCGCCCCCGGTCAGGGTGCGTGCCCGGCGATTGTCGGGGGTGGTTAGTACGCTTTTCGCGTGCTGGACACCCTCGATGCCGCCGCGGTACGCCGCTGGTGCGACGGTGGGCTGGCCTCCCTCCGCGCGCATCAGCACGAGATCGACGAGCTGAATGTGTACCCCGTGCCGGACGGTGACACCGGCACCAACCTGGTCCTGACCATGGTCGCCGCCCACGATGCGCTGGCTGCGGCCCCGGATGTGCAGGTGATCACTTCCCGGTCGGACGGATCCGGATCGGGTGACCGGGACGCTTCCGGGATGTGGCAGGAGCCACCGGAGGAGCCGAGGGCGGGACCCGCCGGCCGTCTGATGCGGCTGATGGCCCGGGGCGCCCTGCTCGGTGCGCGCGGCAACTCCGGCGTGATCGTGTCGCAGATACTGCGCGGGATGGCCGACTCGTTCGCGGCGTCGGTCGCGGTCCGCGGCGTCGAGCTGGCCGGGGCGCTGCGCACGGCGACGGAGGCCGCCTACGCGGCGGTGGCCCGGCCGGTCGAGGGCACGGTCCTCTCGGTGGTGGCGGCCGCGGCCGAGGGCGCCGGCCGGATCAAGTCGGACGACCTGGTGGCGGTGGCCCGGGCGGCGGCGGCCGCGGCGTCGGAGGCGCTGGCCCGCACCCCGCAGCAGCTGCCGGTGCTGGCCCGCGCCGGAGTCGTGGACGCCGGCGGCCGTGGCCTCTGCCTGCTGCTGGACGCCTTGGTGGCGGTGGTCACCGAGGAGACCACCGACATGAGGACCGCCGCCGAAAGACCGTCTGGCCGGCCGCCGGGAGCAGCCGTGCCACACCACCACGCGGCGGCCGGCGAGGTGGCGTACGAGGTTCAATACCTACTGGACGCCACCGAGGAGAGCGTCGCCCGGCTGCGGACCGTCCTCGACGGCCTCGGGGACTCGCTCGTCGTCGTCGGGACCGGCGACGGCGATCCGCCCACGTGGCATGTGCACGTCCACGTCACGGACATCGGTCCCGCCGTCGAGGCGGGGATCGAGGCCGGTCGCCCGTACCAGTTGAAGATCTCCGCTCTGGAGGAGAGACGCCCGGACCGTGACGCCCGTGGCGCGGTCGTCGTCGCCACCGGTGACGGGCTCACCGCGCTGTTCGAGGCGGAGGGCGCCACCGTCGTCGAACGCAATCCGTCCACCGCCGAGATCCTCGCCGCGATCCGGGCCACCGGCGCCGGGACCGTCGTGCTGCTGCCCAACGACGCGAACACGCATGCGGTGGCCGTCTCCGCAGCCCGGGAGGCCGACGGCGAGGGCATCCGGGTCAGCGTCGTGCCCACCCGCTCGCCGGTGCAGGCGCTGGCCGCGCTCGCCGTCCGGGACGACCAGCGGCCGTTCGCCGACGACGTGATCGCCATGGCCGAGGCGGCCGGGGCGTGCCGGTACGGCGAGGTGTGCACCGCCCAGCGTGACTCGTTCACCGTCGCCGGTCCGTGCCGTGCCGGTGACCTGCTCGGTCTGGTCGACGGTGAGGTGCACGTCATCGGCACCGATCCGACCGAGGTGAGCCACCGGCTGCTGGACCGGATGCTCGGCGGCGGCGGTGAGCTGGTCACCCTGGTGCTCGGCGCGGACGCCCCACCGGAGCTGGGCGAGAGCCTGCGCGGTCACGTCCACCGGACGTGGCCGTTCATCGAGTTGCAGTGTTATGCGGGCGGTCAGCCCCGTTACCACCTGTTGGCAGGAGTCGAATGACCACGACCGACACCCCGTTGACCGAGGTGCTGAGCGCGAAGCAGGCCAAGGACTTCGCCACCCACCTGGACCTGCACACCGCGGGCGACCTGATCTATCACTTCCCGAGGAGGTACGACGAGCGCGGCGAGCACACCGACCTGCGCCGTCTGGAGATCGACGAGCAGGTCACCGTGCTGGCGCAGGTGCAGGGGATCGCCGTCAAGCCGATGCGGGCGCGCAAGGGCAACATGCTCGAGGTGACCATCGGTGATGGTTCCGGGGCCACGTTGACCTGCACGTTCTTCAATCAGGCGTGGCGTGAGCGGGAGTTGCGCAAGGGCGTCTGGGGACTGTTCGCCGGCAAGGTCACCGATTTCCGGGGGAAGCGTCAGCTGAACGGCCCGGCCTATCAGCTGCTCGCCGCGGACGCCACGCAGGACGATGCGGCCGCCGAGATCGAGGAGTTCGCCGGGGCGATGATCCCGGTGTACCCGGCGGCGGCCGCGGTGCCGACGTGGACGATCGCGAAGGCGGTGGCGAAGCTGCTGGAGACGTTCGAACCGCCGGACGATCCGATGCCGGCCGCGGTCCGGGCGAAACGGAACCTGGGCGGCATCGGGACGGCGTTGCGGGAGATCCACCGGCCGAGCTCCGACGAGGCGCTGTACAAGGCGAAACACCGGCTGAAATGGGACGAGGCCTTTGCCGTACAGCTGACTCTCGTGCAGCGTAAAGCGCGGGCCGCGGCAGCGCCCGGCACCGCACGGCCTCGCGGGGAGAACGCCGGGGAGGGGTTGCTGGCGAAGTTCGACGCCGGGCTGCCCTACGAGTTGACCGAGGGGCAGCGGGCGGTCGGCGAGGAGATCGCGGCGGATCTGTCCCGGCCGCATCCGATGCACCGGTTGTTGCAGGGTGAGGTGGGTTCCGGCAAGACGCTGGTGTCGGTGCGCGCGATGCTGCAGGTGGTGGACGCCGGCGGGCAGGCCGCGCTGCTGGCGCCGACCGAGGTGCTCGCGGTGCAGCATTTCCGGGGCATCAGTGCCCAATTGGGTGCGCTGGGCCGGGCCGGTGAACTGGACGGCGATTCGGCGGGCACCCGGTTGACCCTGGTCACCGGTTCGCTGGGGGCGAAGGCCCGGCGTGCCGCGCTGGCCGAGCTCGCGGACGGGAGCGCCGGCATCGTCGTGGGCACACATGCCCTGTTGTACGAGGGAGTCGACTTCCGCGATCTCGGCCTGGTGGTGGTCGACGAGCAGCACCGGTTCGGTGTGGAGCAGCGGGACGCCCTGCGCGCGAAGGCGTCGCGGCCGCCGCACGTGCTGGTGATGACGGCCACGCCGATTCCGCGGACGGTGGCGATGACCGTCTACGGCGACCTGGAGACGTCCGTGTTGTCGCAGTTGCCGCGGGGCCGTTCGCCGATCGCGTCGCATGTGATCCCGGCGATGGACAAACCGGCCTATCTGGACCGGGCCTGGGTGCGGATCCGCGAGGAGGTGCGGGCCGGGCATCAGGCGTACGTGGTGTGCCCACGGATCGGTGACGGGCCGGAGGACGAGGACGCCCCGCCGCCGGACAACGAGCCCGCCCGCCGGCCGCCGCTGGCCGTCACCGAGGTGTTGCCGCTGCTCGAGGAGAAATACCTCAAGGGCCTGCGGATCGGCATGCTGCACGGCAAGATGCCGCCGGACGAGAAGGACGCGGTGATGCGGACGTTCGCGGCCGGCGACCTGGACGTCCTGGTGGCGACCACGGTGATCGAGGTCGGCGTGGACGTGCCGAACTCCACGGTCATGCTGATCATGGATGCCGACCGGTTCGGGGTGTCCCAGCTGCACCAGTTGCGCGGACGGGTCGGCCGGGGTTCCGCACCCGGCATCTGCCTGCTGCACACCGAGTCGGCCGAGGGGTCGGCCGCCCGGGAACGCCTGGACGCGGTGGCCTCCACCACGGACGGCTTCAAGCTCTCCGAGATCGACCTGGAGCAGCGCCGCGAGGGTGACGTGCTGGGCGCGTCGCAGTCCGGCAAGCATTCGCATCTGCGGCTGCTGTCGCTGATCCGGGACGAGAAACTCATCAAGGAGGCCCGGGCCGAGGCGTCCGAGCTGGTCGGCGACGATCCCGATCTGTCCCGGCATCCGGCGCTGGCGGCCTCGGTCGCCGCGCTGGTCGACCCGGATCGCGCCGAGTTCCTCGAAAAGGGATGACGAAAGGCGCGCCGGCCCCCGCGGACCGGCGCGCCTTCCTCCGTGCGTCTATCAGGCGGTTCCCCGCGTGTATCAGGCGGTGAAGTTCACCTTGCGGCGACGGGCCATGAAGAACAGGCCGACGCCGACGATGAGCAGCAGGGCCGCCCCACCGGCGATGCCACCGGCGGCGGCGCCGGTCAGCGGCAGGCTCTCGTCGTCACTGACCGGGGTGGTCGCGACCGGGGTGGTCGACGGCGACTCGCTGGGGGTCGTCTCCTCGCTCGGGGTCTCCTCGGCCGGGGTGCTCGGCGACGGGGAGGTCTCGGCGGCCGGGGTGACCGGCGGCAGGGTGGTCTCGCCGCAGTTCGCCGGCTTGGTCCAGACGACCTCGCCCTTCAGCGCGTCCAGGTCACCCTCGACCTTGACCTTGAGGCCCTCGGAGCCGACGAAGGCCACGTTCTCGGTCTTGCCTGGTGCCACGGTGACGGTCTGCGCGTCGCCCTTGTTCGGGGTGAAGGTGACGGTCAGGTCCTTGCCCTCGGCCGGGTTGGTGACGGTGAAGCCGAGACCCTCGCAGGCCTGGACCACGGAGGCCTCGGGGGTGGGCGCCTCGACGGTCTTGCAGTCCTCGGGCTTGGTCCACTCGCCGCGGTACAGCTCCTTGTCACCGGAGTTCACCACGATGCCCTTGGCGTTGGCGGCCGGGATGACGACGGTCTTCGGCTCCGCGCGGGCCGCGAGCTTCTCGGTGGTGGTGAAGCCGTCGGCGGCGGCGATGCTGAACGACGAGCTGAAGGTGCTGCGGTTGATCAGCTTCAGCGCGACGTTGCCGTCACAGTCGGACAGGGCCTCGACGGCCGGCTCGGCCTTGCAGGTGCCCGAGCCGCCGTTGTAGTACGCGTGCTGCGGGTTGCCCGGGACGGCGGTCGACTGGTTGCCGGGCTTGCTGCCCTCTTCGCCGACCTTGCGGTTGCCGTAGCGGTCGCTCGAGTCGGTGAGCGGGTTGATGACCGTGTCACCGAAGACGAAGTCGACCTGGGTGAAGCACTGCGGGACCTCGACCTGGAACTCCAGCTTGTTCGACTGGAGCTTGGCCGCGGTGGCGGGCTCGAACTTCTTCACCGAGGTGTCGAGCACGTGCTGCGGGGTGGCGAACCGTGCCGACGGGGCGGTGTAGGAGACCAGCGTGAACGACTGCTCGGCGCAGAGCGGGCCGTTGAGCAGTTCGATGCTCGCGGTGCCCGCCGGGCCGTTGAAGGTGTGCTGGTACTTGGCGTCCGCGGGCTGGACGCAGGTGGTGGTGGCGGACGCCGGGGAGGCGATGCCCACCAGGCCGGTCAGGCCGAGGAGGACACCGGCCGCAACGGCAGCAGCTCGGTGGATGCGGGGGATGGTGTTCATATTTTTGTGGGCACTCCAGAAGAGGGGAACGAGCAGGGCGCGCCGATTGGTGGTCGGCGCGCCCTGTGAGGTGCCGTGTTACTGAGGTGGTGCTACCTGCGGAATCAGGCGGTGAAGTTCACCTTGCGGCGGCGGGCCATGAAGAACAGGACGCCACCGACGGCGAGGAGACCGGCGGCACCGGCGGCGATGCCACCGGCGGCCGCACCGGTGACGGGCAGGCCGCCACCCGAGCCACCGTCGCACTCACCGTCGTACTCGTAGGGGATCGTGACGGTCTCGGAGAACGACTCGCCCTCGTAGGTCACCGCGATGGTGAGGTCGATCGAGAAGCCCTCGGTCGCGCTGAAGGTCTCGCTCTTCTTCTCGCCCGGGGCGATGGTGAGGTCGCGCTCCTCGCCCTTGCTGGTCTTGTAGTGCAGCTTGATCGCGATGCTGTCCTCGGGGTTGTCGAACCCGATGGTCATCGTGGTGCAGGTGACCTCGAAGATCGGCTCGGGCTCACCCGGGAGGCTGTCCGGCAGCGGGCTGTCCGGGGTCTCGCTGGCGCTCGGGGTGGGGGAGGCCGTGGTCGAGGTGGACTCGGACGGCTCCGGGCTGGTCGACTCGGAGACGCTCGGCTGCGGCGACGGCTCGTCCGACTGGCTCGGGCTCGGCGACGGGCTCTCCGGCGTCTTGCCGCAGGTGCCGTCGAAGTAGGCGGTGTCCGAGGCGGGCAGCACGGTGTGGCCGTTGTCGAACTCGGTGACCACGGTCAGGCGCGCGTACTTCTTGTCGGCCTTGACCCGCTGCTGGGCGGTGATGGGGGTGTTCGCCGGGTTGGTGAAGTCCTCCGTCACCTTGAAGCCGTCGAAGTCGACCGGCTTCTCGCCGCCCGGCTTGCCGTTGCCGACGGCGGCGTCGACCGACTTGAAGCGGAAGTTGTTCACACCCTCGGGCGCGTTGCCGGTGACGGTCCACTCGACGACCCAGTCGCCCTGGGCGGTGTCACACCAGGCGTTCTTGGCGATGCTGGCGTCGGTGGCGAACGCGGGGGTGGCAACGACGGCGACGCCGGCCAAACCGAGGACGGCGCCGGCGGCCAGCCCGGCCGCGCGACGGAGCGGGGATTGAGACAGGTTCACGCCTTCTCCTGTGACATGGGGGTCAAGAGGACGTGAGGAGACGGCCGGCTGTCGCTGGTGGACGGTAAGCGAGAACCCGCGACGACGCCTCCCCGCGTCGTCGGCGGACGGTCGACCCGGGGCCGTATCGTCCGCAACGGAGGTTGACCCTAGCCATTCCTCGAGATCAAAGAAATGTCCCAGCGCGCACTTAGATAGTTGTGACCAAGCTGAGATCTTTGCTCCACCGAACGGGACGGTACCGTTGCGCGTTGTGGCCATGACGAGGGAAATGTTCACTCGAGAGTGGCTCTGCCGGGGTGGTCAAGTAGCGTCCCCTGTGATGACCAGGATTATCGCGGGCACCCACGGCGGCCGTCGTCTCGCGGCCCCGCCCGGTGCCGGGACCCGGCCCACATCGGACCGCGTCCGTGAGGCCTTCTTCTCCTCTCTGGAGACATTGACGGAAATCTCCGGTGCGCGGTTCGCCGATCTCTACGCGGGATCCGGCGCGGTCGGCCTGGAGGCGCTCTCCCGGGGTGCGGCGCACACTCTTCTGGTGGAATCCGATGCCAAAGCCGCGCGGGTGATCCGGGACAACATCGCCACCCTGCGGGTCGGTCCGTCCGCCCGGCTGGCGACCGGCAAGGTTTTGCAGGTGCTGGCCGGCCCGCCGGACGGCGGCCCGTACGACGTGGTCTTCGCCGACCCGCCGTACGCCCTGGGCAGCGACGAGATCCAGTCGCTCCAGGAACAGTTGGTGATCAATGGATGGCTGGCTGAGGACGCCGTCGTCATCTTCGAGCGATCCAAGCGAACCGGGCCGATGACCTGGGTGGACGGCCTCGAGGAGGAGCGCACCCGGCGTTACGGCGAGACCACTCTTTGGTACGGTCGCCGATCATGAGACGAGCGGTGTGTCCAGGCTCCTTCGACCCGGTCACCAACGGGCATCTCGACATCGTGGGACGAGCCAGCCGGCTCTTCGACGAGGTCATCATCGGAGTCCTGATCAATCAGTCGAAGACCGGTCTGTTCACCATCGAGGAACGGCTGGAGATGCTGCGCGAGGCGACCGCCGAGTACGGCAACGTCCGTGTCGCCGCGTTCCACGGCCTTCTGGTGGATTTCTGCCGTGACCAGGGCGCGGCCGTGGTGGTGAAAGGTCTGCGCGCGGTCAGTGACTTCGATTACGAGTTGCAGATGGCGCAGATGAACATCGGGCTCTCCGGAGTGGAGACCCTGTTCATGCCGACCAATCCGCTCTACTCCTTCCTCTCGTCCAGTCTGGTCAAGGACGTGGTCAAGTGGGGTGGGGACGCGTCCGCGTACCTGCCCGACCCGGTGCGGGAACGCCTGATCAACCGCCTGAAGCAGAACTAGGCACGCCCGGCGCGCCGGAAACAGCGGCGGCGGTCACGCAGTAACGTGATCGGACCACGCCGTGTGAAGCAGCGGTGGGACGGGAGACGACAGGAGAGAGGCGCCGGTGGATCCGCTCGACCGTATCGACGAGATGATTGATTTCGTCCAGGAGGCGCGTTCCGTTCCGATGTCACGGACGAATTTCATGTTCGACCGTGCGGAAATGATCGATCGGCTCGAGATCCTCCGTTCCGAGCTCCCGTCCGAGCTGCGCAAGGCCGCGGCGGTCCTCGACGAGCGTGACCGGATCATCGAGGCCGGCCGCCGTGAGGCGGACCGGATCATCAACGAGGGTGAGGGCGAGCACGCCCGCCTGGTCTCGGTCAACGAGATCACCGTCTCCGCCGAGCACGAGGGTGCCCGGATCGTCGCCGAGGCGAGGACCGAGGCGCAGCGCCTGCGGGAGGAGGTCGACGACTACGTCGACACCGCCCTGGCCAACTTCGAGCAGTTCCTGACCCGGGCGCTGGCCTCGATCGAACGCGGCCGTGACAAGATGCACGCGCTGCGCGAGATCGGAACCTTCCAGGGTGAGGACGCGGAGCGCCCCCTTCCGTTCTGACAAGCAGCCCGATTCGACGACGTCCAGCAAGCTCAGGTAATGTTTTCGGTCGGCCTACCCATGGCTGAGGAATCACGATGCCCAAGTCACCGCAGAAGCACCTGGACCCCAGGCAGCCGCTGGTCGTCGACACGACGAAGCTCCCGCGACAGCCTGGTGCGACGCGTGCCCTGAATCGGGTGGCACCGGCCCCGGCGGACCTCGGCCTTGAGTTGATCTCAGTCCTCGAGGGGTCCGACCTCACGCTCGATCTGAGCCTGACGTCGGTCTCCGAGGGCGTCTACGTCAGCGGCACCGTGCGTGGCTCGCTCTCCGGCGAGTGCGGTCGATGCCTCAACGAGATCGACAAGCAGTTCGAGGTCTCCATCGCGGAGTTGTTCGCCTACGAGGACAGCACCACCGAGGAGACCACCGACGAGGACGAGGTGGGCCGGATGCAGGGCGACCTGATCGACCTGGAACCGGTGGTCCGGGACGCGGTGGTGCTGACCCTGCCGACCAATCCGCTCTGCCGGACCGACTGCCCTGGGCTGTGCCCCGAGTGCGGGGTGCACTTCGACGACCTCCCGGCTGACCACAGCCATGAGGACGTGGATCCCCGCTGGGCCGCTTTGCGCAATCTCCCGGCTGAGTAGTCTGAGGCGGCTCCGCCGCAACACCCGCAAGATCGTCATTGAGGAGTAGGAACCGTGGCCGTCCCCAAGCGCAAGATGTCGCGCAGCAACACCCGCTCGCGCCGGGCGAACTGGAAGGCGACCGCGGTTTCGACCGTGGCCTGCCCCCAGTGCAAGTCGCCGAAGCTGCCGCACACCGCTTGCTCGGTCTGCGGCACCTACAACGGCCGTCAGGTCCTCGAGGTCTGACGTCGCGCGTGACTCGCCCGATCTTCGGGCGGGTCGTGCCCGAACGGTGGCGAACCACCGGTGCCACGGCTCCCGGACAGCGGACTGTCGGGGAGCCTGGCACCGCGCGGATCGCCGTCGACCTCCTCGGCGGGGACCAAGCTCCCGCCGTCGTGGTTGACGGCGCTCTACGCGCCTGTCAGGCCGATCCGTCCCTTCACCTGACCCTCGTCGGTCCGGCCAAGGCCGCCGACGCGGTTCTCTCTGCCCTCTCACCGGCCGACCGTCGCCGGATCACCACCGTCCCGACCGCGGCGGACACCGTCCGCTCGGCGGTCAAGGTGGTCGCCGAGGGCGGCGCCGACGCGCTCGTCTCCGCCGGGGACACCGCCGCGACGGTGATCTCCGCCGCTCGTGAACTGGGCCGCTGGCCCGGTGTCCGCCGGCCCCCACTGGCCGCGGTGCTGCCCACCCGGTCCGGCCGTCTCGTGCTCCTCGACGTCGGCTCGACCGTCGACCCGGACGAGGAGACCCTCGTCATGCACGCCCGCCTGGGTGCCGCGTACGCCTCCGTCGTGAACCAGGTCACCGCCCCGCGTGTGGGTCTGCTCACCATCGGCAGTGAACCCGGCAAGGGCGACCGCCTGCGCCGCGCTCTCCCCCCGTTGCTCGCCACCCGCCCCCTGCCCGCCGGCGCCCGGTACGCCGGCCTGGTCGAGGGCGGTGACGTCGTGCTCGGTGCCGCGGCCGACGTCGTGGTGACCGACGGCTTCACCGGAAACGTCCTTCTGAAGGGCCTGGAAACCGGTTACGCCCTGGTCGGCTCGCCGAATCCGGACACCGAACTGCCGCCCCGGGCCGCGCTGCTGCTCGGTGTCGCCGGCACGGTCGTGGTCTGTCACGGCGCGGCCACCGGATCTGATCTGGCCGCGGGCATCGCCTTCGCGGCCGACCTGCATCGCCGCGCCTCGGTCGCGGCTATCGCCGATCTGCTGAGGTACAGCGAGGTATCACATGATGGATAAACGTCGTCGCCCGTCCACCGCGCCTCTCGAGGAGTCGTTCGGCGTGCCGTTCGGTGCCGAACTCCTGGAACGGGCGCTCACCCACCGGTCGTACGCGTACGAGAACGGCGGCCTGCCCACCAACGAGCGCCTGGAGTTCCTGGGCGACTCGGTGCTCGGCGTCGTGATCACGTCCGCGCTCTTCCACAACCACCCCGACCTGCCCGAGGGCCAGCTCGCCAAGTTACGGGCCAGCGTGGTGAACATGCATGCGCTGGCCGACGTGGCCCGTGGTCTGGGGCCCACCGGTCTCGGGCCGTACCTGCTGCTCGGCAAGGGCGAGGAGACCACCGGCGGCCGGGACAAGGCGAGCATCCTGGCGGACACGCTGGAGGCCCTGCTCGGCGCGATCTACCTGGAGCACGGTCTGGAGATCGCCGGCGAGGTGATCCACCGGCTGTTCGACCCGCTGATGGCCGAGTCGGCGGGCCGCGGCGCGGCGCTGGACTGGAAGACCAGCCTCCAGGAGCTGACCGCCGCACTCGGCCTGGGCGTGCCGGACTACGAGATCGAGGACTCCGGCCCGGACCACGCCAAGACGTTCACCGCCTGGGTGGTCGTCGCCGGCGACCGGTTCGGCGGTTCCGAGGGCCGCAGCAAGAAGCAGGCCGAGCAGCGGGCCGCCGCGGCCGCCTGGCGCACGCTGACCGAGCGGGCCGAGGAGGCGGAGAAGGCGGTGGCCTCGGAGAGCGTCGAGCCGGCATGACCGCCACGGCCGCCGAGGAGGAGACGACCGGGCGGGAGCCGACCCGCCTCTGGGACGCGGCCGGCGCCTGGCCGGGTGTACTCACCGCGGTCGGGCTGCTCGGGCTGACCCGGGTCGGCCAGCTGTTCATGATCTGGTGGCTGGGCGGCGCGTCGACCGGGGACGGCGGTCTCTGGCAGCGTCTGCTGGTGTGGGACGGCGGCTGGTTCCTGCGGGTGGCGATGGACGGCTACCCGACCGGCTACACGTACGCCGCCGACGGCACGCTGGAGGCCAACGAGCTGGCGTTCTTCCCGGTCTACCCGATGCTGATCCGGTTCGGCGCCGCGCTCGGCGTCGACCCGTCGGTGGCCGCGGTCGGTATCGCCTGGCTGGCCTCGATCGGCGCGGCGGTCGCCCTTCACCTGCTCGGGACCAGCCTGTACAGCAAGCGGGCGGGCTGGGCGCTGGTGGCGATCTGCTGCTCCGCGCCGGTCTCGGTGGTGCTCTCCATGGCGTACTCGGAAAGCATCTTCCTGGCCCTGGTGGCCGGGATGTTCGTGGCCGCGCACCGCCGGGTGTGGTGGGCGGCCGGGCTGCTCGGCCTGCTCACCGCGCTGAGCCGGCCGACCGGCGCGGCCGCGGCCCTGGGCCTGGCGGTGGCCGCCGTGATGGCGATCCGGGCGGACCGCCGGCAGATGTGGCAGCCGCTGACCGCCGCGGCCGTCGCGCTCTCCGGTGTGCCGCTCTTCCTCGGCTGGGTGGCGTTGCGGGTCGGCGACATGGACGCCTGGTTCCGGATCCAGACCGCGGGCTGGGGCACCTCGTTCGACTTCGGTCACAGCACGTTCGAGTTCCTGCGCACCTCGCTGAGCACCGGCGACGGCTGGATCCCGGTGAGCATGGCGTGGATGCTGCTGGTCGCGCTCGCCGCCGCGGTGATCGCCCTGCTCGGCAGGCCGTGGCCGCCGCTCGCGGTCTACGGCGTGGTCGCCATGATCCTGGTCTACGGGCAGGCCGGCTTCTACCATTCCAAGCCGCGGCTGCTGCTGCCCGTACTCTTGACCCTGCTCCCGGCCGTGCTGGCCGCCGCCAAGGCCCGGCCCCGGGTGGCCGTCCTGTCGATCGCCGCCTGGGCCGTCTTCGGCCTCTGGTTCGGCGCCTATCTCGTCACCGTCTGGCCCTACACCTTGTAAGAGAGGGACACCCCCGTGCCCGAGCTTCCCGAGGTCGAGACCGTCCGCATGGGCCTGGCCAAGTGGGTGGCCGGCCGCACCATCGCCGGCGTCGAGGTGCACCACCCCCGTGCGATCCGCCGGCACCTGCCCGGCGACGGGCACTTCGTCGCGGTGCTGACCGGCCGGACCATCCTGGACATCGCCCGGCGTGGCAAGTATCTGTGGTTCCCGCTGGACTCCGGCGACGCGATCGTCGGGCACCTCGGGATGAGCGGTCAACTGCTGATGCAGCCGGCCGAGGCGGCCGACGAGAAGCACCTGCGGATCCGGTTCAGCTTCACCGACGGCGGTCCCCAGCTGCGCTTCGTCGACCAGCGCACGTTCGGCGGCCTGGCGGTCTCCGAGGGAGGCGCCGAGCTGCCCGCCGAGATCTCGCACATCGCCCGGGACCCGATGGACCCGCTCTTCGACGACGCGGCGTTCTCGGCCCGGCTGCGCGGGCGGCACACCGAGATCAAGCGGGCCCTGCTCGACCAGACGCTGATCTCCGGGGTGGGCAACATCTACGCCGACGAGGTGTTGTGGCGCTCGAAGCTGCACGGCGTGCGGCCCACCGACCAGCTGACCGGGCCGGCCGTGACCCGGCTGCTCCAGCACGTGCGCGACGTGCTCGGCGAGGCGATCACGGCCGGCGGGACCAGCTTCGACGAGCTCTACGTCAACGTGAACGGGGAGAGCGGCTACTTCGACCGGTCGCTGAACGCGTACGGCCGGGAGAACGAGCCCTGCCCCCGGTGCGGCACGGCCATCCGGCGGGAGCAGTTCATGAACCGCTCCTCGTTCAGCTGCCCGAAGTGCCAGCCCCGGCCCAGGTCAGTCGGCGGCGTGCGCTCCGCGGCCGGCTGACGACGCCGCCGCGCTCAGGAACGGGCTGACGTCGGTCGCCAGCCCGAACCCGGCGCCCCGGCGGCCCATCAGCCGCCGGGCCGCGGTCAGCATCGCGGCGGGCACCCCGTGCACCAGGTGCCCGTCCCCGGGCCGGGTCCCGTCGCCGTCCCAGCTCTGGTACGCCTCCCAGTCCCCGTCGAAGGTGCAGATCCGGACACCCAGGTCGCGGTAGAGCGGGTGGGTCGGCACGCCCGGGTTCAGCACCACCCGGTGCAGGCCGCGCCGGGCCGCCAGCCGGACGGTCAGCGCCACCGGCCCGACCCCGCCGGATCCGGCCGGCGCCCGGTCCAGGAAGAGTCCCTCGACCCCGTCCGCGCGCCAGGTGTCCACGTCGGCGAGCACGTCGGCGAGTGACCGGCTGCCCCAGTCCAGGTCGATCAGCCCGAGGGCCTGGTGCAGGGTGCGGCGGTCGCCGGGGCGGTCCCGGACGATCCAGGTGTCGGTGTCCAGCTCCAGTTCGGGGGCGGGGTGGGCGTACGAGGGGAACAGGGTCTTCACGGCGTCCTCCGGAGGTCGGCGGCGGTCAGGGCGACGATGAGCAGTCCGGCGAGATGGGTGGCCGCGAGCACGATGACCGCGGCGGGCAGGGGACCGGACGGCGAGGGGAAGAGGGCGAGCACCACCGCGGCGAACGGTGGCAGGGCGGACAGCGCGGCGGCGATCAGGGTGCGGGTCCGGGCGGCGAGCAGGAACGTGACGGCGAAGACCCCGCCGAGCAGGGTTCCGGCGGCCAGCACCAGCACCAGGCCGCGGGCGTCGGAGGGCAGCCGGTAGGCGGCGAACGCCAGACCGGCCGCACCGGCGAGCGGCGGCATCAGCCCGGCCAGCGTGATCGCGGTGATGTTGCGGATGTGCCGGTCCAGTTCGGCGGGGGTCTCCGCGGAGTCGAGGCCGGCGTCGATGCGGGCGGTGTGCCAGGTGATCAGGGTCTCCAGGACCGGCACGGCGAGCAGCAGCGGCAGCGCCACCAGCAGCGGCGTCGCGACCGGGCAGGCCTGCCAGAGCAGGGCCACGCAGATCGCCTGGGAGGCGCCGATCACCAGGTAGCAGGCGCCGCGCTTACGTTCCGCGGTGGTGATCCGGGTGGTCCGGTGGTCCGGGGACGGGATGAGCGCCGGGCGGAAGGCCCGGATCGCGACGGCCACGATCGCGGCCGGCAGGAGGGTCTCCACCGGCAGTTGCGCGGCCCAGCCGACCCCGCCGGAACCCACGAGCACCGCGGTCGCCAGTATCCAGCTCGGCACGAACCATGCGGCCACCGAGCCTTCCGAGCGGGTCACCAGGGCGGCGGTCACCGAGCCCAGGGTGAGCAGGCCACCGATGCCGACCGTCGCGGCGAGCGCCCGGTCCGGCCCGAGCAGCGAACTCGGCGCGACCCACACCAGGGCGCACCAGAGGCCGGTCACCGCCGCGAATCCGCCGCTGACCACCCGCCCCGCCGCTGAGGGTCCGGCCCGCCGCGCGACGGTCACTCCCACGCTGGTCAGGGCCTGCGCCGAACTCCAGCCGAGCAGCAGCATGACGGCGGTGACCGGCCAGGCGACCTTGCTCAGTGCGCCGGTCGCGGCCACCGCGACGCTCAGCGGTCCGAGGTAGAGGAAACATCGGACCAGCGCGGCGTCCAGGATGCCGCGCCGGGCCGTTGCGCGCCCCGCGCTCTGCGGTCTTTCCCGGGGGTACGCGTCACCGGGGCGCTCGTTCGCGTCAGAGGTTTCCGCGGGCCCCTCGTATTCCGGGTACGGGTCCGCGGCCGACGCCGTCCAGTCCGACGCCGACCCGGTCCAGTCCGCGGCCGACGCCGTCCAGTCCGGAGCCGGCCCGGCCCAGTCCTGCCGCTGCTCGTGGTGGACGGCTTCGCCCAGTCCGGTCTCCCACGGGTTCCAGCGCTGGTCCAGCCCGTACCCGGTGACCGGCTCGTCCTCGGTGACGACCCGGCGCAGTCCGGTCTCCCACTCCCAGCCCGGTTCGGCCACCGGTTCGGGCAGCTGCCGGACGGGCTCCTCGTCGGCCCACACCGGCGTCCCCGGGCGTTCCGGCGGCGTCCACTGCCGGTCGCCGTCGGGGTCGATCCGGGGCTGGGTCCGGGTGGCCCACGGGTCCCAGCCGGGTTCGGCGAACGGCCCGCTGGTCCCGGGCACCACCTCGGCGTCCCCGATGGCCTCGCCCAGCCCGGTCTCCCACGGGTTCCACTGTGGTTCCGGTGCCCGGTAGGCCGGGTCGTGGTACCCGTGTCCGTCGACGGCCGGGGTGAGCCCGGTGGCCCACGGGTTCCAGGCCGGGATCTCGTGCACCCCGCTGTCCTCGGCCGCGTGCCGTCCCCGGCGGCGGGGGTGGGCGAGTTCGTCGCCGTACGGCGTCTGGTGGGTCTGGTCGGTGGCGTGCCGGCGGCGGTTGCGGTTGCGGGCCGACCGGGTGGTGCCGCCCCATCCGCCGCGGTCAGTGGTGGTCATGGGCAGGCCTCCCGGGTCAGCCAGCGCACCGTGGCCGGCATGGTGGTGCGCGGCGCCGGGACGGAGAGGGTCAGTTCGAAGGAGTGGACCGGTGGCGGGGCGGCCAGGTCGGTGTAGAGCGCGCCGTACGCGCCGACCACCCGGTCGACGGTGAAGTGCCGCAGCGCGCGGAGCCGGGCGGCCTCGCCGAGGGCGCGGCGGCGGGCGGTGTCGCGGAGCATCCCGACGACGGCGATGGCCAGTTCCGCCGGGTCGCCGGCGGGCACCACCACGCCGGTGTCACCGAGCGTCTCGGCGACCGGCCCGACGTTCACCCCGACCACGCCGCGTCCGGACAGCATCGCCTCGACCAGCCGGTACGGCGGGTCGGCGGGGCCGGGGACGTGCGCGACGACCTGTCCGGGGGTGTACCGGTCGCCGGCGCGGGCGGAGGCCTCGATGCGGACCGCGGCGCCGAGGCCGCGGCCGGTGATCCGGGTGAGGCAGTTCTCCCGGTGTGCCGGGGTGACGCCGGTCAGGTGCAGCACGGTGCCGGGTATCGCGGCGAGCACGTCGGTGAAGGCGTCCAGCAGCAGGTCCAGGCCGCTGTCCGGGCCGCCGCTGCCGGACCAGACCACGGTCGGCCCGGGTCCCGGCTCGCCGCTGCCCGGGTGGTGGCCCGGGTCGACGCCGGCCGGTACCGGGACCAGCCGGGAGGGCTGCGCCCCGTGGTCGAGGGCCCAGGCGTGGTGGTACGCGCTGAGCGGCGCGATCAGTTCCGCCTCGGCGTAGCCGGTCCGGGCGACGGCGGTGCGGAAACGGCGCAGGACGGTGCGCACCGAGGCGGAGAGCCGGTCTTCGGCGGGCCGTTGCCGGGGCACCGCGGCCCGGGCCTCGGTGAGGAGCAGGGGCGTGCCGGTGCGCCAGTGCCCGGCGAGTGCCGCGAGCAGGGGTGTGGTGCCGCCGACGCAGTGCACCAGGTCCACCTCGGGCACCGGTACGGCCAGCGCCCGCATGGCGTGCCGCAGCAGGGTCGCGGCGGTGCGCGCGTCACGCACGCTGAGTTTGGGCAGTCCGGGCCGGCCGGTGCGGGCCCGGTGCCCGCGCCAGGCGTCGGCGAGGGCGTCGGCGAGGGGGACGGCGCTCAGTCCGCCGGGGCGCCCGGTCAGGCGGGATATCCGGCGCAGGCCGTCGGCGAATCTCTCGCCCGCGACGACGCCGTCGCCGAGCAGGCCACGGCAGAGCAGGTCGGCGGCTTCGGCGGCGTCGTCGCTCGCGGGACCGCGCCGCCGCTGGCGGCCGGGGTCACGTTCGAGCGCGACGGCGCGCGCGGAGACGACATGGAACGGGAGCGGGTACGCGGGGGCGGACAGTAGTTCACGGTCCGTGACGGTCAGCAGCTCGAAACGGAAGGCCCGCAGCCCCTCGACGAGGCTCCGGCACCATCCACCGAGGGCATCCCGCCGGTACGGGTACCCGCCGCCGGTGAGGAGACAGATGCGCTCGCGCGACGGGGTGTGATTCACGCTGGGGGCAACGACACAACGAGGCGAAGTCACCGGAGCATGTCGGCTAGGCGACACAATTACGCACCTTTTGGCCCAATTTGTCGACCATGTTTGCCCGTTTTTGTCCGAAGGGTGGCGTCTGTTGGGCGGAAAGTGATCGTGAAACGTCGTTTCCCTTGCGTGGAAACGAATCGTTGATCGTCTATTCACTCTGCGTCGATCCCGGGAATGATCACGCGAACGTCCGCATTTCGAGATCGACAGGTCGAGTGAAGATGTATAAGCCCAGCTGACGACCGGTGGTGGCGTGTTTCACTAGTATCAAGCGGGCAACCGGCACGGCCTCGGCTTGACGGAGGATCGGTATCGGCGGACTATGGAGTTGTCGCTAGTCGCGCCCACTCACGCCCCGGTTCATTCGTGGTGTGAGCATCTGCACCTAAGAAGCTCGTTGCTCACCTAGGCGGGTTTCTGTGCTCTCGCGTGCCCGTGAGCACAGGTGTTCGCGTATGCACTGGGCGCACGTTGGCCGGCATCTCCGGCAACGCATAAACAACGAGACGCAGCGCGTCACAAGGAGTCACGATGGCGAAGGCCCTCTTCGGCCACGTAGGTGCGGCGCCCGATCGGCGCCTCATCGACGAGGTCACTCGACTGCGGTCCCGGGTGCAGTCCCTCGAGTTCGAGGTCACCCGTCTGCGGGCAGAGAATGATCGTCTCGCGGCGGCGGCCGCTGAGGCAGACGACATTCTGCGGCTCTCCGAGCCCGCCCTGACCTGATCCGCCTCACCGATCGCCGGTGAGATCCGCGGGGTGACCTCCCGGCGTTCATCCCCTCGCTCCACAGAAGCACCGAAGAAAGAGCGCGCCTCCACATCCGTGGCGGCGCGCAGCTTTTTCTCCCGCTCCGCCGGTTGCACCGGCCGGTTCGGGCTCGGCGTGTCCATGCTCCGCCGTTTCCCTGCGGGTAGCCTGCCACCAGCAGAGTTCCGCCGACCCCCGGAGATCCGTGCATCTCAAGAGCCTGACGGTGAAGGGTTTCAAGTCCTTCGCGTCCGCCACCACGTTGCGGCTGGAGCCGGGCATCACCTGCGTGGTGGGCCCGAACGGCTCCGGCAAGTCCAACGTCGTCGACGCCATCGCCTGGGTGCTGGGCGAACAGGGCGCGAAGGCGTTGCGGGGCGGGAAGATGGAGGACGTCATCTTCGCCGGCACCGCCGGCCGCGCGCCGCTGGGCCGCGCCGAGGTGACCCTGACCATCGACAACAAGGACGGCGCCCTCCCGATCGAGTACACCGAGGTCTCGATCACCCGCCGGATGTTCCGCGACGGCGCCAGCGAATACGAGATCAACGGCAACACCTGCCGGCTGCTCGACATCCAGGAGCTGCTCAGCGACTCCGGCATCGGCCGTGAGATGCACATCATCGTCGGCCAGGGCCGGCTGGACGCGATGCTGCACGCCAAACCGGAGGACCGCCGCTCCTTCATCGAGGAGGCGGCCGGCGTCCTCAAGCACCGCAAACGCAAAGAGAAGGCGGTCCGCAAGCTCGACGCGATGCAGGTCAACCTGAACCGGCTCGGTGACCTCACCCACGAGCTGCGGCGTCAGCTCAAACCGCTCGGCAAGCAGGCCGAGGTGGCCCGCCGCGCGGCCGGCATCCAGGCCGATCTGCGCGACGCCCGGCTCCGGCTGCTCGCCGACGACCTCTTCACGCTGCGCGGCACCCTGGACAAGGAGATCGCCGACGAGTCGGCGATGCGGGAGCGCCGCCAGCAGGTCGAGGAGGAGAACCGCGAGGTCCAGCGCTGGCTGGCCGACCTGGAGGCGGCCCACGCCGAGGACGCGCCACTGCTGCAGGCCGCCCAGGACACCTGGTACAAACTGTCCGCCCTGCAGGAGCGGTTCCGCTCCACCGAGCAGCTGGCCACCGAGCGCCTGCGGCATCTCGCGGCCACCCCCGACGACGAGCGGCCCGGCCGCGACCCGGAGATGCTCGAAGCCGAGGCCGAGCGGATCCGCGAGCAGGAGGAGGAGCTGCGCGAGGCCCTCACCGACGACCAGATGCGCCTGGCCGAAGCGGTGGAGTACCGCCAGGACCTGGAACGCCAGCTGGCCGCGGCCGAGGGCGCGCTGCGGACGGCCGCCAAGGCGATCGCCGACCGTCGTGAGGGCCTGGCCAAGCTGACCGGCAACGTGAACGCGGCCCGGGCCCGCACCACCAGCGCCGACGAGGAGATCGAACGGCTCGCCGCGGCGCACACCGACGCCCTGATGCGGGCCGAGGCGGCACAGGCCGAGGTCGACCTGGTGGCCGACGAGACGTCCGAGGCCGACCGGGACAACGCCGACCTGGACGCCCGGCACGACGAGGCGGTCGCCGCGCACGACCGGGCCGCCGCGGTGGTCCGGGAGCTCTCCGACGCGGAACGCGCCGCGGAGAAGGACGCCGCGAGCTGGAAGGCCCGCGAGGAGGCGCTGGCGCTCGGCCTCAAACGCAAGGACGGCGCCGGGGCACTGCTCGCCCGGGCGGGTCAGGTGCCCGGACTGCTCGGCAGCCTGGCCTCACTGCTGACGGTACGACCGGGGCACGAGGTCGCCCTGGCGGCGGCGCTCGGCGGTCTCGCGGACGGTGTGGCGCTCTCCGGCGTCGACGAGGCGATCGAAGCCGTGCGTACCCTCAAGATCTCTGATGCCGGCCGCGCCGAGCTGGTGATCGCCGCCCCGGCCGGACCGGGCATGCAGGGCCCGCTCGCGACCCTGCGCCCGGAGCTGCCCGAGGGCGCCGTCTGGGCGCCCGAGGTGGTCGACTGCCCCGAGCAGATCCGTCCGGCGCTGCTACGCGCACTGCGCGACGTGGTGCTGGTCCCGGACCTGACCGCCGCCGCGGCGCTGATCGCCGCCAACGGCGAGCTGCGCGCGGTCACCCCGGAGGGCGACGTGCTGGGCACGTTCGCGGCGGCCGGCGGTTCGGCGAAGGCCACCAGCTACATCGAGGTGCAGGCCGCGGTCGACGAGGCCAAGGCCAAGCGGGCCGCCGCCGAACAGGCGATCGCCGAACTCAAGGAGCAACTCGGCGCGGCCCGGGCCGAGGTGGCCGAGCTCAAACAGGCCGTCACGGTCGCCGCGCAGGCCAAACGGGCCGCCGAGGGCGAACGCAACGCCGCCGCCCGCCGGCTCGCCGAGCTGGGTGCCGCCGCCCGGTCGGCCAAGGCGGAGAGCGAACGTCTCGGCGCCTCCCGGCAGAAGGCCGAGGCCGCCCGGGAAGCCGACCTGATCCGGGTCGCCGAGCTGGAGGAACGGCTGCGGCTGGCCGAGGACACCCCGATCGACGAGGAACCCTCCACCGAGGAACGCGACCAGCTCGCCGCCACCGTCCCGCAGTCCCGGCAGAACGAGATGGAGGTCCGGCTCGCGGTGCGTACCGCCGAGGAGCGGGTCTCCTCGATCGCCGGCCGCGCCGATTCGCTGCTGCGCCAGGCCACCGCGGAACGCCAGGCCCGGGAACGTGCTGCCGCCCGCCGGGCCGCCCGGGCCCGGGGCGCCGAGATCGCCCGCGCGGTCGCCCTCGGCGCGTCCGCCGCCCTGGAACACGTCGCCGTCTCGCTGGCCGCCGCGGTCGAGCACCGCGACGAACTGGCCCAGGCCCGCACCAGCCGTGAAGCCGAGCTGCAGGAGGTCCGGGCCACCGCCAAGCGCCTGGTCGCCGAGCTCGAACGGCTGACCAGCGAGGTGCACCGCGACGAGATGGCCCGCGCCGAGCAGCGGATGCGCATCGAGCAGCTGGAGGCCAAGGCCGCCGAGGACTTCTCCCTCGACGTCGAGACCCTGATCAACGAGTACGGCCCGGAGCAGCCGGTGCCGCCGACCCAGGCCGACGTCGCGGCGGCCGAGAAGGACGGCAAACCGGTCCCCGATCCGGTGCCGTTCCACCGGCCCACCCAGGAGAAGCGGGCCAACAAGGCGGAACGTGACCTGACCCTGCTCGGCAAGGTCAACCCGCTGGCGCTCGAGGAGTTCGCGGCGTTGGAGGAGCGCTACAAGTTCCTCAGCGACCAGCTGGAGGACCTCAAGGCCACCCGCAAGGACCTGCTCACCGTGGTCAAGGACGTCGACGACCGGATCCTCGAGGTCTTCGCGTCTGCGTTCGAGGACACCGCCCGCGAGTTCCAGCAGGTCTTCCAGGTGCTGTTCCCGGGTGGTGAGGGCCGGTTGATCCTGACCGACCCCGACGACATGCTCACCACCGGCGTCGAGGTCGAGGCCCGCCCGCCGGGCAAGAAGATCAAGCGGCTGTCGCTGCTCTCCGGCGGCGAGCGTTCGCTGACCGCGGTCGCCATGCTCTGCGCCATCTTCCGGGCCCGTCCCTCGCCCTTCTACATCATGGACGAGGTCGAGGCGGCCCTCGACGATGTCAACCTGGGCCGGTTGATTACCCTTTTCCAGCAGTTGAGGGAGAAGAGTCAGCTGCTCATCATCACGCACCAGAAGCGGACGATGGAGGTTGCGGACGCCCTCTACGGCGTCACGATGCGCGCCGGCGTCACCCAGGTGATCAGCCAGCGCCTCAACCGCGAAGAGGAGTAAGACAGCTTATGCGCGACCGCGCCCGGGCCTTGATGATCGACCTGGACGGTGTGCTGCGCCGCTGGGACCCGGCCCCGATGATCGCCGTCGAGATCGAGTACGGGCTCAAGCCCGCCTCGCTGCTCGAGACGTCGATGTCGTGGGACATCTACCGGCCGGCGATGGCCGGTGAGATCACCGACGCCGAGTGGATGAAACTGGTGGCCGACCGGCTGCCGCTGGACGAGGCGGCCTCGACCGCGGCCGTGGCGGCCTGGCAGGCGTACCGCGGCGAGGTGGACCCGGAGGCGCTGGCCTTCGTGCGCGAGGTGCGGGCCGCCGGGCGGCCGGTCGCCCTGGCCACCAACGCCACCGACCGGCTGCGCGGCGACCTCGACGACCTCGGCCTGACCGGCGAGGTCGACCTGGTGCTCAGCTCCTGGGAGCTCAAGGTGCACAAGCCGGCCCCGGAGTACTTCGAGAAGGCCTGCGAGCAGCTCGGCCAGCTGCCCAAGCACGTGCTGGTGGTGGACGACGACGACCGCGTGGTCGCCGGAGCCCGGTCGGCGAAGATGTCCGGTTATCGCTGGACCGGGCCGGAACACGTGCCGTACCTGCGTAAGGTCCTCGACCTGCCGGCCTGACTCAGTCCCCGGTCACGCCGTCGATGCGTTCGCGCAGCAGGTCGGCGTGACCGTTGTGCCGGGCGTACTCCTCGATCATGTGTAGGTAGACCCAGCGCACGCTCATCGTCTTGCCCCGGGGGTTGATGAACTCGGCCTCCAGCGGCAGGCCGGCCACCGCGGCGTCGGCCAGCGGCAGCTCCGCCAGGAAGGCGGCGTGATCCGCGGCGGCGTCGGCGGTCGCCACGTTCTCGAAGTCGGCGTCCGGCTGCTCCGGGGTGCCGTAGAGGTCCGGCAGGTCCGGGTTGCCGGCCGCGCGCTGGCGGAACCAGGCCCGCTCGACGTCGGTCATGTGCCGGAGCAGGCCGAGCAGGGTCAGGTTCGACGGCTCGACGGCGGCGGTCCGCAGCTGCTCGGCGGTGAGGCCGGCACACTTGCCGACCAGGGTCTGCCGGTGCCAGTCCAGCCAGCCCTGGAGCATGGCGCGCTCGTCGCCGGTCAGTGGTTCGTCGACACGGTGCGCCTCGGGCGCGGTCCAGGAAGTCACAACTCGACATCCTGGACCAGCGCCGCGGGTGCCCGCCACCGGTTTCAGGGGTGGTACGAGACGGCCGCCACGTCGAACAGGTCACCGTCGGTGCTGGTGCCCTCGATCCGGGCGGTGGCCTTGACGCCGTCCAGGGTCAGGGTGCCGACCGCGTTGCCGAAGTACGGGCCGGCCCGCCGCTTCCAGCGGATCGCCGGTTTGCGGACACCGGCCGCCTTGGACAGTCCGCGGACCATCCGGGCCACCGCCCGGGACCAGGCGACCCGCATCAGCGGGCGCATCGGGGCCGGGACCGCGTTGTGGATCGGCGAGCACGTCAACTGGTAGACCGGGGTGGCCATGGCGTGCCCGAAGTCGGCGCGGGCCACGTACGAGTGGTGCACGTCGCCGGAGAGCACGCTGATCGAGGCCGGGGCCGCGTACGCCCCACCGGCGCCGACCCGGTGTCCCGGTGCGTCCGGCCCGCCCTCGCCGAGCCGCCGGAACAGTTCGCCCAGCGCGTCGAAGGACTTGCCGAACGCCGCCCAGTGCTCCAGGTCGAAGGCCCGGCGTACCTGCTCGCCGAAGGCCGCGGTCCGGGTGTCGGGCGACTCGGCGATCCGCTCGTTCCACGCCTCCAGGTGGTGGATGGCGGGCGGCATCAGCCAGGGCAGCGACGAGCCGACCACCAGGTGGTCGTAGTCGCCGTGTGCCCGGTCCAGGAACCAGGACCACTCGCTGGCCGGCAGCATGGCCCGTGCGCCCGGTGTGAGTACCCGGTTGCAGCGGTTGTCCAGCACCACCAGCCGGGTGCGGCCGATGTCCAGGGCGAAGCTCCACTGGTACGGCTGGTCGAGGTTCTCCGCCGACTCGGGCTCGTCGACGGTCAGCCCGAAGTCGTGCATCAGGTCGGTGGCGTCGTCGACCGAGGTCACCTTCTGGAACAGGGGGTCGGCGGCCAGCTCGTCCGGGCTGAGGTTGCCGATGTGCTGGTAGATCCAGTAGGAGGCGAGCCCGGCCGAGATCCGTTCCCGCCACCAGGGCTGCCGGGAGATGTCGGCGCGCCAGGAGGCCGAGGTGTTCCAGTCGTCGATGATCTCGTGATCGTCGAAGATCATCACGCTGGGGACGGTGGAGAGCAGCCAGCGGACCTCCGGGTCACGCCACGACTCCAGATAGAGCTTCGTGTACTCCTCGAAGGAGACGACCTGGTCCTCGGGGCCGTGGTGCTCACCACCCCGGCGACGGCGCAGATATCTGCGGACCTGGGCCGAGGTCTCGTCCGCGTACACCTGGTCGCCGAGCAGGACGATCTGGTCGGGCCGGGCCTGCGGATCGGCCATCAGCCGCCGGGCGTACGCGTCCAGCGCGTCCGGCGGCAGCTTCTTGCGCGACGACTGCGGCGTCGCCTCGCGGCAGGAGCCGAAGAGCAGACTCACCGGCTGATCGTGGTCGTCGGCCTGCCGGGTCCGGAGCACCGGTGCCGGGTACGGCGACTCCTCCTCGGGCCACACCACACGATCGTCCAGGAACACCCGATAGGGGTGCGCCGAGTCCGGGGTCAGGCCGGCCACGACGACGAGCGCGTAGTGGTGCCCGTACGCCGAGAAGGTGTCGGCGGAGCCGGCGCCGCCGCCCTCCACCTCGACCCGCACCCGTGCCGGCGCGCTGGTCTCCAGCCAGAGGGTGGCGCGCACGTCGACGACACGGCGCAGCACAGGGCCGATGAGTAGACGGGCGCTCACCGGAGCGGTCGGGGGGTGTGACGCATGGGAGAGCCTCCACGCTGGTTGTCGGGGGTGTCCCATCCTCTGTTACCCAGGGGCGGCACCGCCAGTGCGTGGCCTCCGCCACGGCCGCACGGCTCATCTGTCAGGATTCGGGAATGGAATACGTGGTCGCCGCAGTGATCCTGCTCGTGGTCCTGGTCGTCGGCGCGGTCGGGCTGGTGGTCCCGAAGATGCGCCGCAAGGAGATCCCGCCGCCCGCCGGGGGATCGACCACGACGTTGGAGCGCCCGCCCGCGGAGCCGCCCACGACCACGCCCGTGGTCCCGCCCACCGACGAGCTGCCGCCGCTGATCGAGCGCCCGGCCACGCCGCCGGTCGTCGTCGAGCCCGAGCCCACTCCGGTGGTCGTCGAGCCGGAGCCCGCACCCGAGACGGCTCCCGAGCTGGAGAGGCCGGCACCGACCGCGGGCCGCCTGGTCCGGCTGCGCGCCCGTCTGGCCCGCTCGAACGCGCTGGGCCGGGGCCTGCTCAGCGTCCTCTCCCGGGACCACCTGGAGGAGGACGACTGGGAGGAGATCGAGGACAGCCTGATCACCGCCGACGTCGGGGTCGAGGCCACCCAGGTGCTGGTCGAGCGGCTGCGTGAGCGGGTCCGGATCCTCGGCACCCGGACCGTCTCCGAGGTGCGGGCGCAGCTCGCCGAGGAGCTGGTCGCGGCACTCGAGCCGGACATGGACCGCAGCCTGAAGACCCAGCCGCACGAGGGCCGCCCGGCCGTCGTGATGGTGGTCGGTGTCAACGGCGCCGGCAAGACCACCACCTGCGGCAAGATCGGCCGGGTGCTGATCGCCGACGGGCGCAGCGTGCTGTTCGGCGCGGCCGACACGTTCCGGGCCGCGGCCGCGGAGCAGCTGAGCACCTGGGGCGAGCGGGTCGGTGCGGAGACGGTCCGCGGCCCGGAGGGCGGCGACCCGGCCAGTGTGGCCTTCGACGCGGTGAAGCGCGGTATCGAGACCTCGGTGGACACCGTCCTGATCGACACGGCCGGCCGCCTGCAGAACAAGGTCGGCCTGATGGACGAGCTCGGCAAGGTCAAGCGGGTGGTGGAGAAGCACGGTCCGGTCGACGAGACGCTCCTCGTGCTCGATGCCACGACCGGGCAGAACGGTCTGGAGCAGGCCCGGGTGTTCACCGAGGTGGTGGATGTCACGGGAGTGGTGCTGACGAAGCTCGACGGGACCGCGAAGGGTGGCATCGTCATCGCTGTGCAGCGCAAGCTGGGGATTCCGGTCAAGCTCGTCGGTCTCGGAGAGGGACCGGACGATCTCGCTCCGTTCGAACCGGCCGCGTTCGTCGAAGCCCTTCTCGACGGTGACGCGTAGGCTCGTTCACGTCGTGGTTACACAAGCCACGACGAAACACTCGTCGGATGCCGGGAGGGCGTGAGTGACGCAGGAGCCGGTGCGCGAGATCCCGCTGCACGGTGGCAACGTCAGCACGGTGTCCAAGATCGGTGACACGGTCCGGCGCAACGCCGGACCGTGGACACCCGCGGTCCACGCGCTGCTCAACCATCTGGAGCGGGTCGGATTCACCGGGTCGCCGCACGCGTACGGGATGGATGAGAAGGGCCGTGAGGTCCTCTCCTACCTGGACGGCGAGTGCGGCGAGTATCCGTTGGCGCCACACTGGGTGACCGAGGAGGCGCTGGTCACCGTCGGCACGATGCTGCGGATGTTCCACGACGCCCAGTACGGTTTCGTGCCCCCGCCGGGTGCGGTCTGGCGTTCGCTCGGGCCGCCGCCGCCGGACACCGAGGTGATCTGTCACCACGACGCCGCGCCGCACAACGTCGTCTGGCGGCCGGACGGCACCCTGTCCCTGATCGATTTCGACCTCGCTTCGCCGGGCTCACGGCTCTACGACGTGGCGTACGCGGCGTGGACCTGGGTGCCGCTCTTCAGTGACCGCGACTCCTACACCCTGGGGTGGAAGCGGCCGAACCGTCCGCGGCGGCTGCGGCTGTTCGCCGACGCCTACGGGTTGATCCCCCGGGACCGGCACCGCCTGGTGCGGACGATCCGTAAGAGGATCGTCGACCACGTGGAAGGCATCCGGCGGATGGCCGCGGCCGGCGACCCGGCGTTCGTCCGGATCGTGCACAAGGGCCATCTGCGCCGCCCGATGCGGGACCTTCGGTTGCTCGATTACGAGCGGCACACCCTTGAATACGCCCTTCGGTAGGTTTGGACCTGCCCGAACGGACTACTGTGAGGCTTTCTTCACACGTCGGAAACACGCCGTCACTTGCCGGTAATCGGCTCGCGACGGTGCGCGAAACAGGGGACCGGAAAGCTTCCGCAGCATCCGGCCAGGGGGCGCTGACGCCATGCTGAGCCGGGAAGGAGGGTTCCGACTCAAGGAGGCCAGCGTGCCTGAACCGACGATCGATACTGGCAACACCGCCTGGCTGCTCATCTCCAGCGCGATCGTTCTGCTGATGACCCCTGGACTGGCGCTGTTCTACGGCGGCCTCAACCGGTCCAAGGGTGTTTTGAACATGATCATGATGAGCTTCAGTGCGATGGGGCTCATCTCCGTACTTTGGTTCTTCTACGGCTTCTCCCTGGCCTTCGGCTCGGACGTCGGCCACGTCATCGGCAACATCGGTGATTATCTGGGCACCAAGACCTTCCTCGGCGCGGGCGACCTGTGGGGCGCCAGCGACGAGAACCCGAGCGGCACCGGCATCCCGCTGTACGTCTTCATGGCGTTCCAGATGATGTTCGCGATCATCACCGTCGCCCTGATCAGCGGCGCGATCAGCGACCGCGCCAAGTTCGGCGGCTGGCTGGTCTTCGCCGGAGCCTGGGCCACCCTGGTCTACTTCCCGGTCGCCCACTGGGTCTGGGGCGGTGGCTTCATCTTCGACCTCGGCGCGCTGGACTTCGCCGGTGGTACCGCGGTCCACATCAATGCCGGCGCCGCGGCACTGGCCCTGGCCATCGTGCTCGGCAAGCGGGCCGGCTGGCCGCGTGAGGCGATGAAGCCGCACAACGTGCCGTTCGTCGCCCTCGGTGCCGGTCTGCTCTGGTTCGGCTGGTTCGGCTTCAACGCCGGCTCCGAGCTCACCGCCGACGCCGTCACCGGTCTGGCCTTCATCAACACCCAGCTCGCCACCGCCGCCGCGGTCCTCGGCTGGCTGATCGTCGAGAAGATCCGCGACGGCAAGCCCACCCTGGTCGGCGCCTCCTCCGGTGCGATCGCCGGTCTGGTCGCCATCACCCCGGCCTGTGCCTTCGTCGCCCCCTGGGCGGCCACCCTGCTCGGCCTCGTCGCCGGTCTGGTCTGTGCCCTGGCGATCAGCCTGAAGTACAAGCTCGGCATCGACGACTCGCTCGACGTGGTCGGCGTGCACTTCGTCGGCGGCTGGATCGGCTGCCTCTGGATCGGCCTCTTCGGCACCAGCGACGTCAACGCCCTGGTCTCCAACGAGGGCCTGTTCTACGGCGGCGGCGTCACCCAGCTGGGCATCCAGGCTCTCAGCGCCCTGATCGTCACGGTCTACTCCTTCGTGGTCGCCTTCATCCTGGGCTTCGTGATCAACAAGACCATCGGCTTCCGCCTCTCCAAGGAGGAAGAGGTCGACGGCATCGACCTGGCCGAGCACGCCGAGAGCGCGTACGACCTGTCGCCCTCCGGTGGCAGCGGTTCCGGTGGAGCGTTCGCGATGGCCGGCATCAAGCCGGGCGTCACGCCGCCGGCCGAGGATGCTCCGGTGACGGAGAAGGTTTCCGGTTAAGTTCTGATGGCTGCTCCGATGGAAGGACTGAGCATGAAGCTGGTGACCGCAGTCATCAAGCCCTACCAGCTCGATGCGGTGAAGGAGGCTCTGCACGCCCTGGGCGTCGCCGGTCTCACCGTGAGCGAGGTGCAGGGTTACGGCCGGCAGAAGGGCCACACCGAGGTGTACCGGGGCGCCGAGTACACGGTCGAGTTCCTGCCGAAGATCAAGGTCGAGGTGCTGACCGACGAGATCGACGTCGAGAAGATCGTGGACGCGGTGGTCTCCGCCTCGCGGACCGGCAAGATCGGCGACGGCAAGGTCTGGGTGACGTCGGTCGACGACGTCGTCCGGGTCCGGACCGGCGAACGCGGCCTCGACGCGCTCTGACCGACATGACCAACCCGTTGAGTGAGCCGCCGGCGCCACCGGCCCGCCCGAGTGCCGGCGGCTCCCTCGACAAACTGCGTGCACACATCGGCGCCGCCGCCCGCGACCAGCGGGCGGCGGCGCTCGACGTATGGCTGGGCGAACTCTTCCCGTCCCACCTGCCCGGCGTCAGCCTGATCGCGGTCGGCGGCCTGGGACGCCGCGACTGCGCGCCGTACAGCGATCTCGACCTGGTCCTGCTGCACCGCGGCACGGCCGGGATCGACCGGATCGCGTCGGCCCTGTGGTACCCGATCTGGGACGCCCGCCTCGGGCTGGACCACTCGGTGCGTACCGTCCCCGAAGCGCTCTCCGTCGCGCACGACGACGTGAAGGTCGCCCTCGGCCTGCTCGACGCCCGGCACCTGGCCGGCGACCCGGCACTCTCCGCCGAACTGATCGCCGCGGCCGGCGACCAGTGGCGGCGCACCGCGATGCGGTTGATGCCGCCGCTGCGCGAGGTCACCGCCACCCGCTGGAGCAGCCACGGCGAGCTGGCCTTCCTGCTCGAGGGCGACCTCAAGGAGGCGTCCGGCGGGCTGCGCGACGTCACCCTGCTGCGGGGCATCAGCCGGGCCGGCGTCGCCGACCTGCGGCCCGCCGTCCGGGCCGCCGGCCTGCGCCTGCTGGACACCCGTGACGCCCTGCACCTCGCCGTCGGCCGCCGGGTGGACCGGCTGGTCGCGCAGGAACGGGCCGCCGTCGCGGAACTGCTCGAGATCGAGGACCCGGACACGCTGCTGCGGCGGGTGTCGAGTGATGCCCGTACCGTCGCGCACGCCGTCGACGACGCCTGGCGTGCCATCGACCGCCTGCGCGGTGGACGCCGCCGGGGCGGACCGCCCGCGCAGCCGCACCGCCGGCCGGTCGCCCGGGACGTGGTGGAGCAGGACGGCGAGCTGGTGCTGGCCCGCACCGCGATCGGCCCGGTCCCGGACCCCAGCCTCTCGTTGCGGGTGGCCGCCGCGGCCGCCGCCGCCCAACTGCCCATCGCCCGGGCCACCTGCGAGTGGCTGGCCGCCTTCTGCCCGCCGCTGCCCACACCGTGGCCGGACACGGCCCGCGCGGCGCTGGTCACCCTGCTGGGCTCCGGTCCGGGTCTGCTGCCCGCCTGGGAGACCTGCGACCGGTACGGCCTGATCGACGCCTGGCTGCCCGAGTGGGCCCGGATGCGCAGCCTGCCGCAGCACCACCCGATCCACCGGTACACCCTGGACCGGCACCTGGTGCAGGCCGCCTACGAGGCCACCCGGTTCACCCGCGAGGTGGACCGCCCCGACCTGCTGCTGATCGGCGCGTTCCTGCATGACGTCGGCAAGGGCCTGCCGGGTGACCACAGTGTGGTCGGCGCGCCGATCGCCGCCGAGATCGCCGGACGGATCGGTCTGCCCGCGCCGGACGTGGCGACCATCGAGAAGATGGTCCGCCTGCACCTGCTGCTGCCGGACGTGGCCGCCCGCCGCGACCTGAGCGACCCCAAGACCATCTCCACGGTGGCCGCCGCGGTCGGCGAGCCGGCCACCCTCGACCTGCTGCACGCGCTGGCCCGGGCCGACTCGCACGCCACCGGGCCGGCCGCCTGGTCGGACTGGAAGAGCCGGCTGCTCGCCGAACTGGTCCGGCGGGTGCACACCGCGCTGGACACCGGAGCGCTGCCCGAACCGCCCGCACCGGACCCGGAACTGCTCGCCGGCGACCTGCCGGCCGTGCACCTGGACGGGGACCGGGTGGCGGTCGCCGCCGCCGACCGCCGCGGCCTGCTCGCCGCGGTGGCCGCCTGCCTCGCCATGCACCGGCTGGACGTGATCGGCGCGAACACCATCACCGTCGACAACCGGGCCATCGTCGAGTTCTACACCTCGCCGCGGTACGGCTCGCCGTACGAGCCGGTCTCACTCGCCGCGGACCTGCGCCGGGTGGCCGGCGGCGACGTGTCGGTGACGCAGCGGGTCCGGGCCCGGGCGATGAGCGCCCGCGGCGGCACCGCCTCGCCCCGGGTGGTCTGGCAGCGCGACGTGGCCACCGACGCGGTGGTGCTGGAACTGCGCGCCGCCGACTCACCCGGACTGCTCTACCGCGTGACCAACGCCATCGACGAAGCCGGCGGTGAGATCCGCGCCGCCCGCATCTCCACCCTCGGTGGTGACGTCGTCGACGCCTTCTACCTGGTCGGGGCCTGGTCCGACGAGACCACCCGGGAACGGATGGAGGCCGCGGTCCTGGCCGCCGTCTGAGCGTCACCCCGAGCCGCGCCCGGCGTTGAGCTGATCGACATTTCGGGTACGGACGGAGAGTCGATGGCCGAGGCGCAGCCTGTTGCGTTGCTGGACGATCACGTCACGCTGGCCGGCGCCGGGGCGGAACTCTCGCTGCCGAACGCCGCGATGCGCAACCGCTCGGTGGCCGCCCGCCAGGTGCTGGCCCGGGCGGGCGTGGGCGCCGGCGTGACACTGGACGAACTACTCACCGCGGCGCGGGACGGTGACGCCCGGCGCCTGCGCCGGTTGCGCCGCCGTGCCCGGCCGGACCTGCTGGCCGGGCTGGCGCAGACCATCGCCCTGCAGGAGGAGCTGCCCACCGACCGGGGGGACGCGCTCGCCCTGTACGAGCTGATCCGCACGGCACTCGGCGCCGCCGCTCTGCCGCCGGCCCATCAGGCGCTGCACGCCCAGCTGGCGTACGCCTGGCAGGGCCCGGACCGGGCGAGGGCGCTGCTCCGGGCGTACCGGCGGATGCCGCGGGCGGCCCGGGAGACGCTGGAGATCGATCTGGCGAACCCGTACGCCGGCGGATCCGCCCCGGAGGAGACCTGGCTGGCCCGGTTCGGCGCGCTCTTCCCGTCGCCCCGCCCGGCCCTGACCGCCGGGTCGGAGCTGCCGCCGTTCGACCGGTTGACCGCGATGGTGGACATCCCGGTCGAGCCGACCGGTCCGCGGGTGTCGGTGGTGGTGACCGCGTACCGTCCCGGTCCCGGTCTGCTCACCGCGGTCCGGTCGGTCCTGGCGCAGTCGTGGCGCAACCTCGAGGTGATCGTGGTGGACGACGCCTCACCGCCGGAGCACGACGAGGTGCTCGCCGAGGCGGAGTCGCTGGACGGCCGGGTCCGCCTGCTGCGCCTGCCCGCCAACGCCGGCACGTACGCGGCCCGCAACGCCGGTGTCGAGGCCGCCCGCGGCGAGTTCGTCACCTTCCAGGACTCCGACGACTGGTCGCATCCCCGGCGGATCGAGTTGCAGCTCGCCCCGCTGCTGGCCGACCAAGCGGTGGTCGCGAGCACCTCCGAGGGCATCAGCGTCACCGACCAGCTGGTGATGACCCGTCCCGGCATCCGCCGGCTGCGCGTCAACGTCTCGTCGCTGCTGTTCCGCCGGGAACCGGTGACCTTCCGGATCGGCTGGTTCGACCACGTCCGCAAGGCCGCCGACTCCGAGTTCGCCGAGCGGATCGAGAAGACCTTCGGGCCGGGGTCGGTGGCCCGGGTGGCCCGTCCGCTGGCCCTGATCCGGCTCTCCGAGGGCTCGCTGTCGCGGGCCGAGATCCGGGCGTACTGGATGCATCCGGCGCGGACCGCGTACATGTCGGCGTACCGCTGCTGGCACGCCTCCGGGGTGCCGCTGCGCCAGGAGCGCGGCGGCCCGGACCGGGCGTTCGTGGCGCCGGCCCACCTCACCGGCGGCGCCCCCGCGCGCCGCTACGACGTGGTGGTGGCCGCCGACTGGCGGTTCCTGGCCGGTGTCCAGCGGGCCGCGCTGGCCGAGGTCCGGGCGTTGCGCCGGGCCGGGTTGTCGGTGGCGATCCTGCACCTGGAGTCGATGCGGTCGGTGCACCGGCTGCGCCGCTCGCTCAGCGGCACCGTCCAGCAGATGATCAATACCGGTCGGCTGGACCAGGTCCTGGAGACCGACGAGGTCGAGGCCGCGGTGCTGCTGGTCCGCCAGCCGGAGGTGCTGCAATTCGCGCCGGAGGACGGCTGCCGGGTACGCCCGCGCCGGCTGCTGATCGTCGCCGACCGGGCGCCGGCCCGGCAGGACGGCAGCGACCGGCGGTACACGGTGCCGGCGGCCACCGACGCCGCGAAGCGCCTGTTCGGCGCGGAACCCCTCTGGTGCCCGCAGGACGCCGGGGTCCGCGCCGCGTTGGAGGGTGCGGACCTGACGGAGTACGACCTGCCGGCCGTCGCCGAACTCCAGGACGTCGCGCGGCCGCTGCCCGATCCGGCCGCCCCGCCGGTGGCCGGCACCGACCTGTGCGACGCCGGTGAGTGGCCGCTCGACGTGGCCGCCGCGCTCACCGTCCCGCGGCGCTGCAAGGACGCGGACGTACGCCTGCGGCTGCCGGAGACCTCGGTCCGCCCGGCCGGGCTGCCCCGGTCCTGGCTGGTCTACGAGGCGTCCGACCTGGACCCGCGGACCTTCGTCGCGCAGCTCGACTTCTATCTGCACTTCCCACCGGAGCAGACCGCGGAACTGCTGTCCCGGCCGGCCCTGGAGGCGGCCGCCACCGGGTGCGTGGTGCTGGTCCCGGAACGTCTCGGGCCGGCGTTCGGCCCCGCCGCGGTGGCCTGCCGGCCGTCGGACGTACCCGCGGTGATCCGGCGTTTCCAGTCCGAACCCCGCCGGTACGCCGACCAGAGCCGCCGCGCCCGGTCGGCGATCGCCCGGGAACACCATCCGCAGGCTTTCGCCGAGCGGATCGGCGCCCTGGTCCGGGCCACCTCCGGCGCTCCGGCGCAGCGGGTGCCCGCCGACGGGGCGTAACGGTGGCGCGATCAGCAGCGTTACCGAGGGTGAATGTAGCGATGAGGAGTTCCCGATGAGCAACCTGTCCCGAATCGGCCGTCGGGTGACCCGCCGGCTGCCGCGCCTTTCCGGACGGCAGGTAGTGGCCCTGTTCGTGGTCGGCGCCCTGTGCGCGGGGGCCGCGGCGACCGCGCTCACCGGGTACGGCCGGGTGTCCGCGGCGCTCTTCGCCGCCCTGACCGGCGTGATCCTGTCCGCGCTGTTGATGCTCTTCCGCCGGTTGTCCCGGGTGCAGCGGGCCGGGGTGGCCGCGCAGAAGGACCTGCGGACGACGGTGGAGGAGATGCAGCGGCGCCTGGTCGCCGCGGTGGAGCGGGAACGTCTCACCGCCGGCGACCGGCACCTGGAACTGGCCGAGGCGATCGCCCGGGTCAAGCAGGTCACCGACCGCAAGGCCGGTGCCGCGCAGCTGCTCACCCTGCCGCGTGAGCTGGAGGCGACCGTCCAGCTGTTCCAGGGCTTCGTGCCGCGGGCGCCGATGCCGTCCTCCGGCGACTACGCGCTGAACCCGACGGACCTGCTCGAGGTGCTGCACCTGATCCGGACCCGGCAACCGCGGCGGGTGCTCGAACTGGGCAGCGGCACGTCCACGGTGTGGATCGCGTACGCCCTGGAGAAGGCCGGCGGCCGGCTGATCTCGCTGGACCACGACGCGGAGTACGCGCGGCGGACCCGGGACGCTCTGGAGGCGCACGGTCTCAGCGGTGTCGCCGAGGTCCGCGACGCGCCGCTCACCCCGGTCCCGGTGGAGGGCCGCGAGTACCCCTGGTACGACCCGGAGGTCCTGTCCGACCTGACCGACGTGGACTTCGTGCTGATCGACGGCCCGCCCGCGGCGATCGGCGCGGACGCCCGCTACCCGGCCCTGTACGTGATCGAGAAGCGCCTGGCGGACCGGGCGACGATCGTCTTCGACGACGCCGGGCGCAAGGACGAACAGGCCGCGATGGCCGCCTGGACCCAGCGGTTCGAGGGCCTGACCCGGGAGGGCGAACTGCTCGGCCGGCACGCGGTGCTCTCCTTCGTCCGGCCGGCCGCAATGGCCGCCGCGCACGGCTGACCCGTTTCGCCGGCTGATCGATGACCACGACGCTGACCCGCCGCGGCCCCCGCGCCCCGGCGGTCATCGCCGCGCACCGCCCGGCCCACCGCGACGACATCGAGGGCCTGCGGGCCGTCGCGGTGCTCCTGGTGGTGCTGGCCCACGTGGGCGTACCCGGCCTGGCCGGCGGCTATGTCGGCGTCGACGTCTTCTTCGTCGTCTCAGGGTTCCTGATCACCTCGCTGCTGCGGCGCGAGGTGGCCTCCACCGGTCGGCTCCGGCTGGCCCGCTTCTACGCCCGCCGGGCGGTCCGGCTGCTGCCGGTCGCCACCCTGGTGACGCTGGCGACCCTGGCCGGCAGCTGGTTCCTGGCACCGGCGCCCCGGTTCACCGAGCATGCGATGGACGCGCTGGCCGCGGCCACGTACACGATGAATCTGCGTCTTGCCGAGGTCGGCACCGACTATTTCGCCGGCAGCGCGCCCTCGCCGTTCCAGCACTTCTGGTCGCTCGCCGTCGAGGAGCAGTTCTACCTGGTCTGGCCGGTGCTGCTGGTGCTGCTGATGTGGGCCGGCCGGGGACGGCGCCGGGTGGTGGTGCCGGTGCTGCTGGTGCTGGTCTGCGTGTCGTTCTGGTACAGCACCCGGGAGCTGGACCGGGCCGCGTCGTGGGCGTACTTCGGTTCGCTCAGCCGGGCCTGGGAGCTCGGTGCGGGCGCCCTGCTGGCGTTCGGTGCCAGCTCGTCACGGCGTCGCCCGGCGCTGTGCTGGGTGGGTGGCAGCGCGATCCTGGCCGGTGCGGTCTTCTTCGACGGGGCCACCCCGTTCCCCGGTACGGCGGCGTTGCTGCCGGTGCTGGGCACCCTCGCGGTGATCGCGGCCCGGGGCAGCCGGCTGCTGGAGGCCGCGCCGATGCGCTGGCTCGGCCGGATGTCCTACGGCTGGTACCTGTGGCACTGGCCGTTGCTGTTCCTGGCACCGACCGGTCTGGTCGCGCGCTGCCTGCTGGCGCTGGGTGCGCTGCTGCTCGCCTTCCTGAGCCACCACCTGGTGGAGAACCCGGTCCGCTACCTGAAGCCGTTGACCGCGGTGCCGCGCCGGGGCCTGCTGCTCGGTTTCGGGTTGTCCGGCACCGCGGCCGCGGCGGCGGCGTTCGGCCTGCTCTTCCCACCGGTGGTGCCGACCGGCGCGGCGGTGGCCGACGCGCAGCGGATCATCTCGCAGGCCCCGAACCGGGAGCTGGAGCTGCGGCGGCTGGTGACGTCGTCGCTGTCGGCCGGCACGTTGCCGGGCAACCTGACCCCGGCGCTGTCGATGGTCGCCCGGCAGAGCCTGCCCCCGCAGGACGACGGCTGCCACGTCGGGCTGACCGGACCGTTCAAACCCAAGGGCGACTGCGTCTACAGCGATGCGAAGGCCGACCGTACGGTCGTGCTCTTCGGTGACTCGCACGCCCTGCAGTGGTTCCCGGCCCTGGCCGACTCGGCCCAGCGGCGCGGCTGGCGGCTCGAGGTCTACACCCGCAGCGCCTGCAGCCCGGCAGCGGTGGCACTGATCGAACGCCGCACCCAGCGCCGGTACGACGAGTGCGACACCTGGCGCGACCAGATGATCGACCGGATCGGCCGGCTGAAGCCCGACCTGGTCGTCGTCTCGTCCAGCGTGAATTACCGCGACCTGCTCGCCGACGCGCCGGGCGACCCGGACGCGGTGTGGCGCGACGGCTGGAAGAAGACCCTCGGCGAGCTGCGCGACCACGCCGGCGCGGTGGCGGTCATCGGCGACACGCCGTACTTCACCGCCGAGCCGGTCGACTGCCTGACCAGCCGGTCCACCGCGATCGGCAGCTGCGCCGGCGCGGCCCAGCAGGTGGTGATGGAACCCCGCTGGCGGCGGATCCAGCGGTCCACGGCGGTCGGGGCCGGTGCGCTGGTGGTGGACCCGCTGCCGTGGATGTGCAGCTCCGACAGCTGCCCGCTGGTGGTCGGCAACACCCTGGTCTACCGGGACAGCAACCATCTGACCGAGGCGTTCGTGCGCCTGGTCGCGCCGTTGCTGGACAGCCGCCTGCCCTGGGTCGGGCACCGGGACCGGAAGAAGTAGGCGCCCCTGCCGCGGGGACACCGCGGACCGGTGTCTGTGCACCGCACATCGGCGAACACCCGGCCGGGACCTGGTCCCGGCCGGGTGTGCTGTCGTCTCCGTCAGGTCGCCGCTGCGCCGCGTCGGCACGGCGACATCAGGTCGCCGGGGCGGCGCGTCGGCACGGCGACATCAGGTCGCCGGCGCGGCGCGGCGACGCGGCGGCGTCAGGTCGCCGGCTGGAGCAGCGCGGCGATCGCCTCCGCGTACCGGTCGTGGTGGTGGTTGCGCCAGACGAAGTCGACGCCCCGGGCACTCTGCGCCCGCAACGCCCGCGGCTTGCGGTGCAGCCGCTCCACCACCGAGGGCACCTCGTCCGCCGCACAGTACAGCGCGGACGTGCCGAACGTGGTCGCGTACCGCATCGGCAGCACCGGAACACACCCGGCGGCCAGCGCGATCAGCAGCTCCGGGCAGGCGGTCACCGCCTCCTCGTCGGACGGCATGTGCAGGTAGAAGTCCAGCTGGTGGAGGAAGCCGCGGGTGTCGACGTCGTCCGGGCCGTACACCAGCCAGCCCCGGCGCGGGTCGGTCACGGTGCCGCTGCGGTCCAGCAGGCGCACGTCCAGGGCCCCGGCGGCCGGCAGGATCTCCCGCAGCCGGGCGAAGGCCGCCGCGTCGCCGGACCAGAGCAGGCCGAGCACCGGGCGGTCGCCGCGCGGACCGGGCCGGTGCAGACGCCACTGCCGCAGGTTCACCGTGCCGGGCAGGTCGGCCTCGGCGAGCCGGTCCCCGAACGGCCCGGTCTCCAGCGCGAACCGCTCGGCGGGACCGGCCGGCGCCCAGGACGGCTCCACCCCGAACAGACGGCGGGCCTCGGACGCGCAGACACCGGCGGCCCGGGCCCACGCCGGGTCGGCCTCGACCACCACCCGGTCGGCGCGGACCGCCGACGAGTACCCGGGCGGGAAGGCCAGGAGCGCGGGGTCGTTCACCACGATCAGCCGGGCGTGCACCTCGTCGGTGAGCACGATCTGCTCGACCGTGCCGGTGTTCAGCATCTCCTGCAGGGTCCGGTTCAGGGCCGGCGGCTTCCCGGTGACCTTGCCGAGGGCGTCCAGGTGCAGCAGCGCCACCGAACGTCCGGGCTGGGCGTACGCGTGGACCCGCTCGGCGGCCGGCCAGTCGGTGTCGCTGTGCGCGGTCCAGTCGCCGGCCAGCACCGTGTCGTAGACGCGGCGGCGCTCCTTGGCGTCCCCGGCGAGCCGGCGTGGTGCCGCGAAGACCCGGGTGTCCGGGGTGATCGGGCGGAACGCGTCGGCCCGTCCGGCGGCCACGTGCCGGTGCCAGGCCTGGAACGCCGACAGGTACGCGTGCCGCGCCGGATGCATCCAGCCGGCCGCGATGTCGGCGCTGGACAGTGAACCCGGGCTGAGCCGGATCAGGGCGAGCGGTTCGCCACCCAGATGCCGGACCGCGGGCCGGCCGAAGACGGCACGGGCGCGTTCCACGTACTCGGCGTCGGCGCCCTTGCGGACGGTGTCCAGGTAACCGAGCCGGGCCAGTGCGGCGTCCCGCCGGATCATCAGCGACGACAGGTTGTACGACCGGAACTCCGGGTGCCCCAGCCGGGACACCACCAGGTCCTCGGTGACCCGGACGCCCACCGAGGTGGTCGCGACCAGCGACTCCTCCGCGAGCAGCGGGGCGACCTGCCGTTCCAGGCGCAGCGGGTGCGACCAGTCGTCGGAGTCCTGGAACGTCACGAACTCGCCGGACGCGGCGTTCAGCGCCATGTTGCGGGCCTGGTAGGTGCCGCCGTTGGCGGGCATCCGCAGGATCCGTACCCGGGGGTCCAGTTTGGCCGCCCGGTCCAGCACGACGTCGTATCCCGGACCGGAGCCGTCGTCGACGACGAGGATCTCGTGGTTGGTCCAGCTCTGCGCCACCAGCGACCGGACCGTGGTGAGCAGCGCCGTCCCCGGCCGGTACGTGGTCACGATCGTGGTGATCCGGTGCGGGGAGCCGTTCCGGGCCGCGGTGTTCGAGCGGATCCGGTCGAACCGGCTCGCGTCACCCGTGGTCACGGTCAGTCCCGGCGCCGGCAGCAGCTCGCCGAACCGGGCCGGCCAGTCCTCCTCGGCGGCCAGGTCGACGCCGAGCGCCACCCGGATCGCCTCGGGCACCTCCGGGTAGTCGGCGAGCAGTTTCGCGGTGCGGACCGGCTCGCCCAGGGCGAACGCCAGCTGGGCGTGCACCCCCTGGTGTGCCGGGGCCACGCCGGCCGCGCCGAACGTGCGCAGCAGCGAGTCGAACAGTGCCAGGGCGTCGGTCCGGTCACCGGGGAACAGGTCCTGGCAGGCGATGACCCGGGCCAGCTCGCCGAGCGCCCAGGGGTCGGCGTCCGGGAACAGCCGTCCGTCGTGTGCTCCGCCGACCAGGTCGTCGACCCGGCGGCGGGCGGCCGCGTACCCGAGGACGGTCCGTGCCGCCGCCGACCGGGTGTGCAGGGCGGCCGTGGCCGGTCCCGCCGGCCCGCCCGCCGTCATGGCCCGCCACTGTTGATCCAACAGGTCCGCGCCGTACGCGTCCGGAGTGGTGTGTTGCCTGCGCATGGGGTCCCTGCCGCTAGGTGTCGTCGTCGAGGGGATCAACGTGTCACCGGTCACGTGCGTGACGCCGGGCGAAGGCCGTTCGTTGTTCCCGCGGGACATCGAGGCACCGAGAATCGGAGAACACATCATGACCGCGAACGTCCATGACGTGGCGATCCTCTCGGACTTCCGGTATCCGGGGGGCACCTCGGCCAGCGTGGCCGCCGAGGTGCGCGCGCAGGCCCGGGCCGGGCTGTCCACGGTTCTGGTGCATGTGCGGTCGCCGCACCTCAAGCACGACCGGCCGTTCAACCCGCTGATCACCGACCTGCTGCGCGAGGGCCTGGCGGTGCTGGCCGCGGCCGGTGAGCAGGTCGACGCCCGGCTGCTGCTGATCCGCCAGCCGCGGATCTTCACCGAGGACCTGGCCGTACCGCCCCGGATCCGGGCCGAGCGCACCGTGATGGTGCTCAACCAGGCGCCCGGTGACGCCGCCGACCCGGCCCGCTACTACGACTTCGCGGCGGTCCGGACCCGGTTGGAGGGCTATTTCGGCACCGCGATCGAGTGGGCGCCGATCAGCACCCAGGTCCGCGCCGAGGTGCTGCGGGCCGCGCCGGGCGCACCGCTGGAGGGCACCGACTGGCACGAGATCATCGACGTGGCGGACTGGTGGTCGGAGCGACCGGGGCCCTCCGGTGAGCTGCCGGTGATCGGGCGGCACGGCCGGCCCGACCCGGTGAAGTGGCCGCGGACCACCGAGGAATTGCTGCAGGCCTATCCGGACGCGCCGGACGTCCGGGTCCGGGTGCTCGGCGGCGGCGAGATCGCGACCGAGCGTCTCGGGCGGACCCCGGTCAACTGGGAGATCGTCGAGTTCGGGACCGAGGCGCCGGGCGACTTCCTCAAGACGATCGACTTCTTCGTCTACTTCCACGACCCGGACCTGGTCGAGGCGTTCGGCCGGACCATCATGGAGGCGATGGCGGCGGGCGTACCGGTGCTGATCGGCGAGCACTTCCGGCCGGTCTTCGGCGACGCCGCGCTCTACACCACCCCGGCCGGGGTGGTGCCGCTGGTCCGGGAGCTGCACGCCGACCCGGAGCGCTATCGCGCGGTCGCGGTCAAGGCGAGGGACCTGGTCGAGCGGCGGTTCGGCTATCCGTCGCACCTGGCCCGGCTGGCGGTCCGTGAGGTACGCCCGCCCGGCGAGCTGGAGCTGCTGCGTTCCACCGTGAACCCGACCGACGGCCGGCCCCGCGGGGTGCTGCTGGTCAGCGACAACGGCGTCGGTCTCGGGCACCTGTCCCGGCTGATGGCGATCGGCCGGCGGCTGCCGTCCGACGTGCCCGCGGTGATCGCCACCCAGTCCCACGGGGTGTCGGTGGCGCACCGGGAGGGTTTCCTGACCGAGTACATCCCGTCCCGGTCGGTCCTCGGCCTGCCCCGGCAGCGCTGGACCGCGATGCTGCGCAGCCGTCTGGAGCACCTGGTCGACCTGTACCGGCCGGCCGTCGTGGCGATCGACAGCGTGCCGCACGACGGCATCGTCGAGGCCATCGCCGCCCGCCGGGACGTGACCTGGGTGTGGGTGCGCCGGCCGATGTGGCGGCGCGACACCGGCGCGGAGTGGATCGCCAAGGGCGAGGTGTTCGACGGCATCCTCGAGCCGGGCGAGTTCGCCGAGGCGGCCGACGAGGGCCCGACCGTGCCGGACCGCGGACGGGCGCACGGGGTCGCCCCGATCACCTATCTGGACCGGCACGAGCTGGCCGAGCCGGAGGCGGCCCGGGCCGCGCTCGACCTCGACCCGGAACGCCCGGCCGCGCTGTTGCAGCTCGGCGCGGGCAACATCAACGACATCTCCTCGCCGGCTGCCCGGATCGCCCGGCAGCTGCGCGAGTCGGGATTCCAGGTGGTGCTCGCCGAGTCGGCGATCGCCACCGAGCCGATGCCGCCGGTGCCCGGCGCCCAGGTGGTCAAGGTGTACCCGATCAGCCGCTATCTGCGGGGGTTCGACCTGGTGGTGAGCGCTTCCGGGTACAACTCGTTCCACGAACTGCTGGCCTTCGGGGTGCCGACCGTCTTCGTGCCGAACCGGGAGACCTCGCTGGACGACCAGGTGAGCCGGGCCCGGTTCGCCGCGGCGGCGGGCACCGCGCTGATCGTCGAGGACCCGGACGGCGAGGATCTGGACCGGGTGCTGGCCGAGGCGGTCCGCGAGGACGTCCGTGCCGAGCTGCGGCGCCGGTGCGCCGAGGTGGGGCCGGGCAACGGCGCGTCGGCGGCCGCGGACTGGCTCGTCGAACTGGCCGACCGAACCGTACGAACCGGAGTGTGACCATGTCCGACACGCCCACCCCGCTGCCTCTGCTCGGCGAGGAGCTCGAACCGGCCCGCATGGAGGCCCTCGTGGTCCGGTTGCGGACCGTCGAGCAGGAACGCGACGCGTGGCGGCAGCGCCATGCGGGCGCGGCCGAGGAACGTGACGAGGAACGGGCCATGGTCCGTCAGTTGCGGGGCAGCGGCTCGTACCGTCTGGGCCGGGCGCTGGTGTCGTTCGTCCGTGACCCGTTGCGGTCCTCGCCCCGGCTGTTGCGCCGGCTGGCGAGCCGGGTGCGCCGCCGTAAGGCCAAGTCGCCGCGCAAGACCCGCAAGGCCACCCCGAAGACCCTGCCCACGCATCTGTACGTGGCCCTCGGCCTGGACCTTCCGGCGCTGCGCTCGTTCGTGCTGGCCGTCCAGCAGCGCCTGCTGGTGGAGGCCGACCACCGGGCCGTGGTGCTCACCGACGAACCGTCGTTCTCGCTGCTCCGCAAGGTGGGGCTGATCATCGAGTACCTGCCGGACCGGCAGTCCTGGCAGCGGCACCGGCCGGCCCGGCCGTGGGACGGGGTGCTCGCCGAGCGGCTGGCCCACCTGTGCCGGGACCACACCGTCGCCCAGGTGATCTTCGTCGATCCTGATCATCCACCGGTATTGGCGGAGCTCCTTCGCAAAACCGACACAACCCCACCGGTGCAGCGGTCGTTGCAGCAGATGTGACCGCTGGAACCGCTACAATCCCTCACCAACCGGACGTCGGCCGGGGGCCGGGAACGCTGGAGAACTCCCCGCGTCCCGGCCGCCGCCTCTGGGCGCACGTCGTCCGCCGCTGCCTGCTGGTGCCGTTCCTGGTGCTGGCGCCGCTGGCCGCCGTGGCGCCCCGCGGAGACCAGCGGTTCAACCTCTACTGGCACGGCGGCCTGTTCCGCGACGACCCGCTGCGGATCATCACGCACACCATCGCGACCACCGAGACCTACCTGCGGCTGGGCAACTTCCGGCCCCTCGGACGGATGACCGAGAAGGCGCTCGACCTGCTCGTCTACATCGGCATGCAGCAGCTGCACCTGCCGGCCACCGTCCTGCTGCGCCTGGTGACGCTCGGCGCGGCGATCGCGGTCACGTTCGCCGTGGTGCTGCTCGCCGAGAGCGTGCTGACCCGCGGGCGGATGTTCACCACCGCACCGTCCGTCGTCGCGCTGCTGCTGCCGTACGCGGTCGGCGCCGGTTTCGTCGCAGCCGGCCGCAACAGCACCACCACCCTCTTCGGCGGCCTCTACCTGAGCACCACCGCGCTGGTACTGCTGGTCGCGGTGGCCGCCTGCCGGCTCGCACGGATGCGGTGGTGGCACGCGGTGTTCGCGGTCACCGCCGGCGGCGCGCTGGCGGTCTACAACGAGCCCGCCTACTTCGCCGTGCCGCTGGCCACCGCGGCGGTGCTGCTGCGCAACCGGTTCGTCCTCGGACAAGGGGCGCGGGAACTGCTGCGCTCGCCGGGCGTACGGTTCGCCGCCCTGCTCTGGGCCGGGTTCCTGCCGGTCTTCGGGACCGTCCGGTGGGTGATCCGCGGGTACTGCGCCGACGGAGGTTGCTATCACGGTTCGGACATGGTGGTGGACCCGGACAGCCTGCTGGTGCTGCCGGTCCGGATGCTCGCCTGGACCCCGCCGATGTCCTGGCCGGCAGCGACCGAGCGGGCCGGTGCGAGCTGGCCGTGGGGCATCCTGCCGGTGGTGGCGCTCCTGGTGCTGGCGGTGCTCGCGTTGCGTACCCTCAAGATCTCGCCGGAGGCGGACCGCCCGGCCGGACGTGCCCTGGCAGGTCTCGCCCTCACCGCCCTGGTTCTGTTGACCTTCGGGGCGCTGCCCGCGGCACTCAGCGTCGAGATCCACACCTACTACCCCGGACCGGCCCTCTGGCAGCAGGGCTGGCGCGACTCGGCGGTCACCGCCCCCGCCGGCATGCTGCTCGTCGCGACCCTGCTGGCGTTCGCCGCCCGCACCGGACGACGCTCCGCCGGCCTCGTCCTGGCCGTCCTCGTGCTCGCCGCCACCGGAACCGTCGCCGCCAACCGGGCCTACGCCGACGCCGCGGCCGGCTGGGAGGCGTCCCAGCTGGACAACCGGATCGCCCTGGCACTGGGCGCCTTCGAACGCGGCCGGGCCGGCGACGCACGGCGCTGCGCACTGCTCGACGAGGCCCTGCGCAGCCAGCAGGACCAGCCCTCCAAACAGCAGAGATACACCGATTCGCTGAACACCGCCGCCGAAGACCTCGCCGGTGTCCCGTTCTGCCGGGGGAACACGCCATGACCGACCCGCTGATCTCCGTCGTCGCACCGATCTACGACGAGGGGCCGGGCGTCGAACAGTTCGTCGCCCGGATCGCCGAAGTCCTCGAACCGGCCGGCCTGCGCTACGAGGTGGTCCTGATCGACGACGGCTCCGCCGACGACTCCTGGTCCCGGATCGTCGGACAGGCGCAGGCCGACCCGCGGGTCCGCGGACTCCGGCTGTCGCGCAACTTCGGCAAGGAGTCCGCCCTGCTGGCCGGGCTCGAGGCCGCCTCCGGCGACGCCGTCGTGGTGATCGACTCCGACCTGCAGCACCCGCCGTCCGCCATCCCGGCCATGGTCCGCCGATGGCAGGACGGCGCCCACGTCGTCGAAGCGGTCAAACGCAACCGGACCGGCCAGTCGATCGGCAACCGGCTCAGCTCCCGCCTGTTCAACAAGGCGTTCACCGGCCTCACCCGGGTCGACCTCGTCGACGCCACCGACTTCCGGCTCCTCAGCCGGGCCGCCCTGGACGCGCTGCACCGGATGCCGGAACACTCGTCGTTCTTCCGCGGCACCAGCAGCTGGATCGGCTTCACCCGGGCGACCGTCGAGGTGGACATCGACCACCGGGCGGGCGGGGCGTCCCGGTGGACGCTGCGGGCGCTGTTCCGGCTGGCCGTCAACGGGCTGACGTCGTTCACCTCCGCGCCGCTGCACCTGGTCACCCTCGCCGGACTGGCGTTCGCGGTGTTCTCGGTGCTGCTCGGGGCGCAGACCGTGGTCCGGTGGGTCAGCGGGCACTCGGTCGCCGGCTTCACCACGGTCATCCTGCTGCTGCTGGTCACCGGCACGTTCGTGCTGATCGGACTGGGCGTGATCGGCGAATACCTGGCGCGCATCCACGAGGAGGTGCGCGGCCGTCCCCGCTATCTGATCGAGGAACGGACCGTCCGGGACGCGATCCCCGAACAGTGGGTGGTCGAGCAGCGTGCCGAGCGTTGAGCGCCTTCTGCGGTACGGGGTGAGCGGCGGACTCAGCGCCGTGACCCATCTCGGCGTGGGCTGGGGCGGCCATCACCTCGGGCTGCCCCCGGTCCCGGCGTCGACGATCGGATTCCTGGCCAGCATCGTGGTGTCCTACACGCTGCAGCGCACCTGGGTGTTCCGCTCGGGCGCCGGCCACCTGTCGGCCGGCCCCCGGTTCCTGGCCGTGACGGCGGCGGCGTTCAGCCTCAACACGGTCGTGCTGTGGGTGGGCGCCGACCTGCTGCACGGTCCCTATCCGCTGGTTCAGGCGGTCGCGCTGGTCCTCATCCCGGCGCTGAACTACGTCCTCAACTCCCGCTGGACTTTCGCCTGACCCCTCAGGCGTGTTGAGTTCGGGCGCCGTGGACGCCCAAAGTCAGCACGCCTCTCGGGGTGTGTTGAGTTGGGGTGCTGTGGGCGCCGAAAGTCAGCACGCCTTTCGGGGTGTGTTGAGTTGGGGTGCTGTGGGCGCCGAAAGTCAGCACGCCTTTCGGGGTGTGTTGAGTTGGGGTGCTGTGGGCGCCGAAAGTCAGCACGCCTTTCGGGGTGTGTTGAGTTCGGGCGCCGTGGACGCCGAAAGTCACCACACCCCGAAAGGCGTGGTGACTTTCGGGAGGCGGCGTTCAGAGGCGGTGGGCCTCCGGGGCGGCCGTCACACCGCGGGTGTCGAAGAAGCGCTTCGCCAGCTTCGCGAGGTTCTCCGCGTCGTACTCGCGGTGGTTCTGTACCAGGATGACCAGGTCGGCCGAGGTGACCGCGCCCTCCAGATCCTCGGTCCGGGACACCGGCACCCCACCCACGTTCCAGGTCGTCACGTGCGGGTCGTGATAGGCGACCGTAGCGCCCAGCCCGGCCAGCTGACGGGCCAGCGGGGTGGCCGGCGACTCACGCTGGTCGGCGATGTTCGGCTTGTACGTGACACCCAGCAGCAGGATCGTCGCGCCCCGGACGGCCTGCCCGTCCGCGTTCAGCAGGTTCTGGGCGCGGCGGGCCACATAGGCCGGCATCGTCGCGTTGATCTCCTGGGCCAGCTCGACGAACCGGAACGGGTAACCCAGCTTGCTGCGGACATTATGCGAAAGGTAGTTCGGGTCGATCGGGATGCAGTGGCCGCCGACGCCCGGTCCCGGGTAGAACGCCTGGAACCCGAACGGCTTCGTGGACGCCGCGTGGATCACATCCCAGAGGTCGATGTCCAGCTCGTGGCAGAACCGGGCCATCTCGTTGACCAGGGCGATGTTGACGTGCCGGTACGTGTTCTCCAGCAGTTTCGCGGTCTCCGCCTCCCGGGTGCCCCGGGTCCGGACCACCGTCTCGACGAATCGGCCGTAGAAGTCCGCGGCCGCGTCGGTGCACGACGTGGTGTAGCCGCCGACCACCTTCGGGGTGTTGTGCGCGCCGAACGTCTCGTTGCCCGGGTCGATCCGTTCCGGGGAGAACGCCAGGTGGAAGTCGATGCCCGCGGTCAGGCCGGAGAACTTCTCCAGCAGCGGGCGTACCTCCTCGTCGGTGGTGCCCGGGTAGGTGGTCGATTCCAGCACCACCAGCATGCCGGGGCGCAGGTTGCGCCCGACCGCCGCCGAGGCGCCGAGGACGGCCCGCAGGTCCGGTCCGTCGCCCTCGGACAGCGGCGTCGGCACGCAGATCACCGCGGCGGCGGCCTCCGCGATCAGGGTCTCGTCGCTGGTCGGCCGGAAACCGCCGTCGAGCATCGCCCGGATGTCCGCGTCGTCCAGGTCGTCCACGTGCGAGCGTCCCTCGGCCAGCCCGCGCACCACGGTCTCGTTCACGTCGAAGCCGAGCACCGACATGCCGGACCGGATCGCCTGCTGCGCGAGCGGCAACCCGACGTATCCGAGTCCGAGGATGACAACGTCGTAGCTCACGAGCTCTCCTTCATAGGCATGGGGCGTTTCGGAGGTAGGGACTGTCGTGGGGCGGTGGCCGTCCGGGTCGCCGCCGCCAGTGAGGTGGTGCCGGGACGCGGATGGCTCAGTTCGAACGGCGACACGAACGGCAGGTACGCCGGCAGGAACTCGGCGACCAGGGCCTCCTGGTCGGCGACCGCGGCGCCGGCCACGTCCACGTCGTTGAGGCAGAAGGCGTCCACGTTGCGCCCGCGCAGCAGCCGGGCCAGCCGGAACGGGGTCTGCGGCTCGGCCAGGTCGGTGTAGAGGTACCGGATCCGGCCCGGCGCGGCCCGGCCGGTCAGGTACGCGTAGTACTGCTGCAGCGACGAGAGCAGCGAGATGTCGTCCGGGTGCCGGAACTGGTGCTCCGCCGTCTCGGCGACCTGCGCGGTGAATCGCTTCTCGATCTCGTCGATGACACTGCGCCGCGACGGGTGCGGGGTGTGCATCATCTTGCGGGTCAGCACCCGCCCGAACGCCTCCTCGATGAGGCGCCGGTTGTTCTTGGCGGCCGAGTCGGCGGGCCGGTCGCCGGGACCGCGCGGGGCGGTGTCCACCTGCTGCGTGGACGGGAAGAACTTGGTCAGCCCGCCCGGGGTGAAGAACAGGTCCGGGGTGACCGGGCGGCCCAGGATCACGTCGTCGTTGAGGTACAGGAAGTGCTCGGCCAGGCCCGGGATCCGGTGCAGGCGGGACTCGATCGCCTGCGAGTTGAAGGTGGGCAGCACCCCGGTGTCCCCGAAGACCTCCCGGTGGCCGACCAGGGTGAGCTTCGGATGCGACAGGTCGAGCCAGCCCGGCACCTGGTCGTCGGTGACCAGGAAGATCCGGCGTACCCACGGGGCGAAGCAGTGCAGGGCGCGCATCGAGTACCGCAGTTCGTCGCGGCTGGCGTACCGGGAGTCGTTGGCGGCCTGCCCGTTGATCTCGCCGACCCAGCTGTTCTCGGCCAGCGCCCGGCTCTTGCGCCGTTGCCAGGCCTCGTCGCCGCCGTCGACCCAGGTGTAGACCACGTCGATCGGGAAGTCGATGCGGTCCGGGTCGACACCGGTGAAGGCCGGCCGGGTGCGGTAGCCGGTGCTGTCGCCGGGCGAGCTGAACGGCCCGAAAACCGTCTCCGGGGCGATCACGGGCGGTTCATCGGCGGGCACCGAGTCGGCGAGCGGGTTGCGGCGTGGCGCGTGCAGGCGGCCGTCGGCGCCGCCGGTCCAGAACTCGACCTCGCAGGCGTGTTCGGCGCCGAGCACCAGGTTGCCGCCGGGATCGGTGACCGGCCAGCAGACGGCTGCGGTCTTCGGGCCGGGGGTGAACCGGCCGGAGTCTTCGGCGGCCAGTTCCCGGAGCAGCCGCAGGACCCGGTCGCGGTCGCTTGCGGGCACCGCGACGGCGGTGCGCAGCGGGTCGGGTGCGGGCACCCGGAACCAGTCGACGTCGGCCAGGTCGAGGGCCCGGACGACCCGGTCCAGGTTGTGCCGGCGGGCGCCGGCCGGGCAGGCGTCGGCCGCGACCCGGGCGATCACCCACCCGTCGCCGGTCCGGACCCGGAGGGTGCCGGGCCGGGTGCGCCGCCTGCGCCCGGGGACCGGTGCCGGTCCGAGCGGCATGAGGGTACGCGCAAAGCCGAGTCGCCGCTCCGGGGCGATCCGGGGGAGGAGCCGTGTCTCGGCAGCCTCGAAGATCCGTCGCCGGACCGACCAGGGAGTCAGCCGCAGGATCTGTCGCAGGGTCACACCCGTCGTCCTTTCGCCGCACGTCCGGACCCCTTAACGGCCGGACTGAGACGGAAGTTGCGCTCTATATCAGGAGTTGCACCTGTTACCTGCGGTATACGCCTTTCGTGAGCATCCGGGGCCTTGTTCGGAAGTGCTCACCCTTAGGGGAACGCTTCAGGGGTACGGCCGATGCGGGTGCTTGCTCCGGGGCGGCATGGTGGAGGAGAGCGTGCAGCGACGACGGCGGGAGGCCGTGATGGGCAAGGCACTGGCGTTTCTGGCAGCGGTGGTCGCCGGAGTGATCGTGGTCGGCTGGGTGGTCAGCTCGCTGCTCGGCGGCTTCCTCTACTACCTGATCGTGGGCGCCCTCGTGGTCGGCGGCGGCCTCTGGCTCTACGGCCGGATCAAGGGTGAGCTGGCGCCCGGCACCCGCACTCAGCGGCGGATCGAGGCGGCCGCCAAGACGTACCGCATGCGGAACCGGTGAGCTTCGTCAGCTACGGCTAGGCTTGCGGAGACGGGATTTACGACCAAGGGGAAGCCGCACCGTGTTTGACACCTTGAGTGACCGCCTCTCCGGGATCTTCACCAAGCTCCGCGGCAAGGGCAAACTGACCGACGCCGACATCGACGCCACCGCGCGCGAGATCCGTCTCGCCCTGCTCGAGGCCGACGTGGCGCTGCCGGTGGTCAAGGCGTTCATCGCCAGCCTCAAGGAGCGGGCGCGCGGCGCCGAGGTCTCCCAGGCGCTCAACCCGGCCCAGCAGATCATCAAGATCGTCCATGAGGAGCTCATCACCATCCTCGGTGGTGAGAGCCGGCGCCTGCAGTTCGCCAAGCAGCCGCCCACTGTGATCATGCTGGCCGGCCTCCAGGGCGCCGGCAAGACGACACTGGCCGGCAAGCTCTCCCGCTGGCTCAAGAACCAGGGCCACCAGCCGCTGCTGGTCGCCGCCGACCTCCAGCGGCCGAACGCGGTCAACCAGCTGCAGGTGGTGGGCGCCCGGGCCGGTGTCGAGGTCTACGCCCCCGAGCCGGGCAGCGGCGTCGGCGACCCGGTCAAGGTCGCGAAAGACTCGATCGAGGTCGCGCGGCGCACCGCCAAGGACATCGTCATCGTCGACACCGCCGGCCGCCTCGGCATCGACGCCGAGATGATGCAGCAGGCCGCCGACATCCGCGCCGCCGTCAACCCCGACGAGGTCGTCTTCGTCATCGACGCGATGGTCGGCCAGGACGCGGTGCAGACCGCCGAGGCGTTCCGCGACGGCGTCGGCATCACCGGTGTGGTCCTCTCCAAGCTCGACGGTGACGCCCGCGGTGGCGCGGCCCTCTCCGTCCGGCACGTCACCGGCCAGCCCATCCTGTTCGCCTCCACCGGTGAGAAGCTCGAGGACTTCGACGTCTTCCACCCGGACCGGATGGCCAGCCGGATCCTCGGCATGGGTGACGTGCTGACCCTCATCGAGCAGGCCGAGCAGGCCTTCGACGAGGATCAGAAGGAGAAGATGACCAGCAAGCTGCTCGGTGGCGAGCAGTTCACGCTGGAGGACTTCCTCGACCAGCTGATCGCGGTCCGCCGGATGGGCCCGATCGCCAACATCCTCGGCATGATGCCCGGCATGGGCCAGCTCAAGGGCCAGCTGGACGAGCTCGACGACAGCCACTTCGACCGGGTCACCGCGATCATCCGCTCGATGACCCCGACCGAACGCACCAACCCGAAGATCATCAACGCCTCCCGCCGGCTGCGCATCGCCAACGGCTCCGGCGTCACGGTGATGGACGTCAACCAGCTGCTCAACCGCTTCGCCGACGCGCAGAAGATGATGAAGCAGATGAGCGGCATGATGGGCCTGCCGGGCGGCCGCCGCAGCGCCACCAAGAGCCAGAAGAACAAGCGCAAGGGCACCAAGGGCGGCAACCGACCTCGCGTCGGCCGCGCTCCCGGTGGGATGCCGGGCGGGTTCCCGGGTGGCATGCCGCAGCTGCCGCCGGGGCTGGACCCGAGCGCGCTGCCCGGCGGGCAGGGCATGCCGCCGGGCTTCAAGCTGCCGAAGCTCGACTTCAACAAGCTGAGCAAGCCGCCGAAGGACGACAAGTAGCCACTGCGCAATCCCGCGGGAGAGCGGCAAGCAGTCACTGACGAGTGAAGACGGTTGAGGTCGTTGTCATGGTTCAGGGAGTCTCATGACACCCCCCAAGGAGGAACCCATGACTGCGGCCCTCAACCTGACCTCGTCCGAGTTGCAGGACAAAGAGGACTGGACCGTCGACGACCTGGCGAGCCTTCCGAAGGGCCTCCGCTACGAGCTCGTCGACGGAAGGCTGATCTTGCCATCCCCTACAGCCCTTCACCAGGAGTTCTGTTTAGAACTCGTCCTCATGTTGCGAGCCGGTGAGTGTCCACCGGATCACCGGCCGATCTTCGACATGTCAATCGAGATCAACCGGAGCAATGAACCCCGTCCCGATGTGGTGGTGATCGAAAAGCGTTACGCCACACGGTCACCGGTGCCGGTCGCCGGCGCGCTGCTCGTCGTCGAGGTGGTCTCGCCGACCTCACACTTCCGGGACATGCACGCCAAGACGAAGGTCTACGCGGCGGCGAAGGTCGAGGCCTACTGGGTCATCGACCCGGCCTTCGAGAAGGGCGTCGCGTTGACCGAGTTCCGGCTCGATGACAGCGGCGTCTATGAGGTGATCACCAATACCGACAAGGTGTTCACGACGGACGTGCCCTACCCGGTGACGATCGATCTTCCGGCGTTGACCGCCCTGCGTGACGAGCTGCGCGCGGCCGCGGACTGAGGGCCGGGGCCCGAAACCGATCCGGATCCGGTAGGACTTACTCATGGCTTTGCATGTGCGTGGGGCGGTTCTGCCGGACGGGGACGTCCGGGATCTGTGGCTGGTGGGGGACCGGGTCACCTATGAGCCGGTCGGCGGGGCCGAGACGGTCAGTGACGGCGGGTTCATCCTGCCGGGGCTGGTCGACGCGCACTGTCACCTGGGGATCGCGTACGGGGCCAAGCCGATCCAGAGCGTCGACGACGCCCGGGAGCTGGCCATGATCGACCGGGACGCGGGTGTTCTGGCGTTGCGGGACGCCGGGTCGCCGTACCCCTATCCGGAGCTTGACGACGAACCGGGCGTGCCGCGCCTGGCCCGGGCCGGGCGGCATGTGGCCGCGCCTCGGCGGTACCTGCGGGACATCGGTGTCGAGGTGGGGCCGGAGGACGTCGCGGCGGCCGTCACCGAGCAGGCGAAGGCCGGGACCGGCTGGGTGAAACTGGTCGGGGACTGGATCGACCGGGGTGTCGGTGACCTGGCGCCGAGCTGGGACGCGGCGACGATGGCCCGCGCGGTGGAGGCGGCGCACGCGGCCGGGGCGCGGGCGGCGGTGCACACGTTCTCCGAGGAGGGCGTGGAGATCATGGTGCGGGCCGGGGTGGATTCGGTGGAGCACGGCACCGGGCTGACGGTGGACCTGGTCGACGAGATGGCACGGCGCGGCACCGTGCTGGTCCCCACGATGATCAACATCCGGACGTTCGGGAAGATCGCCGATCAGGCCCGGGAGAAGTTCGCGGGGTACGCCGACCATATGATCGCCCTGCGGGACCGGTTCCCGTCCGTGGTGATGGCCGCCTACGAGGCCGGTGTCCCGATCTACGTGGGCACCGACGCGGGCGGCGGCATCCGGCACGGGCTGGCCGCCGAGGAGATGCTCCACCTGCACGAGGCCGGGATCCCGGCGGTGGACGTGCTGGCCGCGGCGTCGTGGCGGGCCCGGGATTGGCTGGGCTTCCCGGGACTGGTCGAGGGCGGGCCGGCCGACCTGGTCGTCTACGACGAGGACCCGCGCGTGGACCTGCGGGTGGTGCGGGCTCCCCGCCGCATCATCCTGCGGGGAACCGTCGTCCGTTAGCCCGCACCGGCCGGAGATCGCGGGCAGTGTCCCGAGGGCGATCTCCCGTCCTCGTCGAAGGGGGACACGGGACGACCACCCGGCGGGTTGCATGTGGCGCGCGACTAAGATGCTGCCTCATGGCTCGTGTGCTCACTCCCCGCGCGGAGGACTTCCCCCGGTGGTACCAGGACCTGATCGCCAAGGCTCAGCTCGCTGACAACGGCCCGGTCCGGGGGACGATGGTCATCCGCCCGGTCGGCTACGCCATCTGGGAGCGCATGCAGGCCGACATGGACCTGCGGATCAAGGAAGCCGGCGTCCAGAACGCGTACTTCCCGCTGTTCATCCCGGAGAACTACCTGCGCCGCGAGGCCGATCACGTCGAGGGCTTCTCACCGGAGCTGGCCGTGGTCACCCACGCCGGCGGCAAGGAGCTCGCCGAGCCGCTGGTGGTGCGTCCCACCAGCGAGACGGTGATCGGCGAGTTCATGGCCAAGTGGGTGGATTCCTACCGTGACCTGCCTCTGCTGCTCAACCAGTGGGCGAACGTGGTCCGGTGGGAGCTGCGCCCGCGCACGTTCCTGCGCACCACCGAGTTCCTCTGGCAGGAGGGGCACACCGCGCACGCGACCGAGCAGGACGCGCGTGACCACGCCCGGGACATCCACAAGAACGTCTACGAGAAGTTCATGACCGACGTGCTGGCCATCCCGGTCGTGCCCGGTCGCAAGACGAAGAGCGAGCGGTTCGCCGGCGCGACGAACACGATGACCGTCGAGGCCATGATGCGCGACGGCAAGGCGCTGCAGATGGGCACCTCGCACGAGCTGGGGCAGAACTTCGCGAAGGCCTTCGACATCACCTACTCGTCGGCGGAGCGCACGGTCGAGCACGCCTGGACCACGTCCTGGGGTACCTCGACCCGGATGCTCGGCGGCCTGATCATGGTGCACGGCGACGACAACGGTCTGCGGGTTCCGCCCCGGCTGGCGCCGGTGCAGGTGCAGATCATGGTGGTCAAGGCCGGCGAGGGCGTCACCGAGGCGGCGGTCAAGCTCCGTGACGAGCTCAAGGCCGCCGGGGTACGCGTAAAGCTGGACGACCGTGCCGACATTCCATTCGGCCGTCGCGCTGTCGACGCGGAGCTTCAGGGGATCCCGATCCGGGTCGAGGTCGGTCCCCGCGACCTGGCCACCGGAAACGTGGTGGTGGCCCGCCGGATCACCGGCACCAAGACCCCGGTCGCGCTGGCCGAGGTCGCCGCGATGGTGGACGCCTCGCTGGCGGCCGACCAGCAGCTGCTCTTCGACGACGCGCTGGCGTTCCGGGTCGAGAACACCGTCGACGTGAAGACGCTCGACGAGGCGATCGAGGCGTCGGCGACCGGCTGGGCCCGCGTGCCGTGGTCCGCGGTCGGCGACGAGGGCGAGAAGACGGCGAACGGCAAGGCCGTGACGGTCCGGTGCCTGACCCGCGAGGACGGCTCGATGCCGGAGTCGGACGAGGAGCCGGGCCTGATCGCCTACCTGGGCCGGTCCTACTGAGCACCCGGTTCGCGCCGGGTCGCCTGATCCTGCACCGCGACACCCACCTCGGCCGGATCGCCTTCGTGCATCCGGCCCGGGTGGTGTCCGACGACGACCGCGGGCTGCTGGTCTGGCTGGCGGCCGACTCGGTGATCGCGGTGGAGCGGGCGCTCGACGGGCGCGGGCCGCGGGACATGCCGTTCGCCGAGTGGTCGGCGGTCGGGCATGAGCCGCGGCTGACGACCTGGCGGGGCCCGGGTCTGTTGCGTTTCTTCCCGGTCGGCGCCGGCCACTCGGTCTGGTTCTTCCGGACGGCCGAGGGCGTCTTCCGGGAGTACTACGTGAACCTGGAGGAGCCGGCGGTCCGCTGGGACGACGGTGACGTGATCGGTTTCGACGTGATCGACCAGGACCTGGACATCGTCGGGCACTCCGACGGCACCTGGGAGTGGAAGGACGAGGACGAGTTCGCCGAGCGTCTCGCCCTGCCCGAGCACTACTGGGTGCCGGACGAGGCGGCCGTCTGGGCCGAGGGCCGCAGCGTGATCAAAAAGATCGAGGCGCACGAGTTCCCCTTCGACGGCACCTGGACCGACTTCCAGCCCGACCCCTCCTGGACCACGATCACCGAGTTGCCGCCGGGCTGGGACCGCCCGGTCGTGGCGCGGCACTGAGGTTTTGATCTTCACCACTCACGCAGAATGAAGGGCCAGGGCCGCCGTCAGGTGGGCCCCGGCCCGGCCTCGGCGGGAGCGACGCCATCCGACCGCCCCGCCCACCACCCAAAAGCGGAAGAAAACCTCCCCCTGCACCCGGATGCGACATAGATCTTCTGTTTTTGATCTTTGATGGGTATGTGAGCGGGCCGATTGCCCATACCTGCTTGCCGTCTGGCAGAATGGCTAGCTGGTATCCGGCATTTTCGAGGCGCCCTCTAACCCCTCGACATCGCCAATCCACGAGACATCGGTCCCGCATCCCCACGTGGGTTCCGGTCGGCTCACCCACGCAGTCACCAGGAGCGAATACACCGTGGCCGTTAAGATCCGGCTCCTGCGGATGGGCAAGATCCGCAACCCGCAGTACCGCATCGTCATCGCCGACTCGCGCACCAAGCGCGACGGTCGTGCCATCGAGTACGTCGGCATCTACCAGCCGAAGGAACACCCCTCGGTCATCGAGGTCAAGTCCGAGCGCGTGCAGTACTGGCTCTCCGTCGGCGCCCAGCCGTCCGAGGCCGTGCAGCGCATCCTGGAGAAGACCGGCGACTGGCAGCAGTTCAAGGGCCTGCCGGCCCCGCCGCCGCTGCTGGTGGCGCCGAGCAAGCAGAACAAGACCGAGGTCTACGAGGCCGAGGCCAAGGCCGCTGCGGGCATCGCCGACACCAAGCCGGCCACCCCGAAGAAGGGCGCCAAGGCCGAGAAGGCTGAGAAGCCCGCCGAGTCGAAGCCCGCCGAGTCGAAGCCCGCCGAGGCTGCTGAGCCGACCCGCGAGGCTGTCGCCGAGACGGCAGAGGACCCGGCCGGTGCCGGCGCCGACGCGAGCTGACGGGGCGCTCCGGCCCGCGCTGGAGCACCTCGTCAAGGGGATCGTCGACAACCCGGACGACGTCCGGGTTCGTCTGGTCGACTCGCGCCGCGGCAAGCGGCTCGAGGTTCGTGTGCACCCGGAGGACCTGGGAACGGTCATCGGGCGCGGCGGACGCACGGCCAAGGCCCTGCGCCAGGTGATCGGTTCGATCGGCGGGCGTGGCATCCGGGTCGACATCGTCGACGCCTACTGATGCTGCTCGTCGTCGGCCAGATCGGTAAACCGCACGGCATCCGGGGCGAAGTCTCCGTTGTCGTGCGCACCGACGAGCCCGAGGCACGCTTCACCGCCGGTTCGGTGTTCACCACGGAGGTCCCCCGGGACCGCCGGGTGAGCGCCGGCCCGGCGGGCGCGCCGGCTCCCGGTGTCCGTTTCGAAGTGCCGAAACAGCTCACCCTCTCCTCGATCCGCTGGCATCAGGGCCGCGGCATCGCGGTGTTCGAGGGCATCGACGACCGCAACGTCGCCGAGGCGATGCGCGGTGTCTTCCTCCAGGTCGACAGCGAGGCTCTGGAGCCGCCGGACGATCCGGACGAGTTCCACGACCACCAGCTCGTCGGGCTGCGTGTGGTGTCCGCCTCCTCCGGCGAGGAGTACGGCACGGTGCAGCGCATCGAGCACGCGCCGTCCTCGGACCTGATCGTGCTGGCCAAGACCGGTGGCGGGACGGCGTTGATCCCGTTCGTCACGGCGATCGTCCCGACCGTGGACCTCCCCGGTCGTCGCGTGCTCGTCGACCTCCCGGAAGGCCTCCTCGATCTGTGAAGGTCGACATCATCTCGATCTTCCCGGACTACTTCGCGCCGCTCGACCTCTCGCTGGTCGGGAAGGCGCGGACCACCGGGACTCTCGATCTCTCTGTGCACGATCTGCGCACCTGGACATCCGACGTGCACCGGACGGTGGACGACACGCCGTACGGCGGCGGCCCGGGCATGGTGATGCGCCCGGAGCCGTGGGGCCGGGCACTGGACGCGGTCGTCTCACCGGTCGCGACCCTGGTGATCCCGTCTCCGGTCGGCAAGCGGTTCACCCAGGCCGACGCCTACGAGCTGGCCGCCGCCGAGCACCTGGTGTTCGCCTGCGGCCGCTACGAGGGCATCGACCAGCGGGTGATCGACGAGGCGGCGAGCCGGATGCCGGTCCGGGAGGTGTCGCTCGGCGACTACGTGCTCTTCGGCGGCGAGGTCGCGGTCATCGTGATCATGGAGGCGATCACCCGGCTGCTGCCCGGCGTGATCGGCAACGCGGACTCGCTGACCGAGGAGTCGCACGCGGCCGGCCTGCTGGAGGCCCCGGTGTACACCAAACCGGCGTCCTGGCGCGATCTGGACGTTCCGGAGGTGCTGCGGTCCGGCGACCACGGCCGGATCGCCCGCTGGCGGCGGGACCGGAGCCTGCTGCGGACCGCCGACCGTCGTCCGGACATGCTCGCCGCCTACCCGCCCCGGGACCTCGACAAGTCGGACCGGAAGACCCTGACCGAGGCCGGATTTCAGATCCCGCCCGAGGGTGTGGCAGAGTAGGGAGGTTGCCGTCCTGCCCCGCGCCGTGGGGTGGAGGCGAGGATCCCCTGGACTCAGGGGGGATCAGAATCACCCGTCAGCGCACCGAACTCCCGGTGCGCACCGAGCACGAGGATGCAGCGATGAACACGCTGGACACTCTTGACGCCCTGTCGCGGCGTACCGATATTCCGGACTTCCGGGCTGGTGACACCCTCAAGGTGTACGCCCGGGTCGTCGAGGGCAACCGCTCCCGCGTCCAGATCTTCCAGGGCGTGGTCATCGCCCGTCACGGTGCCGGTCTCCGCGAGACCTTCAAGGTCCGGAAGATCAGCTTCGGCGTCGGCGTCGAGCGGACCTACCCGATCAACAGCCCGGCGATCGACCGCATCGAGGTCATCACCCGTGGTGACGTGCGTCGCGCCAAGCTCTACTACCTGCGTGAGCTCCGCGGCAAGAAGGCCAAGATCAAGGAGCTTCGGGAGAAGCAGACCGTCTGACCGGACGACGTGGTGCGACAGGGGTGGGCGCGGGCGGTTTACGCTTGCGCCTGTTCCGGACGCGCTCTGGTGAACCTTTCCAGTCCTACCGCTCGTAACTTTCCCTAGCCGGGAAACTCGGGCGGTAGTGCTGTATCCGGGGGCGGTTCGGCCGGTGAGCGGCAGGAGATGCGAAGCGTGGAACCGATGGAAGGTTATGGGCCGTCCTCGCGGCGGCGGCGGTCTGTGATCAGACGCAACAAGGAGATGCCGCTCTGGCAGGAACTCCCGCTGTTGCTGGTCGTGGCGTTCTGCCTGGCGGTGCTGATCAGGACCTTCCTGGTCCAGGCGTTCTACATCCCCTCCGGGTCCATGGAGAACACCCTGCTGGTGCAGGATCGCGTCCTGGTCAACAAGGTCGTGTACGACATGCGTGACCCGTTGCGCGGCGAGGTCGTGGTGTTCCGCGGCACCGACAAGTGGGCGCCCGAGGTCACCGAGGTGGTCAGCAACACGTTCCTGGCCAAACTCGGACGGACCATCGGCGACCTGGTGGGCGTCAGCCGCCCCGGCGAGCGCGACTTCATCAAACGGGTGATCGGGCTTCCGGGTGACAAGGTCGCCTGCTGCGACTCCGAGGGGCGGATCACCGTCAACGGGGTCGGGATCGACGAGCCGTACATCGCTGACGGTTTCAACTCCGATCTGAGCCAGCCGCCGATCGCCGGGCAGTGCACCAGCCGGCGGTTCACCGAGGTGACGATCCCCGACGGGCAGATGTTCGTGATGGGTGACCACCGGTCGGTCTCGCAGGACGCCCGCTGCCAGGGGCCGGTTCCCATCGAGAACGTCATCGGCCGTGCCTTCGTGGTCGTCTGGCCCAGTGATCGCTTCGCCGGACTCAGCGTGCCCGATGTCTGGCAGCAGTTCGCTGCCGCGCAGCCCACGGCCGCCGGGGCGGGTCCGGCGCCGGCCCGGCGCACCGATCCCGTGGTCGCCACGGAGATCCTGCCCTTACTCCTCAGCGTGGTTTTATCCGCGCGTTCCGGCATGTCGTTCGCGACTCGACGACGTAGGCTCCGAGCGTGATTGACGAGCAGACCGAAAAGCGCCCAGGTTCGTTCTGGCGCGAGCTTCCCATCCTGCTTGGTGTGGCGATCCTCGTCGCCGTGCTGGTGCGTGCCTTCGTCCTGCAGACCTTCTACATCCCCTCCCCGTCGATGGAGCACACCCTCAACGTCTGGGACCGGGTCCTCGTCAACAAGCTGGTCTACGACTTCCGCGACCCGCGTCGTGGCGAGATCCTGGTCTTCAAGGCGCCGACCGCGTGGCAGTCCGGCGCCGACGGTGAGGACTTCATCAAGCGGGTCATCGGCGAGCCCGGCGACAACGTGGTGTGCTGTGACGACCAGCAGCGCCTCATGATCAACGGGAAGTCGCTGGACGAGCCGTACATCTACACCGACGACGACGGCACCCGCAACCAGGTCGCCGACCAGCAGTTCAACATCACCGTCCCGGCCGGCCGGCTCTGGGTGATGGGCGACCACCGCGAGGCGTCCGGCGACTCCCTCGAGCACTACGAGCAGAGCCAGGCCACCGACGAGGCCGGCAAGATCCAGGACGCGACGATCACCATCGACTCGGTGGTCGGCCGGGCGTTCACGGTCTTCTGGCCGGTCGACCGGGCCACCTGGCTGTCGGTTCCGGACTCGTACGACACGATCCCCGACGCCTCGGGCAACTAGGCCGTGTCGCGTGGGTTCCGCGGGGCTGCGGCGTGACCCGGCCGGCACCTGGCGGCAGCCACCACCCGGACCCTGCCTCGCGCTCACGCGACCCACGAAACAGGGCCTGCATGCCGCTCCGGGTCGCAAGATCCTCGTCGGGCGCAATAGGCTTGTCGGCGTGACCGTGATTGACCGCCGTGCCGGCCGCGTCCTCCTCGTCGACCGCGACGAGCGGGTCCTGCTGCTGCACGGCGGCGATCCCGGCCGCCCCGAGCAGCGCTGGTGGTTCACTCCCGGCGGCGGCCTGGAGGAGGGCGAGACGACTGCTCTCGCCGCGCAGCGGGAGCTCTACGAGGAGGTCGGTCTCCGCGTCGAGCCCGGCGACCTGTCCGGCCCGGTCCACCACGAGGTGACCGAGTTCGAGTACGACTCCCGGCACTACCGCCAGGCCCAGGACTTCTATCTGCTCCGGGTGCCGGCCTGGGAGGTCGACACCAGCGGCATGGACGCCGAGGAGCAGAGCACCATCATCGCGCACCGCTGGTGGTCCGCCGAGGAGATCGCCGCGAGTGACGAGGCGATCTTCCCGCTCGACCTGGCCGGCCTGCTACGCCGGGTGCTGGAGGTCTGATGCTGGCTCCACCGCGCACCGTCGTCCGCCGGGAGGCGGGCCTCTACGCGCTCGAACAGGCCCTGCAGCGCCGCGGTTTCCAGCGTGTGGCGGGCGCCGACGAGGCCGGCCGGGGCGCCTGCGCCGGCCCGCTGGTGGCGGCCGCCGCGATCCTGCCGGAGGGCAGGCGCGGGGAGATCCCGGGCCTGGCCGACTCCAAGCTGCTGACCGCCGCCGCCCGGGAACGCGTCTACGACCAGGTGGTCGACAAGGCGCTGGCCTGGTCCGTGACGATCATTCCACCGGCCGAGGTCGACTCCCGCGGCCTGCACGTGTGCAACCTGGCGGCGATGCGCCGCGCGCTCGCGTCACTGACGGTCCGCCCGGAGTACGTGCTGACCGACGGGTTCCCGGTCGACGGCCTGGGCGTTCCCGGCCTCGCGGTGTGGAAGGGTGACCGGGTCGCGGCCTGCGTCGCGGCCGCCAGCGTGCTGGCCAAGGTCACCAGGGACCGGCTGATGGTGGAGCTGGACGCGAGATTCCCGGATTACGGCTTCGCCGTACACAAGGGTTACATCACCGACGAGCACAGTGCCGCGTTACTTCGGCACGGCCCCTGTGCCGAACACCGCTTCTCATATGCGAATGTCGCCGCCGCCTCCGGGCGCGGCAACCGGCCTCCCCGGGCGCGCCGACCTGCCGAGCGTCCGGCGGACACGATTCCGTCGCTGTTCGACTCATCCGTTACCGAGCCGCTGCTGCTTCGGGAGGCCACTGAGGGTACCGTCGGCGTGGCGTCGGGCGAGCAGCCTCAGCCGTCGCCGTCGGTGGGGGAAGATGAGGCCATGGAGGGCGAGAAACGATGAGCGCAGAGGATCTCGAGAAGTACGAGACCGAGATGGAGCTGCAGCTCTACCGGGAGTACCGCGACATCGTCCGCCAGTTCTCCTACGTCGTGGAGACCGAGCGCCGGTTCTACCTGGCCAACCAGGTCGACCTGCACGTGCGCAACTCCGACGGCGAGGTGTATTTCGAGGTCGAGATGCACGACGCCTGGGTCTGGGACATGTATCGGCCGGCCCGGTTCGTCAAGAACGTGCGGGTGATGACGTTCAAGGACGTGAACGTCGAGGAGCTGGAGAAGCCGGACATCTCGTTGCCGGACGACGCCAACTTCGGCTGATCGCGGTCATCCACATGCGGCGGCCGTCCACAGGGCGGTTCGCGGCAGCGGTGTGAGCCGGGCAGTGTCGGCGGCATGTCCATCGCCGCACACTGCCTGTTGTTGCTGATCCTGCTCCTGCCGGGCCCGGTCCGGTCCGGACTGTTCGGCTGGCCGGTCCCGTCGCCGCCGGAGGTGACCCGGCGTTTCGACCCGCCGCCCGACCCGTGGCTGGCCGGGCACCGCGGCGTCGACCTCGCGGTGACCCCGGGCGCCCCGATCCGGTCGGCGGGCGCCGGGACGGTGGTGTTCGCCGGCACGATCGCCGGCCGGGGTGTGGTGAGCGTGGCGCATCCCGGCGGTCTGCGGACCACCTACGAGCCGGTGACGCCGTCGGTGGCGACAGGCGACCGGATCCCGGCCGGGGCGGTGTTGGGGACGGCACAATCGGGGCACCCGGGATGCCCTCGGGCGGCGTGCCTGCACTGGGGACTACGCAGGGCGGACCACTATCTGGATCCGCTCGCCCTGCTGGGGTTGGGGCGTGCCCGCCTGCTGCCGCTCACCGTTGATAGTCCCTGAGTAGCGCCGGGAGCCGCTCGGCCAGGCGGTGGAACTCCTCCGGCCGGTTGTAGACCTGGGCGCTCAACCGCAGCAGACCCCGCCCACCCCAGGCGCTGACCTGCGTCTCCGCCGCCAGCTTGTCGGAGATGTGCTGCCGCAGCGCGATCGCCTCCGGCTGCGTGGACGCCAGCCCGGCCGGCAACGGCACCACCCGCATCGCCACGCCCGGTCCGGGGTCCGGCAGCTCGGAGGGCGCGAGGCCGAGAGCCACACCGACAACCCTCTGACCGTACGCGGCAAGCGCCTCGTTGTGCCGCCGGACGTCCTCGACACCGAGCGTGCGCAACGTGAACACACCGGCGGGCGCGGCCAGCCAGGGCGTGTAGTCGATGGTTCCCTGATACTCCACCGACAACGGGAAGCCCTCGTCGTGCTCCCAGGACACGATCAGCGGGTCGATCCGGCGGCGCCAGGCCGGCGCCACGTGCAGAAGCGCCGTGCCGCGCGGCGCCCAGCCCCACTTGTGCAGGTTCCCGACCCAGAAGTCGGCGCCGATCGCACCCACGTCGACCGGCAGCATCCCGGGCACGTGGGCGGCGTCGACAAGCACCGTGACGTCCAGTTCGCGGGCGGCGGCGGCGATCTCGCGTACCGGAAGGAGTTTCGCCGTCGCCGACGGCAGCTGATCGACCACCAGCAGCCGGGTCCGGCCGGGACGCAGCGCGGCCCGAATCCGGGCGACCACCTCCGCGGCCGGCGCGTCCAGCGGAACGGCGACGGTCCGCGCGCTCGCCCCGGTCCGCCGGCACTCCCGTTTCACGGCGGTGACCACCGCGCCGTACGCATGATCGGTGAGCAGCACCTCGTCGCCGGCCGCCAACCGCACCGACTGCAGCACCAGCGACACCGCGGCGGTGGTGGTCGGAACCAGCGCGCTGCCGTCCGGATCCGCACCGAGAAAGGTGGCGAGGTGACGTCGGGAGTGGATGATCCGGTCCAACAGCCCGGTGCCGTAGAACCGCAGCGGATTGGCCTCCATCTCGTCCCGCAGCCGCTGCTGGGCGCGCTGCACACCGATCGGCAGGGCGCCGAACGAGCCGTGGTTGAGATAGGACACCGCCGGATCCAGCGAGAACAGCAGCCGGGCGCCGGGAAGGGGTACGGGCGGGACGTCGGCGCTCATGCCTCGGATCGTACGACGGCGGTCGCTCTCAGGCTCGTGGATGTGCCTCTACGGGTCACTCGCATGCCCGTGGGTGCCGGGGCGTCGCTCTCCCGCCGGTCTCATGCCCGTGGATGCGCCTGCTTGAACGCCGAGCGCAGCCGTTCCGTCGAGACGTGCGTGTAGATCTGCGTGCTGGACAGCGAACTGTGCCCCAGCAACTCCTGCACGGCCCGCAGGTCGGCGCCCCCGTCGAGCAGGTGGGTGGCGGCGGAGTGGCGCAGGTCGTGCGGCCTGGTGTGCGGAAGACCGGCGACCCGGGCGGCGTCGGCGACGATCCGGCGGACGACGGTGGGCTGCAGACGGCCACCCTTGACCCCGAGGAACAGGGCGTCCCGGCTGAGACGGCCGCAGAGCTCCGGTCGCCCGTGCCGGAGGTAGGCGTCGAGGGCGTCCCGGGCGGGATGGCCGTACGGGACGGCACGCTCCTTGGCGCCCTTGCCGAAGACCCGGATCACCTGACGGGAGTGGTCGACGTCGGCGCGGTCCAGGTTGCAGAGTTCGCTGACGCGTACTCCGGTGGCGTAGAGAAGTTCGAGAACGGCCTTGTCCCGTAGCCCGGTGGCCGGGTGCTCCCCGTCGTCCGGTCCGTTGGCATGGGGTTTCTCGCCGGGCGGGTCCTCGCCGCCGGGGTTCTCGTCGCCGGGGCGCTCGGTGGTGGGGTCCAGCAGTTCGGCGGCCTGGTCGGCGCGCAGGACGGTGGGCAGCGAACGGTGGGCGCGCGGACTGGCAAGTTGGGCGCCGGGGTCGTCGGGGGAACGCCCGGTGCGCTGGGCCCAGGCGGTGAACGCCCGGGCGGACGCGGCGCGACGGGCCTGCGAGGTCCGCGCGGCACCGGTGTTCATCCGGGCGGCGAGCCAGCTCCGGAGGATCCCGATGTCCAGGGCGGCGAGGCCCGCGCTGTTCTCGCCGGCGACGTGGTCCTCATCCGCGTCGGGGCCTTCACCGGTGATGTGGTCTTCACCGGTTGTGCGGTCATCACCGGCGGGACGGCCCTCGCGGGTGGCGTGATCCAGCAGGGAGACGACATCGCCGACATACGCCCGGACGGTGTGCTCCGAACGGCCCTCGACGACGGCCAGGTGACGGCCGAACTCGTCGACCGCCTCACGCAGGTCGGGCGGTAGTGCCTGGTGCAGTTCACGGGTACCCATCGGAAACGACGGTCCAACGAGCGTGTCCCCGGGTCAAGTCTTCGGTGCGGTGTTTCTGTCGTACCCCGGGATTAGGGTTTTTCCATGGCACGCTGGGAAGAGATCGAGACAGAGGCACCGGAGTTCGCAGCCCGGGTGCGGGCGCTGTTCGACGCGGGGACCAACAAGACCATCGCCACCCTCCGCCGCGACGGCGCACCCCGGATCAGCGCGATCGAGACGCGGTTCGCCGACGGCGAGCTCACCTTCGGCATGATGGGCGACTCGCTGAAAATGGCGGACCTGCGCCGCGACCCCCGGTTGGCGCTGCACAGCCCGACCCTGGAGCCACCGGCCGACAATCCGGAGTCCGGCCCCGGCGACGCCAAACTGTCCGGTCGCGCGTGGGAGATCCCACCCCCGCCGGACGACCAGCACGAGGGCGCCGGTTTCTTCCGGGTGGACATCGACGAGGTGGCCCTCACTTACGTGGGAGTCCCCGCCGATCACTTGGTGATCGAGTCCTGGCACACAGGCCGGGGCCACCACCGCCGCACCCGAGCCTGACCCGTCGCCCGTCGCCTGTCGGCTGTCGCCCGTCGGCTGTTGCCTGTTGCCTGTCGGCCGTCGACCGCCGACCCTCACTTGGGTCCTGTCGCCCGTCCCTGGTCGCCCGTCCCTGGTCGCCCGTCGCCGGTCGCCCGTCGCCGGTCGCCGGCCCGCGGTCGCGGCCGCCTGTTGATTCGGCAGCCTTACCCGTCCCGCAAGAGCGGCAACGAAAACACCTACGGGAAGGGGTCAGGGGCGGGTCAGCTGTACGCGGTCGGCGGGGTGAACCTTTTCGGAGCCGTCGGGGGCGGTGATCACCAGGACGGGGACGCCCTCGGCCAGTTTGTGGCGGCGGCGCTCGACGTCGGTGGGCATGCGGGCGCTTACCTTGTCGCCACGGGTCAGCTGCAGGAGCTGGACCGGCTCGGGGATGCGGACGAAGGTGCCGCGTGGGCGGTCGACGGTTACCAGGCCCTCGGTGCGCAGCTGACCGATGGCCTGTCGCACCGTGGTTCGGCTGATGCTGTAATCCTGGGCCAGGCGCAGCTCGCTGGGCAGCGCCTCACCCGGACCCAGCTCGCCGGACTCGATCTGCCCGCGCAGCAGATCCGCCAGCTGACGGAAGACCGCACGGTCCGCGGAATGATCGATCATGGTAACTATTTTACGACTTCATGATGCTCCATCATGTTGTACCTACAGTCCGATGTTGCGCGAATGGGTTCGTCGCGCTCAGAAGGCCGAGCTTGGTCGGACGACGGGGTGGGCCGCGGGTGGTTGGCGGCCTTCGGCCAGGTCAGAAATGGTGCTGACGGAGCGCGGCGGAGGTCGTCGTCCATCCATCGAGGACAGTCCGGCTTGCGGGCGCGGTGTCGGGGTGTCAGGGGGTGTCGGGGCGGGTTCGGGTCCAGGTCAGGAAGCGGTCGTGGGGGTTGAGCGGCGGTTCGCTGTGGGTTCGGAGGTCTTCGAGGGCCTGGTGCATCTGCGCTGACATGTAGATCCTCAGCAGTGACGGAAACTCCCGGTATTCGTGGAGCAGTTCGTTTCGGGCTGTCGGGCACGGCCACGGTTGCCCGCATGCCTCGCAGTTCCAGAGTGGCCGCGAGTGCACGTGCGGCTTCTCGCCCGTCGTCACCGTTCCCCCGTCGGGTCTCGTCGGTCTCCTCCTGCCTGTCGCTCATCGGGACGGGTGCCGGGGGCGTCCGCGGCGACGACTGTCCGAAGTGGGCGGATTGTGGAGTGGTGGTGGCGGGTGGGCGGGGTGGTGGCCACCCGGTGGTGTTCGCGATGCGTGAAGAGGCGAAAGCGCTATTAGCCGCGAATGGGGAGCATTTGCTCGGCAGGTGCAGGCGTGGGGGCGGGTGGCGGTGGGAGCGGTGCTTTGCGCGTACGCGGTGAGCGGGGTTTGCATTCGATCTCTTCTGGTGTGGAGGGTCAGTGGTTCGGCCGGCGGTTGCCGTGTGGCCTTCGGCGGCCCGGCTGTCCAGCTCGATGCTGCTGAGCTGGGGTTAAGCTCCCGGCTCTGCCGACTGTGGAGTCGGCTTGGGGTGAACGTGGCACGGAGTTCCGCGTGCCAGGCGGGTGATCGTCGTCGGACTGTGCGTGGTGGGAGCGGTAGAGGCCTCCCCGGCGTCCCGCCTGTCGTTGCGGCAGGAAGGGCGGGAAGGGTGGGGTCGGCGAGGGCGGTCTGCGGTCGATGCAGGGGGCCGGCAGGCCGCAGATGCAGCGCCGCCAGAGGGTCCGCCAATCGCGGCGGTGCCTGGGATGATGCGGTACCGGGATCATTGTCAAGCGACCTCTAGGCATGCAGCCACTATAATGTGTGGAGGACTACCTGTCCCTTATCAACTGGATAGCCGACTAATAGTCCCGCGCCTACGGTCGATCATGTGGGAGTGAAGCCGATCCGCCTCATGGGCGCGCACGAGATCCGCATCCGTCTCGGCGGAGTCAGCCGACAGCGGGCGTACCAGATCACGAGTCGCACCGACTTTCCGAAACCGGTCGCTGACCTGGCACAGGGCAAGGTTTGGGCCACCGAGGACGTCGAGGCGTGGATGAAGGTCCATCGTCGTGATCTGGACGAGTCCGAGGACTGACAGGCGCGGCGGGAATCGACCGGCTTGTCGGCCCCGGAGTCGCCACCTCGAGTGGTGAGGCCGGAATTCGGCGAGCCGGTCCCAACCATGTCGAATTTTCGGGCCGGAAGACCACTCGAAGGGGACCGGTCATGTCGTTCGATCGGGCGCGAGGCCTATCCCCTCATCCGTTCGTGTGACTAGGCCCGCCCCTTCCAACAGTGGAAGGCGCCGCAGGACGGTCCGGACACTGACCCTGGCCTGCGCGGCGAGTTCGTCCGGAGTGGACCAGCCGCGGGCCGGCACCGCCTCGAGGATCAGCGCGGACTCCTCGTCCAGCGCGTCCCGCGGATGTTCCCGGCCGCGCGCCGGGGCGCTCAGGTGCTCGCCGATCCGGCCGACCTCCTCCAGCACGTCGGCCGCCGAGGTGACCAGCCGGGCGCTCGGTTGCGTCCGCAGCAGTTCGTGGCAGCCGACCGACATGGCCGATGTGACCGGGCCGGGCACCACCAGGGCCGGACGGTTCAGGGAGATCACCCGGCCCATCGTCTGGACGGCGCCGCTGCGGGCCGCGGCCTCGACGACGACCGTGCCGGCGGTGGCCGCGGCGATCACCCGGTTCCGGATCAGGAAACGGTGCCGGAGGGGTTCGGCGCCCAGCGGCCATTCGCTGATCAGCAGTCCGTTCTGGGCGATCTCCTCGAACATCGCGGTGTTGCCGACCGGGTAGGGGCGGTCCACCCCGCAGGCCAGGACCGAGACCGTGCGCCCGCCGGCGGCCAGAGCACCCCGGTGGGCGGTGGCGTCGATACCGAACGCGCCGCCCGAGACGATCGTCCACTCACAGCCGGCCAGGGCGAACGCCATCTCGGTCGTGACGTGGGTGCCGTACTCGGTGGCGGCCCGGGCGCCGACGACCGCCACCGACCGGTGCAGGGTCTCGGCCAGGGGCGGGCTGCCGCGTACCCAGAAGCAGAGCGGCGGCCGGGTGTCCTGCCCGACCCGGCCGGGGACGCCGAGTTCCAGGGTGGCGAGGTCGTCCACCCGGGACGGCCACTCCTCGTCCGCCGGGACGACCAGGCGTACGCCGAGCCGGTCGGCGTGCCGGAGCTGGGTCTCCGCGGCCCGGCGGGGGTCGGTGGCGGCCGTGCGGGCGGCCACCGCGGCCCGGAGCCGGGCGTCCGGGGCGTCGCCGTCGAGCAGGGCGTCCAGGGTGTCGGGCGCGCCGTGGTCGCGGACCAGCGCCCAGACGGTGCGGTCGCCGGGTTCGGTGAGCCAGGTCAGGGCGGCGCGGGCGGCGCGGTCCTGGTGACTGCCGGGTCCTCTGTCGATCATGTCGTTCCTCTCCTCGGGGTACGGGTTTCGCCCTGCCGCAGTTCGTAGGCCTCGTTCACCTCGCCGGCCGCCGGGCGGTCCCGTCCGTCCAGGTCGGCGACGGTCCAGGCCAGGCGCAGGACGCGGTCGAAGCCGCGGCCGGACAGGGTGCCGCGGTCGACGGCCCGGTGCAGCACGGTGGTGTCGCCGGCGGGCAGGCGCCACGGCGGCCGGCGCAGCACCGGTCCGGGCACCTCGGAGTTGGTCCGCCAGCCTTCGGCGGACCAGCGGGCGGCCGCGGCGGTCCGGGCCCGGTCCACCCGGGCGGCGACGCCGGCCGAGGACTCGGCGGGTTCGACCTCGACCATCAGCTGTGCCGCGCTCAGCGGCAGCACCGTGATCCGGATGTCGATGCGGTCCAGGAACGGTCCGGAGAGCCGCGCGAGGTAGCGCCGCCGCACGGTGGGCCCGCAGGTGCAGTGCCGGTCACCGGCGGACGAGGCGCACGGGCAGGGGTTGGCCGCGACGACCAGTTGCACGCGGGCGGGGTACTCGACGGTGCCCCGGGCACGGGACAGCACCACCCGGCCGCTCTCCAGCGGCTGGCGCAGCGCCTGCAGCGTGGCCCGGCTCATCTCCGGGACCTCGTCGAGGAAGAGGACCCCGCGGTGGGCGAGGGACAACAGCCCCGGCCGGGCGAGGCCCGCTCCGCCGCCGAGCAGCGACACCGTGCTCGAGGTGTGGTGCGGGGCCTGGAAGGGCGGCCGGCGGATCAGGCGGCCGTCGGGTGGCAGCACCCCGGCGATCGACTGCACGGCGGTGACCTCGAGCGCCGCGTCGTCGTCCAGCCGGGGCAGGATCGACGGGAGGCGTTCGGCGAGCATCGTCTTGCCCGCTCCGGGTGGGCCGAGGAGTGCCAGGTGGTGGCCGCCGGCCGCGGCCACCTCCAGGGCGTAGCGGGCCGTGTGCTGGCCGGCGATCTCGGCCAGGTCCGGTCCGGGGACCGTCGGGGCGGCCGGTACGGGCGGGATCTCCGGCAGGGGTGTGCCGTCGCGGAGGAAGGCGAGGAGGCCGCGGAGCGAGTCGACCGCCCGGACGGTGACCCCGGGGATCACCATGGCCTCGCGGGCGTTGGCGACCGGCACGATGACCCGGGTCATCCCGGCCCGGACGGCGGCGGCGACCATCGGCAGGACGCCCCGCACCGGCCGGACGGTGCCGTCGAGCCCGAGTTCGCCCAGGAGCACGACGCCGTCCAGCGCGGCCGGCGGCAGTTCGCCGGCGCTCGCCAGCATCGCCGTCGCCATCCCGAGGTCGAACCCGCTGCCGTGCTTCGGCAACGCGGCCGGCAGCAGGTTCACCGTTATCCGCCGATTCGGCCATTCCTCCCCGGAGTTGACCAGTGCGGCCCGGACCCGGTCCCGGGCCTCGTGCAGGACGGTGTCCGGCAGGCCGGTCAGGACGACCGCGGGCAGGCCGACGGAGAGGTCGGCCTCCACCTCGACGAGATGACCGGTGACGCCGACCAGGCCGACGCAGAGGACGCGGGCGTAGCTCATCAGAACGCCCCGCGGATGTGGACGACCCGGGCCGCGCCGCGCGGTTGCGGAAGCACCTCGACGACGTCGAACCGGATCTGGCGGGCATGCCGGCCGGACTCGGCCAGCCACTGTCCGGCCAGTCGCCGCAGCTTGCGGACCTTCTTCGGGTTGACCGCGGCGGCCGGTGGCCCGAACGTCCCCGACCGCCTCGTCTTGACCTCGCAGAACACGAGGTCGTCGCCGTCGATCAGGATCAGGTCGACCTCGCCGTCCGGGCACCGCCAGTTGCGGTGCAGCAGGACGAGGCCGTGTTCCTCCAGGTGCCGGGCGGCGAGGCGTTCGCCGTACGCCCCGACGGCCCTTCGCTCAGTCGTCATGCCGGGGGACGGTGGCACTGTCGCGGGCGCCGTGCGCCCCGGCCTGTGAGATCACCGGTGATGTGGATTGCCGGTCCGTGCCCGCGCGATGTGATACCGGCGGACACCAGGGCGGAAAGCGGACAGAGCGTCCGCAGGTCGCCGGGGTGGGACCGAGGGCGGCCCGGGTGGGCGCACCGGTTGGCGTATGCTTGTCGACGGCGACCGCCCAGGCGGTCGACCTCGCGCGCCCTCCGACCGTTGCCTGTCGCAGCTTCGTCTGTGGCGGGGCCGGCGGCGACGGCCCTCCCTGGTCCCGATCTTCTCGGGTCCGACTGTGGCTGCCGACCGGGCGCCAGGACGCTCACCGCCGGTGGGCGTGACAACCAGGGAAGACCAGGGAGTTACACCATGGCCGTAGTGACCATGCGTCAGCTGCTCGAGAGCGGTGTCCACTTCGGGCACCAGACCCGGCGCTGGAACCCGAAGATGAAGCGCTTCATCTTCACCGAGCGCAACGGTATCTACATCATCGACCTGCGCCAGACGCTCGACTACATCGAGAAGGCGTACGCGTACGTGCGGGACACCGTCGCCGAGGGTGGCCACATCCTCTTCGTCGGCACCAAGAAGCAGGCGCAGGAGGCCATCGCCGAGCAGGCGACCCGGGTCGGCCAGCCGTACGTGAACCACCGTTGGCTCGGCGGCATGCTGACCAACTTCCAGACGGTGTACAAGCGTCTGCAGCGCATGAAGGAGCTCGAGGCTCTGGGTGACCTGACCGGCACCGCCGCGGGTTACACCAAGAAGGAGACCCTGCAGCTCTTCCGCGAGAAGACCAAGCTGACCAAGACTCTCGGTGGTCTGCGTGACATGACCAAGACGCCGTCGGCGATCTGGGTCGTGGACACCAAGAAGGAGCACATCGCCGTCGACGAGGCCCGCAAGCTGGGCATCCCGGTCATCGCGGTGCTGGACACCAACTGTGACCCGGACGAGGTCGACTTCCCGATCCCGGGCAACGACGACGCGATCCGTTCGGCCGAGCTGCTGACCCGGGTCATCGCCACCGCGGTGGCCGACGGCCTGATCGCCCGCTCCGGCCGTGGCCGTGGTGGCAACGCCGAGGAGAAGCCCGAGGCTGCCGCTGTCGCCGCCGGCGAGCCGCTGCCCGAGTGGGAGCGCGACCTCTACGAGGGTGCCGAGAAGAAGGCCGAGGAGCCCGCCGCTGCCGCTGAGGCGCCGGCCGAGGTTCCCGCCGAGGCTCCGGCTGAGGCCGAGGCCGTTCCGGCTGCCGCCGCGCCGGCCGCCGCGGAGTAAGACCAGCTTCCGGTCGCCGCCGCTGGGGCGGCGGCGACCGCACACCTCCCGTCTGACATCGAGAGAAGAGTCATGGCCAACTTCACCGCCGCGGACGTCAAGAAGCTCCGCGACCTCACCGCCGCCGGCATGATGGACTGCAAGAAGGCGCTCGACGAGGCGGATGGCGACTTCGACAAGGCTGTCGAGTTCCTCCGCATCAAGGGTGCGAAGGACGTCGGCAAGCGCGCCGGCCGGACCGCGGCCAACGGCATCGTCGCCCACTCGGGCAAGGCGCTGCTCGAGCTCAACTGCGAGACCGACTTCGTCGCGAAGACCCCCGACTTCGTCGAGCTGGGTCAGCGTCTGGTCGAGTTCGGCGAGAAGAACGCCGTCGCGGACGCCGCGGCGCTGCTCGCCGCCACGCTGGAGGACGGCAAGACCGTCGCCGACACCCTCCAGGACTACGCCGCCAAGATCGGCGAGAAGATCGTCCTGAACCGCTTCACGGTTGTCGAGGGCACCGTCGCCGTCTACCTGCACCGCAAGGCGCAGGACCTGCCGCCGCAGGTCGGCGTCCTGGTGGAGTACGCGGGCAAGACCGACGAGGCCGGTGACGCGGACGCCCGCGCGGTCGGCATGCAGATCGCCGCGATGCGCCCGAAGTACCTCACCCGTGAGGAGGTCCCGGCCGAGGTCGTCGAGACCGAGCGCCGGGTCGCCGAGCAGACCGCTCGTGAGGAGGGCAAGCCGGAGCAGGCGCTGCCCAAGATCATCGAGGGCCGGGTGAACTCCTTCTTCAAGGACTTCGTCCTGTTCGAGCAGGCGTCGGTCACCGACAACAAGAAGACCGTCAAGCAGGTCGCTACCGAGGCCGGCATCGAGATCACCCGCTTCGTCCGGTACGAGGTCGGTCAGGAGTAAGGCTCCGCAATCATTGGCACGGGAGGTCGGTCACGCGGTTCTGCGTCCGGCCTCCCGGTCGCATAAGGTCTCCTGCAGAAACGAAGGGAAGGCGGGTCATGACTATGGTGACCGAGCAGTCCGCCACGGTTGACGATCAGAACCCGCCGACCATGCGGCCACGGCGGGTCGTTCTCAAACTCTCCGGCGAGGTTTTCGGCGGTGGCGCGGTCGGGGTCGACCCCGACGTCGTCCAGGCGCTGGCACGACAGATCGCGACGGTCAACCGCCGCGGCATCCAGGTGGCCGTGGTGGTCGGCGGCGGCAACTTCTTCCGCGGCGCCGAGCTGCAGAAGCGGGGCATGGACCGCAACCGGGCCGACTACATGGGCATGCTGGGCACGGTGATGAACTGCCTGGCGCTTCAGGACTTCCTCGAGAAGGAGGGCATCGAGACGCGGGTGCAGACCGCGATCACGATGGCCCAGGTCGCCGAGCCCTACATTCCGCTGCGGGCGATCCGTCACCTCGAGAAGGGCCGGGTCGTCATCTTCGGTGCCGGCGCGGGCATGCCGTATTTCTCCACCGACACGGTGACCGCCCAGCGCGCGCTGGAGATCCACGCGGACATGGTCCTGATGAGCAAGAACGGCGTCGACGGCGTCTACACCGCCGACCCGCGGGTCGACCCCGACGCCCGCAAGCTGGAGAACATCACCTTCCAGGAGCTTCTGCAGCGTGGACTGCGGGTGGCCGACCAGGCCGCGTTCAGCCTCTGCGAGGAGAACAAGCTCCCGATGCTGGTCTTCGGTGCGGAGGGCGACGACACCATCGTGCGTGCGTGTGCCGGCGAGCGGATCGGGACCCTGATCACCGCCTGAGCGCGTCCACGTCCCCACATCCCGCACCACCGAAGACAGCAAGGAGGCGAGAAGAGCCGGTGATCGAGGAAACCCTCTTCGAGGCCGAGGAGAAGATGGAGAGCGCGGTCGAGCACGCCAAGGAGGAGTTCGCCGCGATTCGCACCGGCCGGGCGACCCCGGCGATGTTCTCCAAGATCGTGGTCGACTACTACGGCGCTCCCACTCCCGTGACGCAGATGGCCTCCGTCGGTGTTCCGGAGCCGCGCATGGTCATCGTCAAGCCCTACGATGCGTCCCAGTTGGGCCCGATCGAGCGCGCCATCCGTGACTCGGACCTCGGGGTCAACCCGAACAACGAGGGCAACCAGCTGCGCATCCACCTGCCGCAGATGACCGAGGAACGCCGCCGCGAGATGATCAAGGTGGCGCGGGGCAAGGCGGAAGAGGGCAAGGTCGCGATCCGCAACGTGCGCCGCAAGGCCAAGGAGCAGATCGACAAGCTGGTCAAGGACGGCGAGACCGGCGAAGACGACGGCCGCCGCGGCGAGAAGGAGCTCGACGACGTGACGCACCGCTACGTCGCCGTCATCGACGAGCTCCTCAAACACAAGGAAGCCGAGCTGCTCGAAGTCTGATGTCCTACGTCGATCCGCGTGCCGGGCAGGCCTCCGGCGACGACACCAACGTGCCGGCGCCGTATGCCTACGGCCCTCCCGGCCTTCCGGAGGACCCGTATGCCGATCCCCGGCGCAGTCCGGCGGCCCCGGCATACCCGAATCCAGCTTGGCACGCGGATCAACAGGCCGTCACGAAAGAACCGCCGGTGACCCCCGAGCCGCAGGACGGGACCGACGAGTCCCGCCCGAAGGGCAAGGTCCGGGGCCGGCGGCGAGCCAAGCGCGGCCAGAAGCCCGGTGGCAGCCGCGCCGGCCGCAACCTCCCGGCCGCCATCGGGGTCGGTCTCGGCCTGGGCGGGATGGTCCTGGTCTCCCTGTTGATCTGGCGTCAGGCGCTGCTCGGCGTGGTGGCCGTGGCCGCCGCCGTCGGTGTCTGGGAGATGGCGCGCGCCCTGTCCCGATCGGGCGCCAACCCGCCGCTGATCCCGCTGATCGGCGGCGGCGTCCTGATGACCGGCCTCGCCTGGTACGCCGGCCCGGACGCGCTCACCCTCGGCCTGGTCGTGACTATCGGCGCCGCTGTGCTGTGGCGGCTGGCCGACGGGCTCGCCGCGGTCCGGCGTGATTTCACTCCCACCGTGCTGACCGCGGTGTACGTGCCGTTCCTGCTGAGCTTCGCGGCACTGCTGGTCCAGCCGGAGGACGGTGCCCTCCGGGTGATCTGCACCCTGGTCGCCGTGGTGCTCTCCGACACCGGCGGGTATGCCGCCGGCGTCTTCCTCGGCGCACACCCGATGGCCCCGAAGATCAGTCCGAAGAAGTCCTGGGAGGGCTTCGCCGGATCGGTGACCGCAGCCGCGATCGGCAGCGCCGCCCTGCTCTTCTTCCTGCTCGACATCCCGGTCTGGTTCGGCCTGATCTTCGGTGCCGTGATGTCGGTCGTGGCGGTTCTCGGCGACCTCGCCGAGTCCATGCTCAAGCGCGACCTCGGCGTCAAGGACATGAGCAATCTGCTACCCGGACACGGCGGCCTGATGGACCGGCTGGACTCGATCCTGTTCGCCGTTCCCACCGCCTACCTGCTGTTCTCGATCATCGCCCCTAGCTAGCTGTGGGCGACCACCTCGGCAGGCGTGAGAAGCTGGATATGCCATGACGATTCTTCCGGTCATCCCGATCAGCCCCGACCAGCCCGACGCGGTGACGACCCGCCGTCGCCCGAGCATGCCCCCGCGCCACCTCGCCGACCTGGATCTCGCCGGTCGGCGCAGCGCGGTGACCGAGCTCGGCGAGCCCGCGTTCCGGGCGAAGCAGCTCTCCACCCACTACTTCGGCCGCCTGGTGCGCGATCCCGCCGAGATGACCGACCTCCCGGCGGCGTCCCGTGACCGGATCACCGCCGACCTGCTGCCGAACCTGCTCACCGCGGTCCGTGAGCAGGAGTGCGACGACGGCGCGACCCGCAAGGCGCTCTGGCGTCTGCACGACGGGGCCCTGGTCGAGAGCGTCCTGATGGGGTACCCCGATCGGGTGACAGCGTGCGTCTCGAGTCAGGCCGGTTGCGGCATGGCCTGTCCGTTCTGCGCAACGGGTCAGCAGGGCCTGACGCGGAACCTGTCGGTGGCCGAGATCGTCGACCAGGTCGTCTATCTGGCCGGGGTGGCGGCGTCCGGTGCGGTCACCGGTTCACCCCCGCGGCTGTCCCGCGTGGTCTTCATGGGCATGGGCGAGCCGCTGGCCAACTATCCGCGGGTCATCCAGGCGGTTCGGCGGCTCACCGCGCCTGCTCCGGAGGGCCTGGGCCTCTCACAACGGCACATCACGGTGTCCACGGTGGGTTTGGTGCCCGCAATGCGCCGGTTGGTGGCCGAACAGCTCTCGGTGACTCTTGCGCTGTCCCTGCACGCCCCCGATGATGATCTGCGCGATGAGCTTGTGCCCGTCAACCAGCGTTGGAAGGTGGCCGAGGTGCTCGATGCCGCGTTTGATTACGCGGCGCAGACCGGCCGTCGGGTTTCCATCGAATACGCCCTGATCAGGGACGTAAACGATCAGCCCTGGCGTGCCGACCTGCTCGCCCGCCTTCTGAACGGCAAGCTGGCCCATGTGAATCTCATCCCGCTCAACCCGACTCCGGGCAGTAAGTGGGATGCCAGCCCGAAACCCGTCGAGCGCGAGTTCGTCCGCCGTCTACGAGAGGCCGGCGTGTCGACCACGGTGCGCGACACTCGGGGACGGGAGATCGACGGCGCATGCGGCCAGCTGGCCGCCGGCGAGCTGACGCAAGCGAGCGCAGGGGGCGCCGCAGCCGACGCGGAGGTGGCACAGTGACTGGGCTCAGGTCCCAGCAAGCGGAGTGGGAGACGTTGTGACGAGTCAGGGGCAGCGTTTCCGAAGGCGTGCACTACGACGGGGATACAAGGTCGACGAGGTCGACGGTTTCCTGGACCGCGTCGAGGCGACCCTGGCCGGCGAGCAGGTGGGCCCGCCGGTCGGTGCGCAGGAAGTGCATGACGTCGTCTTCCGCGTGCGTTTCGGTGGCTATGACGAGTGGCAGGTCGACCTTCACCTGGACCGGGTCGAGCGTCAGCTCGCCGAGTTCGAGGAGCGCGGCGGCCGCCCGGCTGATCCGATGCGTGACTCCATGCGCAGTGGCCTCACCGCGGTGCCGCAGAGCCCGCCCGGACCGCCGCCCGGGATGATGGGGCAGGGCGGTCCCGGCCCCGGCGGTCCCGGCCCCGGCATGGGCGGCCCCGGTCCGGACCGGATGGGCCCCCCGGATCGCATGGGCCCGCCCGACCGGATGGGTCCGCCTGATCGCATGGGCCCCCCGGACCGGATGGGCCCGCCCGACCGGATGGGCCAGCCGGTCGGCATGGGCATGGGTCCCGGCCCCGGCGGACCCGGTGGTCCCGGCGGCCCCGGTCCCGGCCCGGGGCAGGGTCAGGGGCAGGGCCAGCCGATGAACCGGGCGGCGCCGCCGACCGAGCGCATCCAGATGCCGTCGCGCGACGACCGGATGATGCCGCCGCAGATGCCGCAGCGTCAGCAGCAGATGCCGCCGCCGGACCCGTACGGCGGTCGCTACGACGAGCCGCCCTACGGCCAGCAGCAACCGCCGCAGCAGCCCCCGCAGCGTCCGGGTCCCCCGCCGGGTTACGACCCGGGCGGCTACGACCAGCAGCCCGGTTACGACCAGGGCGGCTACGACCCGGGTTACGACCAGGGCGGTTACGAGCCCGGCCGGCACGGCAAGGCCGACATGACGGCCGAGATCCGGATGCCCGAGCGTGAGCGTGACCCCCGTGGTTACGGCGGCCCGCCGATGCCGCAGGGCCCGATGCCGGGTCAGCAGGGCCCCGGCCCGATGGCGAACGCACCGATGAGCGGTCCGCCGATGGGTGGGGGCTACGGCGGCCCGCCTCCTCCGCAGCAGCCTCAGCAGCAGCAGTTCGGCCCGCCGCTGGGCGAGCCGGGAGGCGAGTTGTACCGCGTCGACCAGCTGCGCCGCACGTTCCAGCCGCGGCGCTTCGGCAGTGGGTACGACCCGTCGCAGGTGGACCGGCTGTTCGAGGGCATCCTGCAGGCGATGACCGGCCGCGGCCCGATGCCGGTGAACGAGAACGACCTCGACATGCTGCAGTTCGGTCTGGTGCCGAACGGCTACTTCGAGGCCGAGGTCGACGCCGCACTGCGCGAGGTCAAGGACATCCTGCTGCGCCACCGGTGACGGCCGGACAGACAGTGAAGAGGGGGCCGACGGCCCCCTCTTTGTCATCCGGCAGAGCTACTGGTCGTTCGGGCGCAGACCGGCCTTGCGCAGGATCACATCGCCGACGATGGCGGCGACGAGCAGCACCGCGGCCACCACGAGCCACACCTTCTCGGTGTTGCCCTGCTGGTTGCCCCAGAAGAACATCAGCATGATCACCGCGGAGATGAGTGCCCCGCGCTGGGCCCGCTTCCGGTTGCCCGGCTTCAGCTGGTCGGGCGCGTAAACCTCGTGGTGTTCATCCGCAGCCACGGTGGCATCCTCCTCGTCGATGGTGTAACGCGGAAACCAGTGTGTCACGGGGTCGGCGGGCGGCACCCGGCAACCCGGTTGTACTTTCAAGGCGTGCCAGCGCGGCGTCGCGCTCCGCGCGGCCCGGCGCAGGCACGGTCAGAAGCCGAGATTGAGGAGCGATCTAGTGCGGATCACGGGCACCGGCCATGCGAGCATGCGCATCGACACCGCCGCCGGCAGCATTCTGTGCGACCCGTGGGTGAATCCGGCGTACTTCGCCTCGTGGTTCCCGTTCCCCGACAACTCCCAGCTGGACTGGGAGACGCTGGGGGACTGCGACTACCTGTACGTCTCGCACCTGCACCGGGACCACTTCGACGCGGAGCACCTGAAGAGGTTCATCAGTAAGAAGGCGACCGTCCTGCTGCCGGAGTACCCGACGAGCGAGCTCGAGGACGAGCTGCGGGAGCTGGGCTTCAAGAGTTTCCTGCGGACCAGGTCGGACGAGGTGCACGAGCTCGACGGCGGCCTGAAGGTGATGATCCAGGCGCTGATCAGCCCGACCGACGGTCCGATCGGTGACTCGTCGCTCTGGGTCGAGCACGACGGCATCCGGGTGCTGAACCAGAACGACGCCCGCCCCACCGACCTGCAGCGTTTCGCCGAGCTGGGCCACGTGCACGCGCACCTGCTGCAGTTCTCCGGCGCGATCTGGTACCCGATGGTCTACGAGCTGCCGGAGAACGCGAAACGGGCGTTCGGCAAGCAGAAGCGGGAGCGGCAGTTCGACCGCACCTGGCGGTACATCGACGACCTGAAGGCGGACCACGTCTTCCCGATCGCCGGCCCGCCGTGCTTCCTCGACGACGAGTTGTGGCAGTTCAACGACATCTTCGGCGACGAGGGCAACATCTTCCCCGACCAGTCGGTCTTCCTCTCGGAGTACGCGAAGGTCGGTGGCACCAACGCCGTCGTGCAGCTTCCGGGCAGTGTGACGGTGCTGACCGACGGCGGCGCCACGCAGACCACCGAGCACCCGACGCCGGTCGACGAGTTCTTCGCCAACAAGAAGCAGCACCTCGAGGAGATGCGGGTCCGCAAGGCCCCGATCATCGCCGCCGAGAAGGCGTCCTGGCGGCACCCGGAGATCGACGTGCTGGGCGAGCTGAAGAAGCGGATCGAGCCTCTGCTCGAGGAGTCGATCTACCTGGCGAAGGGCGTCGGCGGCCCGGTCCGCTTCGACCTGGTCTCCTACGACGGCGACGAGGTCGAGTCGATCGTGGTCGACTTCCCCGGCAAGCAGGTGCGGCCCTACGCCGACGAGAAGGTGCGCTACCGCTTCCGCACGCAGCGGGAGCTGATCGAGCACCTGATCTTCATCGACGAGGGCGACTGGGTGAACTCGCTCTTCCTGTCCTGCCGCTTCTCCGCGGCCCGGATCGGGCAGTACAACGAGTTCGTCTACGCGTTCTTCAAGTGCCTCTCCGAGGAGCGCCTGCAGTACGCCGAGGGTTGGTACGACGAGCACGAGAAGGCCGTCGACGCCGAGGACATCCAGTTCGACGACTGGACCGTGCAGCGCCGCTGCCCGCACCTCAAGGCGGACCTGTCCCGGTTCGGGATCGTGGAGGGCAACGTGCTGACCTGCCAGCTGCACGGCTGGAAGTTCGATCTGCCCAGCGGCCGCTGCCTCACCAGCGTCGGCCACAAGATCCGTGCCGAGAAGAACAGCTAGGTCAAAACCTTCTTCATGTACGGGCGGGGCCGTCCACAGCACAGTCGTGCGGCGCTGGACGCCCCGTCCCTAAGCCTCCACCGGCAGCACCGCCCGCAGCAGCCCCCGCCAAACCCGTGTGTTGATTTGCGGCGTCCACAGCGCCCGAATTCACCACACCGCTTGGGGTGTGGTGATTTGCGGCGCCCACAGCGCCCGAATTCACCACACCGCTTGGGGTGTGTTGATTTGCGGCGTTCACAGCGCCCGAAATCAACACGCTGCTTGGGGTGTGGTGAATTCGGGCGTCCAGGGCGCCCGAAATCAACACACGGATGGGTTGAGGGGGAGTGGGCGGTTGGTGTGCGGCCCCGGATCGCCTCTTTCGCGAGGACGGGGCGGGTAGCGCGTACCCCTTAAAGGTCTTGAAGGATCTTGATCGCCGCGTTGTGGCCGGCTGCACCGATGACGCTGCCGGCCGGATGCGCCCCGGCTGACCCGGCGTAGAGGCCGTCGAGTCCGGTCGCGTAGGGCATCCGCTGGTCGAAGGCGACCGTGTTGTCGACGTGGTGGATGTGCCCGCCGGTGATGCCGAAGTGCTTCTCGATGCCCGGCGGGGTCAGCGGCATCACGTCGACGACCAGGTCGGACGTGCCCGGCGCGTAGCGGTCGCAGAGCGCCAGCAGCTGATCCACGTAGCCGGGCAGGAGATCGTCCCAGGACCCGTCGGCCGGCTGGTAGGGCACCGACTGCACGAACAGCGCCGACGAGTGGTTCCCGTCCGCGTCGCGCAGGGACTCGTCGACGGTGGTGTGCAGGTACCACTCGACGGTCGGCTCCGCGGGGAGGCGGCCGGCCTGCACCTCGGACCACATCCGGCGCACCGACTCCATCGGGGCCTCGCCGGGCAGCAGGTGGATGGTGGAGCCGAACGGCGACGGCGCGTCCGCCGGCAGGCACGAGAACCGCGGCAGGTCGCGCAGCGCCAGGTTGAGTTTGAGGGTGGTCCCTGTCCGGCGGGCCGCCGCCATCCGGTCGGTGAGCGCGGTGGGCAGCGCGCCGTCCGGCACGAGGCTCATCAGCCGGTACGGGTCGCAGCCGCCCAGAACCACGCGTGCGGTGATCGAACGGCCGTCCGCGAGCACCACGCCACCGACCGCGCGGTTGTCGACGGTGACCGCGGTGACCTCGGCGTCCGTGAAGATCCGGGCGCCCGCGGCGCGGGCCGTCTCCGCGAAGATCCGCGACACGGTGCCCATCCCGCCCTCGGCGATCATCCAGGTGCCGTCCGCGCCGGGCAGCCGGCACATGTTGTGCACCAGGAAGTTGTGGCCGGTGCCGGGGTCGTCGGGGCCGGCGTTGAGGCCGGAGAGGCCGTCGGTCACCACGTACATCGCGGTGAGAAGGTCGCTCTTGAAGCCGAACCGGGCCAGGTAGTCGACGACCGAGCCGCGCACCAGGTCGAGGAAGGTGCTCTGCAGCTGGGGACGGATGTGCCGGTCGGCGATCTCCTCCACCGAGCCGGGTTCCTCCAGCCAGGAGGGGGCCAGGTCGGCCCGCAGCGCGGCGATCTCCACGGCGAGCGCCTCGTCGGCGGCCACGTCCCGTGGCGAGAAGAACTCCGCCATCTGCCGGCGGGTGTCCTCGCGGTCCCGGCCGAACAGCAGGTACGGCGAGCCGGCCGGTCCCGGTGTCGGCAGGAAGTAGTGCGGGTCACGCCGCAGGGTGGGGATCGTCACGTCCAGGGTTTTCAGCAGCTCCGGCGGCATCAGGCCGAGGAGGTAGGACCCGGTGGACTGGCCGAGTCCCGGTGCCTTGGCGAACGGCCGTTCGGTGCGGGTCGCCCCGCCGATCCGGCCGGCCGCCTCGAGGACGACGACGTCGAGGCCGGCACGGGCCAGCAGGATCGCCGAGACCAGGGAGTTGTGACCGGCTCCGATGATCACGACGTCGGCGCGGCCGGGAATGGGCGTCATGGCGACGGAGATTACCCGGCGGGGCTGTCCGGCTCAGTCGGCGAATCGTCCGATAAATACGTCTTGACGGTGTGGGTGACCGCGAACCCGGCCAGAAGTACCAGGTGGAAGAGGTACAGCCAGAGGCCGACCGCCACCATCGCGCCGATCTCGGTGAATCCACCGAACGGGACACCCAGGTCCAGCGGCAGCGCGCAGAACAGCACGGAACCGTGCAGGAAGCCGGAGAGGTTGGCCGCGGTGAACGAGCCGATCAGGATCGTCGGGCGCCAGGGTGGGCGGCCGGGGGCGATGTAGCGGTACACCCAGATCACCACCGGTGTCAGCACCAGCCAGGTGGACAGGAAGGACAGGACCACACCGAGGACCGACCACCAGCCGCCCCGGACCCAGAAGCCGCTCGTGGTGGGCAGGGCGAGGAACGAGGCCAGCAGCAGCGCGGGCGCGGCGGCCAGGACCGGGAGCCAGAGGATCCGGCCGCGCCAGCCGACCAGGGATTCGCCGGGTTTCCGCAGCGAGACGAAGGCGCGGCGCAGCCCCTCGCCGTAGAGGGTGGCCGGGAGCAGGCTGGCGAGGGCCTGCAGCGGCGTCAGGCCGAGTCCGGCGGTGATCAGCTTCGTGAGGGCCTCGGGCGCGCCGATCGCATCCGGCAGGGCGGAAAGTGTCCTGTTTGTCAATTCAAGAACTATTTTTTCGGATATTGCCAGCCCGGTCAGCCAGATCGCCAGCAACGCGACCGGCACCACCGCGATACCGGCGTAGAAAGTGACGGCCGCGGCGTGAAGAGAGACGTCACGCCCCTTCAACGGCCGGAAGAGGTCCCGCATGGGGTGCCTTTACCCACTACGGAAAGATGGTCCACATGCGTGACCTCGTTCTGCTGGGCTCGACCGGATCCATCGGCACTCAGGCCATCGACATCGTCCGCCGCAACCCCGACCGGTTCCGGGTGGTCGCGCTCGGCGCCGGCGGCGGCAACGTCCCCCTGCTCGCCGAGCAGGCCCTCGAGCTGGGCGTCGAGGTGGTCGGCGTGGCCCGGTCGTCGGTCGTCCAGGACCTGCAGCTCGCGTTCTACGCCGAGGCGCAGAAACGCGGCTGGGCCACCGGTGACTTCAAGCTTCCCAAGATCGTTGCCGGCCCGGACGCGATGACCGAGCTGGCCCGGCACCCGGCCGACGTGGTGCTCAACGGCGTGGTCGGCAGCCTCGGGCTCGCGCCCACCCTGGCGGCGCTGGAGGAGGGCCGGATCCTCGCCCTCGCCAACAAGGAGTCGCTGGTCGCCGGCGGCCCGCTGGTGCGCCGGATCGCGAAGCCGGGACAGATCGTCCCGGTCGACTCCGAGCACTCGGCGCTCGCCCAGTGCCTGCGCGGCGGCACCGACCGTGAGGTGCGCCGGCTGATCCTGACCGCCAGCGGGGGAGCGTTCCGCGGGCGCCGCCGCGAGGAGCTGGCGAACGTCACGGTCGACGAGGCGCTCAAGCACCCGACCTGGGACATGGGGCCGGTGGTCACCATCAACACGGCGAACCTGGTGAACAAGGCCCTCGAGGTGATCGAGGCGCATGAGCTGTTCGGCATCTCGTACGACGACATCGAGGTGACGGTCCACCCGCAATCGGTGATCCACTCGATGGTCGAGTTCACCGACGGTTCCACCCTCGCGCAGGCCAGCCCACCGGACATGCGGCTGCCGATCGCGCTCGGCCTGGCCTGGCCGGACCGGGTGCCGGAGGCGGCGACCCCGGTCGACTGGACGCTCGCGCACAACTGGGAGTTCCGGCCGCTCGACACCGAGGCCTTCCCGGCGGTCGAGCTGGCCAAGGAGGCGGGCCGGATCGGTCATTGCCGGCCGGCCGTCTTCAACGCGGCCAACGAAGAGTGTGTGGCCGCGTTCGTCTCCGGTCGGCTACCTTTCTTGGGCATCGTCGACACCCTGGAACGGGTGCTGGCGGCGGCCCCCGATTTCGCGGAGCCGGGTACCGTCGAAGACGTGCTTGCCGCCGAGTCGTGGGCCCGTGCCCAGGCGCAGCGGACGATCGCGACTGTGGCTGAAGGAGCCTGATGCTGTTCTGGCTTGGTGCGGCGGCGTTCGCGCTGACCATCCTGATCTCGGTGAGCCTGCACGAACTCGGCCACATGATCACCGGCAAGCGTTTCGGGATGAAGGTGACGCAGTACTTCGTCGGCTTCGGCCCGACGATCTTCTCGTTCAAGCGCGGTGAGACCGAATACGGTCTCAAGCTCATCCCGCTCGGCGGCTTCTGCAAGATCGTCGGCATGACGCCGCAGGACGACGACGTCGCCCCCGAGGACCAGCACCGCGCGATGTGGCGCTTCCCGGTCTGGAAGCGGACGATCGTGATGGGCGCCGGCTCCGTCACCCATTTCCTGCTCGCGCTGGTCGGCGCGTGGGGCATGGCCGCCACCGTCGGCCTGCCCAACACCGACATCCCGCAGACCGCCGACGCGCAGCGGGCCGCCCCCGCGATGATCTACGTCGGCGACTGCATCCGGACCAAGCTCGACGACACCGCCGCCGACTGCGTGCCCGGCACCGGCAGCGCGCTCGCCGCCCCCGCCAAGGCGGCCGGCCTGCAGACCGGCGACCTGATCACCAAGGTCGGCAGCACCGCGGTGGCCAACTACGGCGAGCTGACCGACGCGATCCGCGCCTCGGCCGCCGGCGCCACCCCGTTCGAGTACGTGCGGGCCGGCCAGACCGCCACCGCCACGGTCGACCTGGTCACCGCCGAGCGCACGCCGGTCGAGGACGCCGACGGCCCGGTCTCGCAGGTCTCGGTCGCCGGCATCAGCTGGACCACCGACGCGCCCTCGGTCCTGCACTACAACCCGCTCACCGCGGTCCCCGCCGCCGGCGACTTCAGCTGGTACATCGTGAAGGGCTCGTTCAAGGCGATGGCCCGGATCCCGGAGAAGGTGCCCGCCCTGTGGCACTCGATCACCGGTGACGAGCGCGACCCGGACACCCCGATCAGCGTCGTCGGCGCCAGCCGGATCGGTGGCGAGGCCATCGAGAAGGGCGTACCCGAGGTCTTCTGGCAGGTCTTCATCTCGCTGAACATCTTCATCGGCATCTTCAACCTGCTGCCGCTGCTGCCCCTCGACGGCGGTCACATCGCGATCGCCTGGTTCGAGCGAGTCCGCTCCTGGCTCTACGTGCGCTTCCGTCGCCCCGACCCGGGACGCGTCGACTACTACAAGCTGATGCCCGTCACATATGCGGTCATCCTCATCGGTGGCGCGTTTACCCTGTTGACAGTCACCGCGGACATCATCAACCCCATTACGATCTTCAAGTGAGTGAGATGACTGCTGTCAGTCTGGGAATGCCCGCCCTCCCCCCGCCGCCGCTGGCCCCGCGCCGCAAGAGCCGGCAGATCAACGTCGGTGGGGTCCTGGTCGGTGGCGGCGCCCCCGTCAGCGTCCAGTCCATGACCACGACGCTGACCTCCGACATCAACGCCACGCTGCAGCAGATCGCCGAGCTCACGGCGTCCGGCTGCCAGATCGTCCGGGTCGCCGTCCCGTCGCAGGACGACGTCCTGGCGCTGCCCGCGATCGCCAAGAAGTCGCAGATCCCGGTGATCGCCGACATCCACTTCCAGCCGAAGTACGTCTTCGCCGCGATCGACGCGGGCTGTGCGGCGGTCCGGGTCAACCCGGGCAACATCCGCCAGTTCGACGACAAGGTGAAGGAGATCGCCAAGGCGGCCTCCGAGACCGGCACCCCGATCCGGATCGGCGTCAACGCCGGTTCGCTCGACAAGCGTCTGCTGGAGAAGTACGGCAAGGCCACCGCCGAGGCGCTGGTCGAGTCGGCTCTCTGGGAGTGCTCCCTGTTCGAGGAGCACGGGTTCCGCGACATCAAGATCTCGGTCAAGCACAACGACCCGGTCGTGATGATCCGCGCCTACCGGCAGCTCGCCGAGCAGTGCGACTACCCGCTGCACCTGGGCGTGACCGAGGCCGGCCCGGCCTTCCAGGGCACGATCAAGTCGGCGGTGGCGTTCGGCGCCCTGCTCGCCGAGGGCATCGGCGACACCATCCGGGTGTCGCTCTCCGCCCCGCCGGTCGAGGAGATCAAGGTCGGTCAGCAGATCCTCGAGTCCCTCGGTCTGCGTGAGCGCGGGCTGGAGATCGTGTCCTGCCCGTCCTGCGGTCGCGCGCAGGTCGACGTCTACACCCTGGCCGAGCAGGTCACCGCGGCTCTCGAGGGCTTCCCGGTGCCGCTGCGCGTCGCCGTGATGGGTTGCGTCGTCAACGGTCCCGGTGAGGCCCGCGAGGCCGACCTGGGCGTGGCGTCCGGCAACGGCAAGGGCCAGATCTTCGTCAAGGGCAAGGTCATCAAGACCGTCCCCGAGTCGATCATCGTGGAGACCCTCGTCGAGGAGGCTCTGCGCCTCGCCGACGAGATGGGCGCCGAGCTGCCCGACGAGCTCCGCGAGCTGCTTCCCGGCCCGACGGTCACCGTGCACTGACCGGTTCCTGAGGAAAGGCCCCGCGCTGCACCGGCGTGGGGCCTTTCTCTTGCGCTTTCTTCTCCTGTACGCCGGAAGCACTCTCGCTGCCGGAGCGCCTCCGAGCGGTCGGCCACCACCATGCCGGGCTCGCCACGATCACGGTCGTCTCCGTCATCCGCCGGTCCCGGCGCGCCCGTGGGGAGACGGGCGCGCGGGACGTGACCGTCACTCGCTGTCGGCGAGGATGGCGTACAGCTTGCGCTTGGTGTCGTTGAGCACCTCGAGCGCCTTCTGCCGCTGCTCCGGCGTGCCGCTGAAGCCGACCTGCTTGAGCGCGCTCATGATGCCGACTGCCGCGTCGCGGAAGTCCTGCACCTGATTCATCGTCTCGTCGCCGATCTGGGCCCACGGCGGGTTCTGCGCCGCGGCCTCGGCCTCGGCCCGGCCCTCGTCGGTGAGCTGGAAGCTCTTGCGGCTGCCGTCGGCGGTGGCCTCGATCTTGCCCTCGTCCTCCAGGAGCTGCAGGGTCGGGTAGACCGAGCCGGGGCTGGGGCGCCAGATGCCGTTGGTGCGGGCGTCCAGCTCCTGGATCATCTCGTAGCCGTGCATCGGCCGCTCGAGAAGGAGTGCCAGGATCGCCGGCCGCACGCTCTGCCGGCCGCCGCGTCCGCCCCGCCGGGGGCCGTGCCGGCCGAAGTCGGGCGGGAATCCGCCCGGCCCGCCGGGGCCGCCGAAGGGGAATCCCGGGCCGAACCCGAAGCCGCGCCGGCGGCCCTCGCCGCTCCAGCCGAACCCGCCGTGTCCCTCGTGCATGTTCCTCACTGCCTTCTCCGTTCGTTCGTCGATAGTTAGACGATATATCGGCAACGTGTCGGCGGCAAGGGTTTCTGGGATCGTGGGCTCGCGGCACGTGTCACGACGCCGGAATCTGGCAATGTGGTACCTGTGTTGACGGTGCCCATTCGCCAGCTCGGTGAGCCCGAGCGCGCGGCGGTCGAGCGGATTCTGGACGCCGACCCCTATGCGGGCGCGCAGATCTCCGAGAGAGTCGCCGCCCACGGCCTGAACTGGTGGCGGTCCGACGGCCGGATCTACGGTTTCGAACAGGGCCGCCGGATCGAGTCGATCATCTGGTCCGGGGCGCACCTGGTCCCGGTCGGCGCCACCCCCGCCGCCACCGCGGCCTTCGCCGACCTCCTCGGCGCCGAACCCCGGGTCTGCTCCTCGATCATCGGCCGGTCCGAGGCGGTCCTCGACCTGTGGAACCGCCTCGGCGGCCACTGGGGACCGGCCCGCGACGTCCGCCCCCACCAGCCGCTGCTGGTCACCGACCGGGACGCCCCGGTGCGGGCCGACCCGGGCGTACGGCTGGTCCGGTCGAACGAGATCGACCAACTCTTCCCGGCGGCCGTGGCGATGTACACCGAAGAGGTCGGCGTCTCCCCACTGCAGGACGACGGCGGCCGCGGCTACAAACGCCGGATGGCCGAGCTCGTCAAACAGAAACGGGCCTACGCCCGGTTCGACGGCGACCAGGTGGTGTTCAAGGCCGAACTGGCGATCATCACCCGGCGGACCACGCAGGTGCAGGGCGTCTGGGTACACCCCGATCACCGGGGCAGCGGACTCGGCACGGCGGCGATGGCCGCCGTCGTGGCGGACGCGCTGCGCCGGGTCGCGCCGACGGTCAGCCTCTACGTGAACGACTACAACGCGCCGGCCCGCCGGGTCTACGCCCGGTGCGGCTTCGTGTCCGCGGGATCCTTCGCCACGGTTCTGTTCTGAGCCGGCCACGGCCCGTCCGGTCGCGTTCGGCGAGCGGCTGAGAAGCGCGGACGGCCGACCTAGGCTGGAGAAGGTGAGCGCACCGTCCGACGCCGTGGTGATCGGCCTCCTCGAAGCGGCTCCGGACGCGATCATCGGCGTCGACCGGGACGGCCGGATCACCGTCGTCAACGCGCAGACCGTTCGCATGTTCGGCTACGAACGGCACGAGCTGATCGGCGAGCCGATCGAGATGCTGGTGCCGCACCGCTTCCGGCCGCGGCACCCGGCCCACCGGCGTGACTACCTGATCGACCCGCAGCCACGGGCGATGGGGGCCGGCGTACCCCTGGCCGCGCTGCGCAAGGACGGCAGCGAGTTCCCCGCCGAGATCAGCCTGTCGGCGCTGGTCTCCGAGGACATGGTGGTCGCGGCGGTCCGGGACGTCAGCGACCGGATCCGGCGGGAGGCGAAGTTCCAGGGTCTGCTGGAGGCCGCCCCGGACGCCATCGTCGGCGTCGCCGGGGACGGCCGGATCACCCTGGTCAACGCGCAGGCAGAACGGCTGTTCGGCTATCCGCGCAGCGAACTCCTCGGCCTGCCGATCGAGACGCTGGTGCCGGATTCGGCGCGCACCCGGCACCCCGGCCACCGGCACCGGTACTTCGCCGACCCGGAACCCCGGCCGATGGGCTCCGGCAGCCAGCTCAGCGGGCGGCGGAGGGACGGCAGCGAGTTCCCGGCCGAGATCAGCCTGTCCGCGCTGGAGACCGAGGACGGACTGATCGTGTCCGCGGCGATCCGCGACGTCTCGGAACGGATCGAGGCGGCCGCCGAACGCCAGCGGATGGAAGCCGAACACCAGCGCCTCGCGGCGGTCGCCGAACGGGAACGCCTGGAGGCGCAACTGCACCAGGCACAGCGACTGGAGAGCCTGGGCCAGCTGGCCGGCGGGGTGGCACACGACTTCAACAACCTGCTCGCGGTGATGCTGAACTACACCACGCTGGTCGCCGACCTGCTTGAGGAGGCGGCCGCGGACGACCCGGGCGGCTCCTGGTCGCAGGCGGCCGGCGACCTGCAACAGGTGCTCCGGGCCGGGCAGCGGGCGACCGAACTGACCCATCAGCTGCTGGCCTTCGGCCGCCGCGAGGTGGTCCGACCCCGGGTCCTCGACCTCAACGTCGTCATCCGCGAGGTGGAACAGCTCCTGTTGCGTACGCTCGGCGAACACATCCGGCTGCACGCCGAACTGGACCCGGGCCTGCGTCCGGTACTGGCCGACCCCGGGCAGATCGAACAGGTGCTGCTGAACCTGGCTGTCAACGCGCGGGACGCGATGCCGGGCGGCGGGACGCTCACCGTGCACACCGGCAACCACGTGGTGGGCCAGGGCGGCGACCAGTCGATGCGCCCGGCCGCCCCACCCGGCCGGTACGTGCGGCTGCGCGTCGCGGACACCGGCGTCGGCATCCCCGCCGACGTGCTGGAACGCGTCTTCGAACCGTTCTTCACCACGAAACCGGCGGGCGAGGGCACCGGTCTGGGCCTGGCCACCGTCTACGGCATCGTCACGCAGGCCGGCGGGTACGCGAACCTGCACTCCACGGTCGGCGCCGGCACCACGTTCGTCGCGTTGCTGCCGGTGACCCACGAGGTGGCCGCGGCGACCGCCCAGCCGTCCGCGCCGCAGCAGCTGAAACGGGGCGGCGAGACGATCCTGGTGGTGGAGGACGAGGCCGCCCTGCGCGCGGTCACCGAACGGATCCTGACCCGTAACGGCTATCAGGTACTGACCGCGAGCAGCGGGCCCGAGGCGATCAAGGCGGTCGAGGACCGGCATCTGCACATCGACCTGCTGCTGACCGATGTGATCATGCCGCACATGCACGGTCAGCAGCTGGCCGAGGAGATCCGCCGGGTCCGGCCGGAGTTGCCGGTGGTCTTCATGTCCGGGTACGCCCAGCCGTTCATCACCGGCGAGGGCACTCTCGAACCGCACACCATCCTGATCACCAAGCCGTTCAGTCAGCCGGAGTTGCTGGATCGTCTGCGGGACGCGTTGGACGGGATCTGAGGCCCGTTCTCACGTCGTCGTGGGACCGAGCTCGGTGATCAGCTCCAGCAGGGCGGGCAGGCCGCCGCGGTCCAGCTCCGGCGTCGGGGTCAGCGCCATGATCGGCACGGTCACACCGGCGTCCGCGTAGGCGCGCACCCGGTCGCGGCACTGCTCCGGCGAACCGTGCACGATCAGCTCGTCGACGAGCGCGTCCGGGATCGCGGCGAGCGCACCCTTGCGGTCGCCGGCCGCCCACGCCTGCCACATCGGGGTGAGCGCCTCCCCGCGGCCGAGCCAGCGGTGGAACGCCGCGTAGGCCGGGACGGTCAGATAGGACGTGATCAGGCGTCGGCCCACGGTGCGTGCCCAGGCGGCGTCCTCGGTCGGGATCAGGAAGATCCGGGTGGCCACCTCGAAGCCCGGCCCGGCCTCCTTGGTCTCGGCGAGCGCGGTGGGCACGTCGGACGCGGCCAGCCAGTTCAGGATCACGCCGTCGGCCTCGGCCGCGGCCAGCCGGAGCATGCCGGGGCGCAGCGCGGCGAGCATGAGCCGCGGCGGGACGGCCGGCGGGCGTTCCAGCCGGAACCGCTTGACCGTGAACGTCGCGAAAGCCTCGTCGACCTGCTCACCGGCGAGCGCGGCGCGCAGAAGGCGCAGCATGTCGCGGCTGCGGTCGAGCGGGCGATCGAAATCGGTCGCGTTCCAGTCGCCGACGACGACCGGTGAGGACGCGCCGATGCCGAGTTGGAAACGGCCGGGCGCGGTCTCGGCGAGGGCGGCGGCGGTCATCGCGAGCAGGCCCGGTCCGCGGGTGAAGACCGGGGCGATGGCGGTGCCCAGGCTCAGCCGGGGTTCCCAGGCGGCGGCCAGGGTGAGAGGGGTGAACCCGTCGGTGCCGTTCACCTCCGCGGACCACACGTCGGTGAAACCCGCGTCGGCCAGGGCCGTGTAGACGGCGGCGTGATCGGCGAGCGGAACGCCACTGAGCGGCACGGTCATGCCCCATCGCATCGACATGTCCCCGATCCTGCCGGTACGCCGGGCGTGATGTCCACCACCTCGGCAGGGCCGGACGACCTTTCGTGGGTATGTTTCTGCACTGACCAGTCAGTCTAAAAAGGGGGACCGCCATGTCGGTGCTCACCGCGACCGGTGCCGGCGTGCGACACCACCGCCGCTGGCTCCTGCGGGACCTGACCCTGACGGTCCAGCCCGGCCAGACCGTCGCGATCATCGGCCCACCGGGCAGCGGGCGCACCACCGCGCTACTCGCCCTGGCGAGACGGCTGCGGCTCAACGCCGGCACGATCCAGCTGACGGGTACGGCGGAACTCGGTCATGTTCCCGGCGTGACAGAGCCGGAACCCGTGCTGACGGTCCTCGAACACGTCCAGGAACGACTGGCGCTGCTCGGCCGGCCGGGCCTGCGCGGGCTCCTCACCGGGGCCGGCGCGGACGCCGCCGGGGTGCCACTGCACGGGCTCGACCCGGCGATGCGGGGACGGGACCTGTCGCCGTACCAGCGCCAGGTGCTCGGCGTGGTGCTGGCGAGACTGAGCCGGCCGTCGATGCTGGCCCTCGACGGGGTGGACGCGGGACTCGACGCGGCGGAACGGGACGACCTGTGGCGGCTGCTCGGCACGGTCACGGCCGGTGGGGTGGCGGTACTGGTGACGGCCCGGGAACTGGAGCCGGGACGGGCGGACGCGACGGTCACGCTCGACGATCCGCGTCTCGGGGAGCCGGGCCGGGCGGTCGTCGAATGGTCCGGCCCGGAGTCCGCATCCGGAACGGATCCGACGGACGTTCTGACAGATCTGCGAGCGGGTCAAGACCTGGGGCAGGCCGAGACGGTCGAGTTGCTGGTCACTGCCGGCCGCGTACAAGAAAAAACAGACACCGAGGGTGACGCCCCCACATCGAAGGACGAGGCACAGTGATGGGCGCATTGTCGCTTGCCGGCTGGGAACTGCGGCGCTTCCTGCGCGGGAAGCTGACCGCCGCGGCGCTCGCGGTGCTGGCAGTGGTGCCGTTGTTGTACGGGGCGCTGTACCTGTACGCGTTCTGGGACCCCTACGGCCGTCTCGATCACATCCCGGCGGCGCTGGTGATGCAGGACCAGCCGGCCGAGACCGAGGACGGCGAAACGGTGCACGCCGGGCAGGACCTGGCCGACGAACTGATCGACCGCGAGATCTTCGACTGGCACGTGGTGGATGCGGCGGACGCCTCGGCGGGGCTGACCGACGGCACCTACCAGATCGAGCTGAGCATCCCGGCGGACTTCTCGTCCCGGCTGGCCGGAGCACCGACCGCCGGGCAGAAGGCGCAGACCGCGCAGCTCGACGCGGTCAGCGACGACGCGACGAACTACCTCTCCGGGGTCTTCGCCCGGACCGCCTTCGACGAGGTCCGCGCGGCCGCGGCAGCCAGCGCGTCGGCGAAGTACTACGACAAGATGCTGATCGGATTCACCGACCTGCGGACCGAGACCGAGAAGGCGGCCGACGGCGCGGACCAGCTGCACGACGGCGCCGACCAGGCGGAGGACGGCGCGGACACACTGGCCGGTGGCCTGGACTCGGCGCACACCGGAGCCGGGCAGCTCGCCACCGGACTGAACCGGGCCGGCACCGGCGCGGACGCCCTGGCAGACGGGCTGGAACAACTCGACGAGGGCGCGGCGCAGCTGGCGACGGGCACCGCGCAAGCCGCACGCGGCGGCCGGAAACTGGCCGACACGGTGGACGCGGCAGCCGACCGGATCGAACCGGTACTGCGGAACAACGCGGAGACCATCGCGGACGCGGCGGACCAGGTCGCCACCGGCGCGGCCACGCTCGCCGACAACATCGGGGCGGTCACGGACGCCGCGGACAAGACGGTGACCGACGCGCGGAAACTGCGGGACTACCTGGACGGACTGCCGGACGACACCCCCGGGATCGCCGCGGCACGGCAACTGGCGGACCGGCTGCTCACCGACGCGACGGCCATCCGCGACCGGATCGACGCCGCCGACCTGACGTCGCTGCGCACCGACCTGCAGGCCGTCGCCCGGAACGCACGGAAGATCGCCGACGCGGCCCCGCACCTGGCCGACGACGTGGCGGCCGCCCGCACCTCCGTCGACGACCTCGCCGACGGGCTGGACAGCATCGCCACCGGTGCCGCCGAGCTGAAATCGGGCACGGCCGAGGCGGTAACCGGCGCGACCTCGCTGAAGAACGGCATCTACCGGCTGTCGAGCGGCGCCCGGGAACTGAACGGTGGACTGTCCGAACTCTCCACCGGCGGGCACCGACTGGCCTCCGGCCTGACCGACCTGACCGGCGGCGCGGGACGACTCGCCGACGGACTCGCCGACGGGGCCGCGCAGATCCCCTCCTACGACGACTCCTCGGACCGCGCCGGAGTGCTCGCCGACCCGGTGGCCCTCAACCGGCAGGTCCGCAACCCGGCCGGCACCTACGGCGTGGGGTTCGCGCCCTACTTCCTGGCCCTCGCGCTCTGGGTCGGCGCAATGATCAACTACATGCTGCTGCGGCCGATCAACCGCCGCTACCTGATGGCCGGACACCCGCTGCGGGTCGCCCTGGCCGGACTGCTTCCCGGCGTGGTGATGGGGGCCGTCCAGGCGACACTGCTCTACGCGGTGGTGCACCTCGGACTGGGACTCGACCCGGTCCACCCGTGGGCGACCTGGGCGCTGATGGTCGGCACCGGCACCGTGTTCGCCGCGGTGATGCAACTGCTGGGGGCACTACTCGGACCGGCCGGCCGCGTCGCCGCCCTCGTCCTGCTGATGCTCCAGCTGACGTCGTCCGGCGGCACCTACCCGGTCCAGACCACGCCGTGGATCTTCCAGGCGGTCCACCCGCTCCTGCCCATGACGTACGTGGTGGAAGCGTTACGCCACGCGGTCGACGGTGGTCCCGTGACGACGATCGTGCACGCGGCCGTGGTCCTGGCCGGGTTCGGGGCGGGCGCGTTCACGCTGACGGTCGCCACCGCGGGCCGCAAACGGCGGATGCGTACCGCGGACCTCCACCCCGAGCTGGTCCTTTAGGGTTCTGTCGTGGCTTCTTCCGCGGGCTCCCCCTCCGACGGCCGCTCCCGGCGGCGGCGGGACACACGTCAGAGGTTGTACGAGGCGGCCGTGGAACTGATCGCCGAACAGGGCTTCTCGGCGACCACGGTGGACGACATCGCGCTGCGGGCCAAGGTGGCGAAAGGAACGGTCTACTACAACTTCACCTCGAAGACGGAGCTGTTCGAAGAGCTGCTCCGGCACGGGGTCGGCCTGCTGACGGCCTCGTTCCGCGACGCGGTCGAAGGGTTGCCGCCGCGGGAGGCGGTGCGGGCGTTGGTGCGGGCCCAGTTGGAGTACATCCAGAAATATCGGTCTTTTGCGCAATTATTGTTGTCGGAGATGTGGCGCACCAACCGGGAGTGGCAGCAGACCCTGATCCTCCTGCGCTCCGAAGCGATCGAGGTGATCGCCTCCACCGTCCGGGCCGGCGTCGAGTCCGGCGAACTCCCCGCCGACCTGGACGTGCAGGTGGCGTCGTCGGCGCTGTTCGGCGTCGGCCTGGTGGTGGCCGTCGACTGGCTGGTCTTCCAGCCCGACCGCCCCATCGAGGACGTCGAGGAGTCCTTGCTGGCCATAGTCCGCCGAGTAGCCTGACCGGTCTCCCTCACTGGCGGCCGCTTTCGACTCACGCCTCCGCACCGCGGCATCGGACTCTTCCTCGCAGCCGCAGCCGCAGCCGCAGCCGCAGCCGCCGGCCGAGTCGTTCCGGCCGTCGTCCACGGTCCGTCTACAGGCCCAGTTCGACCGTGGGCGACGGCCGGGCGACCCCGAGCCGTTGTTGGCGGCTGTTTTCCGTCCGCCGAGCAGCCGTGGGCGACGGCTTGGAAGGCTCGGCTGTAGGTCACGGTTGGTTCCGCCGGTCTGCGTCGACCGTGTGCGGCGGCTGGCGACACGGCAACGGGCACGTCCACGTGAGTCGTAGGCGGGCCGTTGTGTGTCGTCGGCCGTGCATGGCCTTCGCCGTTCCTGGCATCGGCGTTACGCAGGTCGGTTGTCGCGTTTTGCGAGTTGGCAGCCGTGGGTGACGGCCGGGCGACCCCGAGCCGTTGTTGGCGGCTGTTTTCCGTCCGCCGAGCAGCCGTGGGCGACGGCTGGGCGGGCTCGGCCGTGGGGCACGGTCCGTTTTCGTGCTGGAGTCGACCGTGGGCGACGGCTGGGCGGGCTCGGCCGTGGGGCACGGTCCGTTTTCGTGCTGGAGTCGACCATCACCGACGGCTGGGCGACCTTCAGCCGTCGGTGATGGTTGTCTGCGTTGCGGGAGAGCCGTGGACAACGGCTGGGGTGACTGACGTGCCACTCGGGCTGTGTTGACCTTGGGGGGAGTGCTGGGGCTAAGGAGGTGCGGGCCTACAGACGTGCGGGCCTACAGACGTGCGGGCCTACGGACGTACGGGCCTGCGGGCCTGCGGAGTGGAAGGTCTGACGGCGGCCCGACGAGAGGGTGAGTGACTGGGCTGGCAAGAGGCCGGCCGACGAGCGGCCAGGTGGACGAACGAGCGTTCGTGTAGACGGGCGACCTGGTGGACGAGCGGGCGGCGGCGGAGAGCGGCCGGGGAGCGAACGGCTGTGACCAGGCGAGTGGACATCTGGCGGCGTGCGACCGGGTGGGTGGACGCGCGACCGGGCGAGTGGACGCGCGACCGGGTGGGTGGACGTGTTGCGGCGTGCGACCGGATGGGTGGACGTACGACCGGGTGGGTGGATGTGCGGCGGCCTGCGACCGGGTGGGTGGACGTGCGGCGAGTGGGCGGGCGCTGTGGCGGCGAGCGGGCGGGAGCGGGGGAGTGCGGGCGGGGAGCTGGCCGGCAAGGGTGGCTCCCCGCCGTTGCGGGTGACGGGAGGAACGGGTCAGGTGTTGCGCCAGGCTGTGGCGAGGGACGTGCGGCCGTTGGTGCGGAGCAGGGAGTTCTGGTAGATGCGGGCCCCGACCGCCAACGTTGCCGCAGCCGTCAGCAGGAGCAGCAGCAAGGCGATCACCGGTTCCCACGGGGCTGCCTCGCCGGTGAAGAGGCGGATCGGCATGGCCACCGGGGCGGAGAACGGGATGTAGGAGAGGACGGTCATCGCGGCCTCGTTCGACTGGACGCTCAGGACCACGAAGAACGGGATCATGATGAGCATCTGGACCGGGGTCGAGGTGCCGTTCACGTCCTCCTGGCGGGCGGCCAGGGCGCCCACCGCGGCCCAGAGTGCGGCCAGCGCGACGAAGCCGACCAGGAAGAACGGCAGGAACCAGCCGACGGCGGGGATCACGGCGCTGATCAGGGTGGTGTCCACGCCTGCGGTGCGCATGCCGATGACGGCGGCCGCCAGGAGCAGGGCCAGCTGGCCGAACGCCAGCAGGGTCATCGCGGCGACCTTGCCGATCAGCAGGGCACGGACGGGGACGCTGGAGACCAGGATCTCGACGACGCGGGTCTGCTTCTCCTCGGTGACGCTCATCGCGATCTGCACGCCGAACAGCAGCGTCGTCATGAAGAACAGGAACGAGATCGCGAACGGGACGATGAAACGGGCGACCGGGTCGACGTCGTCCGGGTCGAGTAGTTGCACCGGGGGTGCGGTGCTCAGGGCGCCGACCACGTCGCCGGGGGTCTCGTCGAGGGCCAGGACGCGCGGGCCGTCGACCACGGCGGCGTCCACGTCGCCGGAGCGGACCAGCTGTTCGGCGGTGGCCTCGTCGGGGACGGTGCGGACGTCCAGGCCGGCCTGCTCGAGGACGGCGGCGGTCGGTGCGCCGACCACGGCGACCCGGGTGGCTCCGCCGTCGAACAAACTCGGCAGGACGGTGCCGCCGACGGCGAACAGGAGCAGGAACACCGTACTGAAGAGGAAGGTCTTGTCCCTGATCTTGACCTTGATCTCGCGGGCCATGACCAGTCGGGTGGCGGCGAACGTGGTCACTGGATCACCTCTCGGAAGATCTCGGCCAGCGTGGGGCGGACCGGGGTGAAGGCACGGACCGGGCCGCGGGTGAGGGCGGCGCTCAGCACCTGCTGGTCGTCGACGCCGGTGGCCAGGTCGAAGACGGCATGCCGGCCGTCCAGGTCGACCAGGGTCACGCCGGGCTGGTCACGCAACCAGCCCGCGTCGCCGTCCACCTCGATCCGGAAACGCGGCAGGGTGTACGCCTCGCGAAGCGCCGCCCGTGCCCCGGCGGCCCGGATCGTCCCGTCCGCGATGATCACCAGGTCGTCGCAGAGGCGTTCGACCAGGTCGAGCTGGTGGCTGGAGAAGAGGACCGCGGCGCCGGCCGCGGCACGTTCGCGCAGGACGGCGAGGACGGTGTCGACCGCGATCGGGTCGAGGCCGGAGAACGGCTCGTCGAGGACCAGCAGCTCGGGGTCGTGCACGAGGGCGGCGGCGATCTGCGCCCGCTGCTGGTTGCCCAGGGAGAGGCGCTCGACGTGGTCGTCGGCGCGGGCCGCCAGGTCGAGGCGTTCGAGCAGCGTGCCGGTGTTGCGCCGGGCGTCGGCGGCGCTCATGCCGTGCAGCCGGCCCAGGTAGATCACCTGTTCGGCGACGGACATCTTGGGGTAGAGGCCGCGCTCCTCGGGCATGTATCCGAAACGCTGCCGGACCGGCCGGGTCAGCGGTGCGCCTCGCCAGGTGACCGCTCCGGCGTCGGCGTCGAGGACCCCGAGGATGATCCGCATCGTGGTGGTCTTGCCGGCGCCGTTCGCGCCGACGAAACCGGTGAGCCGGCCGGACTGCACGGTGAAGGTCACGTCCTTGAGGACCTGACGGTCGCCGAACGATCGGTCCAGAGCCTCGACATTCAAAGCCGTGGCCTCATCCAGAGACGGGGCTTCGACATTCAGGACCGTAGTCATGGGCCCAACGCTAGTTTTCCTCGGACTCCGTGTCGTCCGGCTCGGGGATGTCATCCCTGAGTAGGACGCACCACCCCCAGCTCGTACGCGAGAACGACGGCCTGTGTCCGGTCCCGTGCCCCGAGCTTGGTCAGTACCCGGCTGACGTGTGTCTTGACGGTCGTCTCGCCGAGGTGCAACGCCGTGGCGATCTCCGCGTTGCTGGCGCCCCCGGCCAGCGCGACCAGCACCTCGTGCTCGCGCGGGGTCAGGTCGCCGAGGCGAGCGTCCGAGCTCAGGTCGCCCGGGCGAGTGCCGGGGTTCGGGTCGCCCAGGCGGCCGGTCGGTTCGGGAGCACGTGGCCGCGGCGTGGTGAACTCCGCGATCACCCGCCGGGTCACCGACGGGGCGAGCAGCGCGTCTCCGGCGGCGATCACGCGTACCGCCTCGGTCAGGGCCTCCGGGGTGCCGTTCTTCAGCAGGAATCCGCTGGCCCCGGCCCGTAGCGCCGCGAACAGATAGTCGTCGCGGTCGAACGTGGTGAGGATCAGCACCGACGGCCCGTCCGCGGCGGTGATCCGGCGGGTGGCCTCCAGCCCGTCCAGGACCGGCATCTCCACGTCCATCAGGACCACGTCGGGTCGCAGGTCGAGGGCGAGTTCGACGGCCCGCAGACCGTCGGACGCCTCACCGACCACGGTGATGTCGTCCTCCATCTCGAGGATGACCCGGAATCCGGAGCGGACCAGCTGGTGGTCGTCGGCGAGGAGGACGGTGACGGTCACTGCCGGCCGGCCAGGGGGAGGCGGGCCCGGACCCGGAAGCCCGGTTCCCGGGTACGCGGACCGTATTCCAGGGCGCCGTCGTGCACAGCGACACGTTCCCGCATGCCGATCAGTCCCATGCCACCGGTGCCGGCGGGTGCGGCCCGGCCGTCGTCGGCCACGTCCAGTTCGATCTCGTCGCGGAGGTAGCGGATCCGGATGTCCAGTGCGGTGGCTCCGGCGTGCTTCAACGTGTTGGTCACGGCTTCCTGGACGATGCGGTAGGCGGCCTGGGACAGCGAATCCGGCAGCGGCGCCGCGTCACCATAGATTCCGAAGTCGACGGTCAAGCCGGATTCGCGAGCGCGGTCGACGATCTCCGGCACCCGGTCGATGCCGGCCGACGGCCCGGGTGTGGCTCCGGCCGACGACCGCAACGCCCCCAGCATCCTGCGCAACTCGTCCACCGCGGTCCGCGCCCCCTCTTCGACGGCCGCCAGCGCGGTCCGTGCCTTCGGTGAGGACGGATCCCTCTCCAGGGCGCGGCGCGCCGCCGACGCCTGGATCCCCATCGCCGACACGTGATGGGCGACCACGTCGTGCAGTTCCCGGGCGATGCGTACCCGTTCGTCCACCGCGGCACGCTCGGCCACCAGTTCCTGCGCGGCCCGCAAGGCGGAGGCCTGCTCCTCGATCCGGTGCCGGTGCCGGGCGTTGGTCCACACCGCGTCGCCCATCAGGTGGACGAAGGCGAAGTAGGCGATGTTGAGGATGAACGTGTTGAGGATGAGCGACCACACCGCGGGCAGTTCGCCGGACGACCGTTCGATGGTGATGTCACCGAACGAGATCACGAACGAGACGACCAGGTAGGCGAACATCACCGCGATGATGCCGGCGCGGACCACGCGTACCCGGGAACGGTCCTGACCCCACGCACCCAGCGTGTAGATGGCCGCGAACAGCACCCCCGAGGTGATCTGCTGCTCCTGCGCGCCGCGCCACTGCGCGCCGAGGTAGGCGGCCGAGACGACCACCGCGACGATCTCCGGCTGACTCCGCCGCCAGGCCAGCGGCAGGACCGTGGCGAGCACCCAGGCGAGTTGTTCGGGCAGCCCGGGCACGCCGTCGTGGCCGAGGATGCCGGCGCTGCGGGCCAGGAACAGGTTGAGGACGGCGGCTGCGGTGACGGCGAGGGCGATCCCGGCGTCGGCGCGCCGCTGCCGGGCGGTCGGGCCGGGACGCCGCCACTGTCCGGCGTGCGGGGCTGCCATCCGGTGACGATGTCATGCGTGGTCTGCGGAGGCCATCCCGGGAGAGGTGACGATGTCATGTGTGGTCTGCGGAGGCCATCCCGGGAGAGGTGACGATGTCACGCGTGGTCGGTGGCGGCCATCCCGGGCGTGACGCCGGGTGGCGTACGTCGCGTCTGGGTGGGGATGCGGGCGTCCTCGCCGGGGCCGAGCCGGCCGCCGAGTTCGCGGATGTGCCGGTGCGCCGCGGCGAGCCGGTCCTCCAGGGTGACGATCCGGCAGGCGGCGGCGAGCAGGAAACCCTCGTCGAGCAGCACCCGGACCCGGGCGGCGAGGTCGAGTTGGTGACGGGAGTAGCGGCGGTGGCCGCCGTGTGAGCGTTCCGGCTCGATCAGGCCGGTCCCGTCGAGGCTGCGCAGGAAGGCCGGGGTGACGCCGATCATCGCGGCGGCGCGGCCCATGGTGAATGCGGGAAGGTCGGGGTCCGGCTTCGCGGGCATGATCCCCTTACTCACAACATGATCCAGGGCCCCGGCGGGTAACCGGGGCCCTGGCTTTTCAATTCTTGTGCCGAGCAATCTCGGCGCATGTGGTCGACAGGCTGCGTGCCGCTAGCAGTCGACCTGAGTGATGGGCATCGGCTGCGATCACCTCTCGTCGGGCCGGGGACGTGTTTGCGCGTTGCTGCGGTATCTCGTCCTCCTATCCAACTCAGCGTCTTGTGCCATTTGCTGTGTCGGTCGTTGCCGCCCGACACACCAAAGGTATGCCCACCGGAAGCAGATTTCTAGACTCGCCGCTGTAGATTTTTTAGGCTAAAAGTCAGACTGACCTGCGGAAACAGTTTCGGTGATCTATGGGGGAGCGGCGGCGTGGAGCGGGCGCTTGCCAGGAGAGAGGTGACCGCGCCCCACGCCGCCGCCACGGGTGGAGATCAGCGGCCTTCCGAGGTGCCGCGTGAATCCAGGCTCGCACCGGCGGGTGGACGCGGCAATGCAATTAACGCCGCTCATTGACGCCCGTAACACGACGGGGAGATCATCACGGGATCTCGTGGCTCACGTCACACCCTTCGGGCAAGGGGGCAATCGGATGACCACTGACGAGGAACGACTCGCCCAACTCGGATACCAACAGGAGCTCCACCGCCGGCTCTCCGGCTTCTCCAACTTCGCCGTCTCCTTCTCGATCATCTCCATCCTGGCCGGTGCGATCACGTCGTACGGCATCGCGATGACCGCCGGCGGACCGATCGCCATCACCCTGGGCTGGCTCTTCGTCGGCGTCATGGTGACCTTCGTGGCCCTGGCCATGGCGGAGGTCTGCTCGGCGTACCCGACGGCCGGCGCGCTCTACTGGTGGGCCGCCGCCCTGGCCAAACGCAACAAGGCCGCGTGGGCCTGGTTCGTCGGCTGGTTCAACTTCCTCGGCGAGGTCGCCGTCACCGCCGCGATCGACTTCGGCGCGGCGATCACCACCTCGGCCTTCCTCAGCCTGGCCTTCGACATGGAGGTGACCACCGGGCGGACCTTCCTGATCTTCCTGCTGATCATCGGCGTGCACGGCCTGCTCAACACGTTCGGCGTCAACCTGGTGCGATTGCTCTCCGACGTGAGCGCCTGGTGGCACCTCATCGGTGTCGCGATCATCGTGGCGGTCCTCGCGATCGTCCCGGACCAGCACAAGCCGATCTCCGAGGTGTTCCTCGAGGTCCGCAACGAGACCGGCTTCACCTTCGCCGGAGCGGGCGTCTACGCGGTGCTGATCGGCCTGCTGATGGCGCAGTACACGTACACCGGCTACGACGCCTCCGCGCACGTGGCCGAGGAGACGCACGACGCCGCCCGGGCCGCACCCCGCGGCATCGTGATGTCCGTGGTGGTCTCGGTGATCGCCGGATTCGTGCTGCTCTTCGCGATCACATGGTCCATCCAGGACTACGACGCGGCCCGGACCAGCGACCTGGGCCTGCCGCCCGCGCAGATCTTCATCGACGCGGCCGGCCACGACCTCGGCACGTTCCTGCTGTTCATCTGCATGGTGGCGCAGTGGTTCTGCGGGATGGCGTCGGTGACGGCGAACTCCCGGATGTCCTACGCGTTCGCCCGCGACGACGCGATCCCCGGATCGAGGATCTGGAAGAAGGTCAACCCCCGCACGGGTACGCCGACCAACTCGATCTGGCTCTGTGTCAGCCTGTCCACCCTCCTCGTGCTGCCGTCGCTCTGGAACACCACGGCGTACCTGGCCGCCACCTCCATCGCGGTGATCGGCCTCTACATCGCGTACGTCGGACCGGTCCTGCTGCGCCGCCGTGACCCGGACTTCCAGCCCGGTCCGTGGAATCTGGGGCGGTGGAGTGCTCCGATCGGATGGATCGCGATCGGGTGGGTAGGAGTGATCTGCGTGCTGTTCGTGCTGCCGACGGCAGGGCCGATCACCGCGTCGAACTTCAACTACACGATCGTGGCGGTGGCCGTCGTGCTCGGCGCGGCCACCGTCTGGTGGTTCGCCGGTGCGCGGAAGTGGTTCACCGGGCCGAAGCAGAACCTGATCGAGAAGGCCGCCCACGGCGAGCCGACCGACTGATAGGACAGGCATATGGACCTCGAGGATCTGGATGTGGCCGTCGGCAACGGCAGCATCGACACCGTGCTGCTGGCCCTGACCGACATGCAGGGCCGGCTGCAGGGCAAACGGCTGCACGGGCGGTACTTCATGGACGAGGTGGTCTCCGGCGGCAGCGAGGGCTGCAACTATCTGCTCGCCGTGGACGTCGACATGAACACCGTGGACGGCTACGAGATGTCCTCGTGGTCCACCGGGTACGGCGATTTCGTCATGCGGCCGGACTTCGACACGCTGCGGCCGGTCCCGTGGCAGCCGGGCACCGCCCTGGTCCTCGCCGACCTCTTCGACACCGCCGGCGATCCGGTGCCGGCCTCGCCGCGGCAGATCCTGCGCCGCCAGCTGGACCGGCTGGCGGCGCACGGCCTGACCGCGTTCGCCGGGACCGAGCTGGAGTTCGTCCTCTACCGCGACACCTACGAGGAGGCGTTCACCAAGCGGTACCGCGATCTGACGCCGGCCAACCAGTACAACGTGGACTACTCCCTGCTCGGTACCGCCCGGGTCGAACCGCTGCTGCGCCGGATCCGCAACGACATGTTCGGCGCCGGGCTGGTCCCGGAGAGCGCCAAGGGCGAGTGCAACCTCGGCCAGCACGAGATCGCCTTCCGGTACGCCGACGCGCTCACCGCCGCCGACCACCACGTGATCTACAAGAACGGTGCCAAGGAGATCGCCGCCCAGGAGGGCATGGCGCTCACCTTCATGGCCAAGCCGAACGAGCGGGAGGGCAACTCCTGCCACATCCACTTCTCGTTGCGGGGCGAGGACGACCGGTCGGCGATGCTCGGCGACGGCCCGGCCCATCTGAGCGTGACCGGTCAGCGGGTGCTGGCCGGCCTGCTCGCCACGATGCGCGAGTTCAGTCTGCTGTTCGCGCCGAACATCAACTCGTACAAGCGGTACCAGCCCGGGTCGTTCGCGCCGACCGCGCTGCGCTGGGGCGTGGACAACCGGACCTGCTCGCTGCGGATCGCCGGTCACGGCGAGGGCATGCGGGTGGAGAACCGGGTGCCGGGCGGGGACGTCAACCCGTACCTGGCGATCGCGGCTCTGGTGGCGGGCGCGCTGCACGGGATCGAGAACGAGTTGTCGCTGGAGGACGAGTTCGCCGGGAACGCGTACCACGACGAGACCGCGGAACGGGTGCCCGGGACGCTGCGCGAGGCGGCCGGACTCTGGTCGGACAGCGGCGTGGCGGAGGCCGCGTTCGGGTCCGGCGTGGTCGCGCACTACGCGAACATGGCGCGGGTCGAGCTGGCCGCCTTCGACGCGGCTGTCACGGACTGGGAGTTGCGCCGCGGATTCGAGCGAATGTGATCTAGTGACGCCATGAACGTGACGGACGTCATCAATCCGGCGAACGGCGCGGTCTTCACGACCGTACCCTCGCTGGGTCTGGAAGAGACCGACGCGGCGATCGAGCGTGCGCGGACCGCTTTCGGTGAGTGGCGGCGGGTCGCGCCCGGGGATCGGGCGCGGCTTCTGCGCCGCTTCGCCGCGGTGGTGGAGGACCACTTCGAGGAGCTCGCCCTTCTGGAGGTACGCAACGCCGGCCACACGATCGGCAACGCGCGCTGGGAGGCGGGCAACGTCCGGGACGTCCTGAACTACTACGCGGGCGCCCCGGAACGGCTGTCCGGCCGGCAGATCCCGGTGCCCGGCGGTCTCGACGTGACCTTCCACGAGCCGCTCGGCGTGGTCGGGATCATCGTGCCGTGGAACTTCCCGATGCCGATCGCCGGCTGGGGATTCGTGCCGGCGCTGGCCGCGGGCAACACGGTCGTGCTGAAACCGGCCGAGCTGACGCCGCTGACCGCGATCCGGCTCGCCGAGCTGGCGCTGGAGGCGGGACTTCCGGAGAACGTGTTCCAGGTGCTGCCGGGCAAGGGGAGTGTGGTCGGTCAGCGGTTCGTTACGCATCCGGCGGTTCGCAAGGTGTGTTTCACCGGGTCCACGGCGGTCGGCAAGTCGATCATGGCGGGCTGCGCCGATCAGGTGAAGCGGGTGACGCTGGAACTGGGTGGCAAGAGCGCCAACATCGTCTTCGCGGACGCCGACCTCTCAGCGGCCGCGGCGGCGGCGCCGGGCGCGGTCTTCGACAACGCCGGCCAGGACTGTTGCGCGCGGTCGCGCCTGCTGGTCGAGGCCTCGGTCTTCGATAGATTTCTAGCGCTTTTCCAAGAAAATGTCGCAAAATTCCGGACATCTGATCCGTCCAGCGAAGAGTCGGATATGGGCCCGCTGATCTCGGCTGGCCAGCGTGCCACGGTCGCCGGCTACGTCGGTGGAGCCGACGTCGCGTTCCAGGGAACCGCACCCAGCGGCGACGGATTCTGGTTCCCGCCGACCGTCCTGCTGGCCCGCTCGGCCGACGACCCGCACTGGCGGGAGGAGATCTTCGGGCCGGTGGTCAGCGTCCTGCCGTTCCGGGACGAGGCCGAGGCGATCCGGCTGGCCAACGACACCGAGTACGGCCTCTCCGGCTCGATCTGGACCCGTGACGTGGGCCGTGCCCTGCGCGTCTCCCGGTCGGTCGAGACCGGCGCGCTCAGCGTCAACAGCAACTCGTCCGTCCGCTACTGGACACCGTTCGGTGGCATGAAGCAGTCCGGTCTCGGCCGTGAGCTGGGCCCGGACGCGTTGCTGTCGTTCACCGATGTCAAGAACGTGTTCATCTCGATGGGGGAGTGACAGTGGAGCGTCTGCAGGACCGGGTCGCCGTGATCACCGGCGCCGGCAGTGGGATCGGCCTGGCCACCGCGCGGCGGTTCGCCGCCGAGGGCGCCGAGGTCGTGTGCGTGGACATCTCGGCGGAGGCCGGCGAGGCGATCGCGCAGGAGGTCGGCGGCGAGTTCGTGGCCTGCGACGTCAGCGACGAGGAGCAGGTCAAGGCCCTCTTCGACGGGGTCGCCGAACGCCACGGCCGGGTGGACATCGCCTTCAACAACGCCGGCATCTCCCCGCCCGACGACGACTCGATCCTGGTCACCGGCATCGAGGCGTGGGAGCGGGTCCTCAAGGTCAACACGACGAGCGTCTTCTTCTGCTGCAAGTACGCCATCCCGCACATGCAGCGTCAGGGCAAGGGCTCGATCATCAACACCGCGTCGTTCGTGGCCCTGCTCGGGGCGGCCACCTCGCAGATCGCGTACACCGCCAGCAAGGGCGGCGTGCTGGCGATGACCCGGGAACTGGGTGTCCAGTTCGCCCGGGAGGGCATCCGGATCAACGCGCTCTGCCCCGGCCCGGTCGCCACCCCGCTGCTGCTCGAACTGTTCGCCAAGGACCCGGAACGGGCCGCCCGCCGGCTGGTGCACGTGCCGATGGGCCGGTTCGCCGAACCGGAGGAGATCGCGGCCGCGGTGGCGTTCCTGGCGAGTGACGACGCGTCGTTCATGACCGCCGCGCAGTTCGTCGTCGACGGCGGGATCACCGGGGCGTACGTGACGCCGCTCTGATGTTTCAAAGCCCACGGGCTGGGGCACGATTCCTCATACGCCCAGCTGGAACAGGGTGTAGGGGTCGAATCCCCGCCGGCCCGGGCCGATCCCCGTGCCGGTGGGACAGAAGGGCCCGTCACGCGGCGCCGGTCATCCGGCGCCGCGCGCCTGTGATTACGGTGGAGCGATGCGTCCGATCATCGGGATTACGACCTACGTGGTGTCCGCCTCCTGGGGCGTGTGGCACGACCTCCCCTCCACGCTCGTGCCGCACGACTACACCGAAGCGGTCCGGCTGGCCGGTGGCCGACCGGTCCTGCTGCCCCCGGACGACCTCGACGCGGACGTGCTGCGGGCCCTCGACGGCCTGGTGCTGGCCGGCGGACCCGACGTCGACCCGTCGCTGTACGGCGCCGCCCGCGGCCCGTTCACCGAGACCCGGCCGGACCGGGACGCCGGCGAGATGGCCCTGCTGCGCGCGGCCCTGGACCGGGACATGCCGGTCCTCGGCGTCTGCCGGGGCATGCAGCTGCTCACCGTCGCCGCCGGCGGCACGCTCCACCAGCACCTGCCCGACGTTCTCGGTCACGAGAAGCACCGGCCCGCCCCCGCGGTGTACGGCGAGCACGACGCGACCTTCGCCCCCGGCAGCCGGATCGCCGGACTGATGGGCGAGGACGTCACCATCAACTGTTTCCACCATCAGGGCGTCGCCGACCCCGGATCACTGACCGTCACCGGATGGGCTGAGGACGGCCTGCCCGAGACGGTGGAAGATCCGGGACGCCGGTTTGTTCTCGGCGTTCAGTGGCATCCCGAGGTGAGCCGCGATGTGCGCCTCTTCGGAGCCCTGGTCGCGGCGGCCGCCGGAGTCGAGGAGGAACCCGCCGCATGCGCAGACCGCTGATCGGCCTCACCGCGTACGCCCAGCAGGTGAAGTACGGCCACAACGACATGATGGCCGGCATGCTGCCGATGACCTACGTGAAGGCCGTGCACGCCACCGGCGGACGAGCTGTGCTGATCACCCCGGACGACCCGGGCACCGACGTGATCGAGTCGCTCGACGGCATCGTGTTCACCGGGGGCAACGACGTCGACCCGGCGCACTGGGACGAGCCCCGGCATCCGGAGACCGACCCCGACGAGACCCGTGACGAGGCCGAGTTGCCGCTGATGCGCGCCGCCCTCGCCGCCGGCCTGCCGATCCTCGGTGTCTGCCGGGGCATGCAGGTGATGGCGGTGGCCACCGGCGGCTCGCTGCACCAGCACGTGCCCGACCTGGTCGGCCACGAACGGCACCGCGCCTCGACAGGCACCGACCCGCTGGCCGCGAACGCGTCCGACTACGGCCGCCACGACGTGGTCGTCGAGGAGCGGACGGTCGCCCACGAGGTGTTCGGGCGCACCCTGACGGTGAACTCGTTCCACCACCAGGCGGTCGCCGAACCGGGTGAGTTCGTGCCGGTCGGCTGGTGCCCCGACGACCGGATCATCGAGATCATCGAGCATCCGGCGCACACTTTCGCGCTCGGCGTGCAGTGGCATCCGGAGAGGACCACCGACCTGCGATCGTTCGAAGCCCTGGCCCGGGCGGCGTCGCGGACCCGTGCGACCGCGTCCGCCTGACCGGGCGACCGTGCTCCGGCGGTGTTACGGTGCCACCGGATCGGATTCCTTGCAGTGGGAGGCGTGGTGATGGGCGTCCTGCCGAGGCGGCTGAGCAACGCCTTCGAGCGGGGTGGCGAGATGGGCGCCCGCATGTCCGCACTGGACTGGTCCACCAGCCCGGTCGGTGATCCGTCCGGCTGGCCGCCGGAGCTGGTCGACGCGGTCGTCACGATGCTCGCCTCACGCGCGCAGATCGTGATCTTCTGGGGTCCGCAGTGGGTGGCCTTCTACAACGACGCCTACATCGTCACGATGGGCGACAAGCACCCCGGCCACCTGGGCCGTCCCGGCGCCGAGATGTGGGCCGAGGCCTGGGCGGTGCTGCACCCGCTCTTCGACGGGGTGGTGGAACGCGACGAGTCGTTCTACGCCCGCGACCACCTGTTCCGGATCGAGCGCTACGGGTTCCTCGAGGAGACCTGGTTCGACATCTCCTACGATCCGATCCGTGACGACGAGGGCCGGCCCGGCGGGGTGATGTGCATCGTCACCGAGACCACCGGGCGGGTCCTCAGCGAGCGCCGGGTGCGCACGCTCAGCGCCCTCGGCCGCCGGCTGGCCGACTCGCCCGATCAGGACGCCCTGGTCGCCGAGGTGCTCGCGGTGCTCGGCGAGAACACCGCGGACATCCCGTACGCGTCGCTGTCCCTGAACGACCCGGACCCGCCCCCGGCTGTCGCCGCCGTGATCAAAAGCGGTCGTCCGGGACGGCTCGACGACGCGCTGGTGCTGCCCGTCGGCTTCGGCGCGGACGCCGACGGTGCGCTCGTCCTGGGCGTCAACCCGTCCCTGGTGATGGACGACGACTACCGCGACTTCCTCGACCTGGCCGCGGCGCAGATCTCCCGGGCGGTGTCCAACCTGCGGGCGTTCGAGCAGCAGCGCCGCCGTGCCGCCGAACTGGCCGCGCTGGACCGGGCCAAGACGAACTTCTTCTCCAACGTGAGCCACGAGTTCCGGACCCCGCTCACCCTGATCCTCGGCCCGCTGGAGGACCTGCTCGACGACCCGGCCGTCCCGGCGGAGGTCCGCGAACGCCTCGCCCCGGTCCACCGCAACGGCCTGCGCCTGCTCAAGCTGGTCAACACGGTGCTCGACTTCTCCCGGCTGGAGTCCGGCCGGATGCGCGCCGAGTACCGCCCGACCGATCTGGCCCGGCACACCGCCCGGCTGGCCGGCACGTTCACCGCGGCCACCGAGCGGGCCGGCCTGGAACTGGCCGTCGACGCGCCGCCGCTGCCCGAGCCGGTCTACGTCGACCAGGAGCTCTGGGAGAAGATCGTCTTCAACCTGCTCTCCAACGCGGTCAAGTTCACCCGCCGAGGCCGGATCACCGTCCGGGTCCGGGCCGACCAGGGCTTCGCGGCGTTCACCGTCGGCGACACCGGCATCGGCATCCCGGAACACGAGCAGTCCCGCCTCTTCGACCGGTTCCACCGGGTCACCGGCGTCTGGTCCCGCAGCCACGAGGGCACCGGCATCGGCCTGGCCCTGGTCCGTGAACTGGCCGAACTGCACGGCGGGTCGGTCGCGGTGCGCAGCCGGCCGGGCCGGGGCAGCGAGTTCACCGTCCGGATCCCGTTCGGCACCGGCCACCTGCCCGGTGAGCGGGTCAACGAGGAGCCGGCCGCGGCCGAGTCCGCCGACTCCCGTCTCTGGGTCGACGAGGCCACCTGGTGGGCCGGTGACGGCCCGGCCACCCCGGTGCCGGTCGACGAACGCTCCGGCGGCCGCATCCTGCTCGCCGACGACAACGCCGACCTGCGCGAACACGTGTCGCGGCTGCTCGCGCCCTACTGGGACGTGGACACCGTGGTGGACGGCGTGCAGGCGCTGGCCGCGGCCCGGGAGCGGCCGTTCGACCTGGTCCTCACCGACGTGATGATGCCCCGGCTGGACGGCTTCGGCCTGATCGCCGCCCTGCGCGCCGACCAGAGCACCCGCGACGTCCCGATCGTGGTCCTCTCGGCCCGGGCCGGCGAGGAGGCCGCGGTCGAGGGCCTGGCCGCCGGTGCCGACGACTACCTGGTCAAACCGTTCTCCACCCGGGAACTGATCGCCCGGGTCCGGGCCAACCTGGAGTTGGGCCAGCTGCGCCGGGAGATCGTCAACCGGCTGCGGGGCGTGGTCGACGCCGCCGTCGCGATCAACGCGGTGCCCAGCACCGCCGGGGTGCTCGACATCGCCGCCCGGCACGCGCAGACCATGACCTCGGCCGGCCGGGTCGTGCTGACCGTCTCCGGCGCCCGCGCCGAACGCGACGGCGGCGCCGACCCCTCCGCCCCGCCGGACGTCGAGCTGCCGCTGCCCGACACCGGCGGCGTCTCCCTCGGCGAACTGCGTGTCTGGTCCGGCGCCGACACCCCCGCCGACCACGTGGTACTCACCCAGCTGGCCCGGCTCGTCGGCCTGCGCCTGGCCAACGCCCGGCTGTACGAGAGCGAGCACCGGATCGCCAGCACCCTGCAGCACAGCCTGCTCCCGCAGACGCTGCCCCGCGTCCCCGGCGCCATCGTGGCCGGGCGCTACCTGCCGGGCAGCAGCGAGGCCCTGGTCGGCGGCGACTGGTATGACGCCATCGCCGGACCGGACGGCGAGGTGATCCTGGTGATCGGTGACGTCGTCGGCAAGGGCGTGCACGCCGCCGCGGGCATGGGTCAGCTGCGCAACGCGCTCCGGGCGTACATCCTCGAGGGTTTCGACTGTGGCTCGTCGCTGAGCCGGCTGAACCGTCTGGTGGACACGCTGGGCCGCCGCCAGTTCGCGACGGTGCTGTGCGTGGCGTTCGATCCGCGCAGCCGGCGGTTGAGGTACTCCTCCGCCGGGCACCCCTCTCCCGTGCTGGTGAAACAGGGCGAGGCCGGGACGTTTCTGTACCGGACGGCGCTGGGTCCCCCGATCGGGGCACTCGGTGATGTCGACTATCCGACCCGGGAGGTGGAGCTGGAGGCGGGCAGCCGGCTGCTGCTCTACACCGACGGACTGATCGAGGACCGGGTACAGGCCATCGACGAGGGCCTCGCCGAGCTGACCGCGGACGCGGCCAAACCGACCGACCACATCGAGGACCTGCTCGACGCCCTGCTCGCCAAGGCCGGCCGCCAGAAACGCCGTGACGACATCGCCCTGATCGCCCTCGAGGTGACCGAGCCGCGCGAGTTCGTGCTGCGGCTGCCCGCCGAACCGGGCCGGCTCACCGTGCTGCGCCGCCGCCTGGAGGACTTCCTCACCGCGCACGCGGTACCCGACGAGGACGCGTTCGACCTGGTCGTGGCGGTCTCCGAGGCGGCCGCGAACGCCATCGAACACCCGGTCGAGCCGGCCGAGCCGATCATCGTGGTGGAGGCGTCCCTCGACGAGGACGCGGTGACGGTGACCATCGTCGACACCGGCCGCTGGCGCCCGGCCACCGACCCCGGGTTCCGCGGGCGTGGGCTGGCCCTGATCGGCGCGCTCACCGAACTCTCGGTGCGCCGCTCCCCGAACGGCACCTCGGTGACCCTGCGCCGCCCGATCAGACGGACTTGAGCCAGGGCTGACCGCCCAGGCCGGCGATGTCCAGCACCCGGCGCACCCGCTCGGAGGGGATGACCTCCAAGGCGCCCGGGTAGTGCTCGGCGAGCCGGATCAGCGTGTGGATGGCCGCCGAGTCGAAGAAGGTGACGGCCCGCAGGTCGAGCGTCGCGCGACCGGTGCGGTCCGCGGTGGCCGCCCGGAACACCTGGTCGGCCGTGGCCATGTCGACCTCACCGGTCACGGTGACGGTGACCCGGTCACCGGTCACCTCACCGATCGCCGAGAAATTCGGGTCCTGGCCGTCTTGATCCACCAACACACGATTTCACAGCGTCACGGGAGCGGCAAGAACAGGGCGGTCCGCTCCGGTTCGGGCGTGCCGCGGGGCGGATAGTCTGTGGTACATGACCGTACGTGCCCCTCTCGTGCCGGGAAGACAGTCGCGTGAGCGCGCGGTCCCGGCGCACATCGTCCGCCCCGAATACGTGGGGAAGAAGCGGCCGCGGGAGTGGCGGGGCTCGCATGTGCAGACCCCCGAGACGATCGAGCGGATGCGCGTCGCGGGCCGGATCGCCGCCCAGGCCACCGAGCTGGCCGGGGAGCACTGCAAGCCCGGCGTGACCACCGACGAGATCGACCGGGTGGTCCACGAGTTCATCCTCGACCACGGCGCCTACCCGTCGACGCTCGGTTACAAGGGCTTCCCCAAATCCTGCTGCACCTCACTCAACGAGGTCATCTGCCACGGCATCCCGGACTCGACGGTGCTCGAGGACGGCGACATCATCAACGTCGACGTCACGGCGTACCTCGACGGGGTCCACGGCGACACCGACGCCACCTTCTGCGTCGGCGAGGTCGACGACGAGGCCCGGCTGCTGGTCGAGCGCACCCACGAGGCGATGATGCGCGGCATCCGGGCGGTCGCCCCGGGCCGCCCGATCAACGCCATCGGCCGGGTCATCGAGGCCTACGCCCGCCGTTTCGGTTACGGCGTGGTCCGCGACTTCACCGGCCACGGCATCGGCGAGACGTTCCACTCCGGCCTGTACATCCCGCACTACGACAACCCGCGCCTCGACACCGTCATGGAACCCGGCATGACCTTCACCATCGAGCCGATGATCACCCTGGGCACCCACGACTACGAGGTGTGGAAGGACGGCTGGACCGTGGTCACCAAGGACCGCAGGTGGACGGCCCAGTTCGAGCACACCCTGGTCGTGACCGAGGACGGCTACGAGATCCTGACCCTGCCGTGATCCCGGCCGGGTGCGGTGCGGTCACTCTCCTTTTCGTGTACGCGATGACGACGGTCCCGCCTCCACCCGCACCCCGAGTGCCGCGTCTGCCGGTGGTCGGAGTGTCGCGCCTGTCGTGACCGCCGCGTCCGCCGGTGGTCGGGAGTGTCGCGCCCGTCGTGACCGCCGCGTCCGGGGACGTGGCGGTCCCGGGCGGTCTGCACCGCCGCGGTCACCACGGCGGGTGGGCTTCGGGCGTGCCTGAGAAGTGCCCGTCCCGCCCGCGACCGGGGTGCGGGTTCGCCCGCGAGCGGCGGCGGGTTCGCCCGTCCCGTCCGCGACGGGGGTGCGGTGCTCCGGGCGTACCCGAAAAAGGGGGAAGGTCCCGTCAGTCGAAGAGGGCGCCCAGTGCGCCGTCCACCGGCCGTCCCCGGGCGCCGAGCTCCTCGCCCTGATATTTCAGGATCGCGCCCAGCTCCTGGGTGTCCGCGGACGCCAGCCCGGTCCGGCGCACCGCGTCCGCCGCGTTGCGGAAGTGGGTGCGGGTGAGCAGCCCCGTCACCAGCGCCGCGTGCAGCCGGGCCTCGGCCATCAGGATCAGGGCCGCGTCGGTGTCGAACCACTGGGCGAGCCGGACCGCGCGGGTGTGCGCACCGCTCGCCACCGCCCAGTCGTGCCGGGCCATGCCGGTGAACTCGATCGGGCGGGCCTCGGCGAGCAGGCTGAGGTGGGCCTCCCGCTGGTCGGTGAACCATTTCTGCGGGTCGTGCAGGGGGAACGTGGTGATGTACTGGTCGGCCTGCAACGGCCACCGCGGTGTGAGCGCCCGGGCCTGCCCCAGTCCTTCCTCGCCGGTCGTCACGCGCAGCTCGACCGGGATGCCGTCCACCTTGCGCAGTGCCGGTTTCGGGCCGGTCTTGGGCCGGTAGGTGACCACGACCAGGTTGATGTCGCTGCCGTCGTTGTCGTCGCCGTGGGCCATCGAGCCGCACAGCCCGATCGCCTGTACGTCGGCGGGCCAGCGTTTCTGGACGGCGTCGCGCAGCCGGGCTGCCAGGGAGCCGCGGACGGTGGTGGTGTCGAGTTCCTCGATCACGCCCTCATTCTCTGCCATCCGGGGTGGGACGGCATGCCGAAGAGGGCGACGGTCACCCGGCCCGGCCGGGGAAGGCCATGGTCAGGGGGGTGATGCCGCCGAGTTTGCGCCACCGCGTCGCGCGAATTGCGGAGTCGGTCATCGCGGACAGAGCGTCGGCGCGTTCGGTGTCGGTGGTGACCGGGAGGACCACCCGCCAGGCCTGGGCTACACCGTCCTCGATGTGGACGGCGAGTCTCAGTGCGGACGTGCGGTCGGCGACCTCGAACGGCAGGGCGTATCCGGGTGGGTTCGGTGCGGCGCTCGCCTTGAGGTCGTCGAGCCGGTCCACCAGCAGGTCGCGGCGTTCCCGGTGTTCCTGCTCGGCGGCCCGGGCGCGGTCCTGCTCGTTGTCCTTGAGGTGCACGCCGATCAACCCGTACGCGTAGATCGCGGCCTCTTCGGCGGCGAGCGCCGCGGCCAGTTGCTCCATCACGTCGCGAAACCCTATCGGGTCAGCGCAGCGCCTCGGCGTGTGTCGCCCGGCTGGCGGCGATCGATCCGACGAGGGCGGCCCGTTCGGCGGGTGCCGTCCGGCAGGCCGCGACCGCGTTCTTCTGCGCCGTCTGCTCGGCCTTGCGCAGGTCAGCGGTGCTGTCGCCGTCGGTGGCCGAACCGGATGCGGACGGGGCGGCCACCGCCGAGGGCAGGGTCGCGCCGATCATCGTGGCGAGTTCCGTCGCGTGTGCACGATGGTCCTCGGCGAGCGGGGTGAGCCGGTCGGCCAGGGCCGGCTGGGCCACCACGGCCCGCTCGTAGGCCGCGGCCATCGTCAGGGCCTCGTCGAGCAGCGGCTGCAGCGCGTCCGGTGCCGGTGGCGGCTCCGGATCGTCGCCGAAGCATCCACCCAGTGTCGTCGCGCCCGCCACGGCTCCGGCCGTGGCCAGCACCCGTCGCCGTGTGTGTCCCGTCTCTCTGATCGCCACCCGATCAGTCAACACCATGCCGTCGACCTGCGGTGGGGGTGGATTCGGTGCGGCGGCGCTCCGGCCGTCCCCCGGGCGCGTTACGCTCTGCGTCAGCCGCGGGGCCTTTGTCTGCCCGGCGGCATATAGTCGTGGCAGCGCAAAGCTAACGAGAGGTCGAGCCCGATGACGCAGCGTGGCCGCGCCGGGGCCCGACCCGGTGGGCATCCCCATAGCCGACGCACCCGCCCCGAACCCGAGGCGCGGACCCCTGCTCCTCCCCGTGTCGACCTGACCGCGGCCCGCGCCCGGGTCCGTGCGGTGATCGAGCCGGTGGTCGCCGGGGCCGGTTACGACCTGGAGGACGTGAATCTCTCCCGGGCCGGGCGGCGTTTCGTCGTGCGGGTGATGGTCGACACCGACGGCGGCATCAGCCTGGACGACGTGGCGGTCGTCTCCCGGGCGATCTCCGCGGCCCTCGACGAGGCCGAGGAGTCCGGCGGCGAGTTGCTCGCCGGGGAGTACCAGTTGGAGGTCGGTTCTCCGGGCGTCGACCGGCCGCTGACCGAGCCCCGGCACTGGCGCCGCAACATCGGCCGCCTGGTCGAGGTGGACGGGCTGACCGGCCGGATCGTGTCGACCGGTGACACGGGTGTGGTGCTGGACGTGGACGGCGTCTCGCGCGAGCTGGCGTTCGACGGGCTCGGCGCGGGCAAGGTCCAGATCGAGTTCAAGCGTATGGACGAAGCCGATTTCGGCGACGAAGACGACGATGACGATGACGATGACAATGACGAAGGGGAGGGCGAGGCATGAACATCGACCTCGCGGCGCTGCGCGCCCTGGAGCGCGAGCGGGAGATCCCGTTCGAGACGATTCTGGCGGCCATCGAGACCGCGCTGCTGACGGCGTACCGGCACACCGACGGCGCGGAGAGCCACGCCCGGGTGGCGATCGACCGTAAGAGCGGCGTGGCGTCGGTGCTGGCTCAGGAGTTCGACGCCGACGGCACGATGGTGCGGGAGTGGGACGACACTCCGCACGACTTCGGCCGGATCGCGGCGATGACCGCCAAGCAGGTGATCCTCCAGCGTCTGCGGGAGGCCACCGACGAACAGCACTTCGGTGAGTACGCGGGACGCGACGGCGACCTGATCACCGGTGTGGTGCAGGCCGACGCGGCCCGTGCCGAGAAGAACATCGTGACGGTCGACCTGGGCAAGCTCGAGGCGGTGCTGCCGCAGTCCGAGCAGGTGCCCGGCGAGCAGTACCCGCACGGCGCCCGGATCCGGTGCATCGTGGTGCACGTGGCCAAGGGTTTCCGCGGCCCGCAGATCACCCTGTCCCGCTCGCACCCGGCGCTGGTGAAGAAGCTCTTCGCCCTCGAGGTGCCGGAGATCGCCGACGGGACCGTGGAGATCGCCGCGATCGCCCGTGAGTCGGGTCACCGCACCAAGATCGCGGTGCGGTCGACCGTCTCCGGCGTGAACGCCAAGGGCGCCTGCATCGGCCCGATGGGTCAGCGGGTCCGCGCGGTGATGAGCGAGCTGCACGGCGAGAAGATCGACATCATCGACTGGTCGGACGACCCGGCCCAGTTCGTGGGCAACGCGCTCTCCCCGGCCAAGGCGCTGCGGGTCGAGGTGGTCGACGCGGCCACCCGTACGGCTCGTGTCACCGTGCCGGATTTCCAGCTCTCGCTGGCGATCGGCCGGGAGGGACAGAACGCCAGATTGGCTGCTCGGCTGACCGGTTGGCGCATCGACATCCGGCCGGACAACGAGCCTGCCGGAGTCTCGGACCGTGATGCGGCCGAGGCGGGGAACTGACCGGATACGCGTCCGGCCCGATCGAGGGGTAGACTTGGACTCGGTCGGCCCGACGCGAACCTGCGTTGGATGCCGCAACCGCGCGCCGGCCGCTTCATTGCTGCGGTTCGTCGCGGCTGGATCCGGGGAAGCTTTCCGGCTTCTGCCCGATCCTGGCCGCCGACTGCCGGGCCGGGGAGCGCATCTGCATCCCGATCCGGCTTGCTTCGCGCAAGCAGAGCGACGACGCGCCTTCGGGCGAGCGTTGCGCCTTACCGGTGTTGCTGACGCCGGTCTGCTAGCCGAGCACATTCGTGCGGTCTCCGTGCCGCACGAACCCACCGATGACGAGGCGTCGGCGCCCCGTCACGACCCAGCAAGGTAGGACGACCCAGATGAGCACACGATGAAGTCCCTGAAATGACCAGGCTTCTAGTGCACGAGTGAGGTCTGTGCGGGTACTGCTCGCACGACCTCGAAGTGAGGAGTGCAGTGCCAGGCAAGGCCCGCGTACACGAGCTCGCAAAGGAGCTCGGGGTCGACAGCAAGACCGTTCTCGCCAAGCTCAAAGAGATGGGCGAGTTCGTCAAATCCGCGTCCAGCACCGTCGAGGCCCCGGTGGCCCGGCGTCTGCGGGGCGCCCTCGAGGCAGGTTCCGGTGGCGGTTCAGCCCCGACCTCTGCCCCCTCTGCCGGCGGTGGAACCCCGTCCGGCTCTCCCAACTCGTCATCGGCCCCGCGTCCGGGTCCGCCGATGGCCCGTCCGCAGCCTCCGCGTCGTCCCGGCCCGCCGTCCGGCGGTCCGAACGCGCCCACCTCGCCGGCTCCGTCCCCGGGTCAGTTCGCCCGGCCGAAGCCGCCCGGTGGACGTCCCGGCCCGACGCCCGGTCCGGTCGCCAAGCCGGCCAGCGCGCACGACATCGAGGTGGCGGCCGCTGAGGCGCGCGCCTCGGCGCTGAAGGCCGAGCAGGAGGCCTCTGTCAAGGCTGCCCAGGCAGCTCAGGCCGCCCGCACCCGCGACGCCGAGCGTCGTCCGGGCCCGGCCGAGGGTGGCCCCGCGCGCCGCCCGGGTGGCCCCGGCCCCGGCAGTGTTCCCCCGCGTCCGGGTTCTCCGGCGGCGACCCGTGCCGCCGGTCCGCAGAACCCGCCCGGTGAGCGTGGTCCCCGTCCCGGCCCGGCCGGTGGCGCTCCCCGCCCGCCCGCGCGTGGCCCGGGTAACAACCCGTTCGGTGTCTCCGGTGGTGGCGGTCAGCGTCCGTCGCCGGCTTCGATGCCGCGTCCCAACCAGCCCGGCATGCCGCCGCGGCCGAGTCCTGCGTCGATGCCGCCGCGGCCCAGTCCCGCGTCGATGCCCGCGCAGCGTCCGGCCGGTCCCGGTGGCGGCCGTGGTGGCCCCGGTGGCGGCGCAGGTCGTCCCGGTGGTCCCGGCGGTGGCCGTGGCGGTCCCGGTGGCGGTGGCGGTGGCTTCCGTCCCGGTGGCGGCGGCGGTGCCGGTGGTGGCTTCCGTCCCGGCGGTGGCGGTGGCGGTGGCTTCCGTCCCGGTGGTGGCGGTGCCGGTGGTCCCGGTGGCGGTTTCCGTCCCGGTGGCGGCGGTCCGGTCGGTGCCGGTGCTCCGGGTCGTCCCGGTGGTGGCGGTGGCCGCGGTCGTGGCGGCGGTGCGGCGGGTGCCTTCGGGCGTCCCGGCGGCCGGCCGACGCGTGGCCGCAAGTCGAAGAAGCAGAGGCGTCAGGAGTTCGACAACCTGTCGGCTCCGCAGATGAGCTCGGGCGCTCCGCGTGGTCAGGGTCAGGACATCCGGCTCTCCCGTGGCGCGTCGCTCTCCGACTTCGCCGACAAGATCAACGCCAACCCGGGTTCGCTCGTCCAGGAGATGTTCAACCTGGGTGAGATGGTGACCGCGACGCAGTCGGTGTCCGACGACACCCTGCTGCTGCTCGGTGAGCACCTGGGCTTCAACGTCGTGATCGTCAGCCCCGAGGACGAGGACCGTGAGCTGCTCGCGCAGTTCAACATCAACCTCGACGCCGAGGTGGCGGAGGACCGTCTGGTCACCCGTCCGCCGGTCGTGACCGTCATGGGTCACGTCGACCACGGTAAGACGAAGCTGCTCGACGCGATCCGCAAGACCAACGTGGTCGCCGGCGAGGCGGGTGGCATCACCCAGCACATCGGTGCCTACCAGGTCGTCGTCCCGCACCAGGGCGAAGAGCGGGCGATCACCTTCATCGACACCCCGGGTCACGAGGCGTTCACCGCCATGCGTGCTCGTGGTGCCCAGGTGACCGACATCGTCATCCTCGTGGTGGCGGCGGACGACGGCGTCATGCCGCAGACGGTCGAGGCGCTCAACCACGCCAAGGCCGCTGAGGTCCCGATCGTGGTCGCGGTGAACAAGGTCGACAAGCCGGACGCCAACCCGGACAAGGTCCGGCAGCAGCTGACGGACTACGGCCTGCTCGCCGAGGAGTACGGCGGCGACACCATGTTCGTCAACGTCGCGGCCAAGCCCGGCATCGGCATCGACGAGCTGCTCGAGGCGATCCTGCTGACCGCCGACGCGTCGCTGGAGCTGACCGCTCCGATCGACGGCCCCGCTCAGGGTGTCGCGGTCGAGGCGCACCTGGACAAGGGCCGCGGTGCGGTCGCCACCGTCCTGGTGCAGAAGGGCACGCTGCGGGCCGGCGACTCGATCGTGGCGGGTGGCGCGCACGGTCGCGTCCGCGCCATGCTCGACGAGAACGGCAAGCAGGTCGCCGAGGCGGGTCCGGCCCGTCCGGTCCTGGTGCTCGGTCTGACCTCGGTGCCCAGCGCCGGTGACACGTTCCTCGCTGCTGAGGACGACCGCACGGTGCGCCAGATCGCCGAGCAGCGTCAGGCCCGCCGTCGTGCGGCCGCGTTCGCCAACTCGGGGACCAAGGCCACGCTCGAGACGCTCATGGCCCAGCTCAAGGAGGGCGAGAAGACCTCCCTCACGCTGGTCATCAAGGGCGACAGCTCGGGTTCGGTCGAGGCGCTCGAGGACGCGCTGTTCAAGATCGAGATCCCGGACGAGATCCAGCTCAAGGTCATCCACCGCGGCGTCGGTGCGATCACCGAGAGCGACGTCAACCTGGCGTCGGCCTCGTCCGAGCAGACCGCAACGATCATCGGCTTCAATGTCCGGGCCTCCAACAAGGTCAAGGAGATGGCCGACCGCGCCGGCGTGGAGATCCGCTACTACAGCGTGATCTACCAGGCCATCGAGGAGATCGAGGCGGCGCTCAAGGGCCTGCTCAAGCCGGAGTACGAAGAGGTCGAGCTGGGCACCGCGGAGATCCGCGAGGTCTTCCGCTCGTCCAAGATCGGCCTCATCGCCGGCTGTATCGTCCGGTCGGGTCTCATCCGCCGCAACACCAAGGCGCGCATCCTGCGCGAGGGTGTCGTGGTGGCCGAGAGCGTCACGATCAGCTCGCTCAAGCGGTTCAAGGACGACGCCACCGAGGTCCGCGAGGGCTTCGAGTGTGGTCTGACCCTGAGCGGCTTCGGCACTCCGCAGATCGGCGACGTCATCGAGACCTGGGAGATGCGCGAGAAGCCTCGCGTCTGATCGACCCAGCGATGGACGGCCTCGGTGCTTCGGCACCGGGGCCGTTCCCCTTTCTCCACCCTTGGGGTACGCGCTACCCGGCGTACCGTGGCTGCCGCGCGAGGCGCCGCACCGGCACGCCTGTGCCGCGACCGCCGGGCTGAGCTGCCCACCTTCCGGGGCGCCTGAAAGGATGTCGGCATGTCCCGGTATGCCATGCTGCTCGCCCCGTCCGCCAACCGCGTCTACGCCGATCAGGCGTCCCGGATCTCGCAGGCGGAACTGGCCGGGTTCAGCCCGGTGCTCTCCGCCGAACTGTCCGGGATCGACGCCACCACGATCGGCGGTGTGGAATACCTCACCTTCGACGGTGAGCTGACCACCCGTGACATCGCCTACCTGTCCAACCTCTCGTCGGCGTACGCGTTGTTCGAGCGGGTCGACGAGGAGTTGCTCCGTCCGCTCGCCCTCAGCCCGCTGGCCCGTTACGACAGCGACCTGATCACCATCCCGAAGTACGCGGGCAAGACCAACGAGCAGTTCACCAAGCTGGTGCTGAACCTCACCCTGCTCGGCTCCGCCTTCGCGCCGCGGATGCTCGACGGCAACCTCACCGTCCTCGACCCGCTGTGCGGCCGCGGCACCACGCTCAACCAGGCTTTGATGTACGGCTTCGACGGCATCGGTGTGGAGATCGACGGCAAGGACGTCGAGGCGTACAAGCTGTTCCTCCAGACCTGGCTGAAGCGTAAGCGCCTCAAGCACTCCGCCGAGCTGGTCCCGGTGCGCCGGCAGGGTCGACGGGCGGCCCGCCGACTGGAGGTGACCCTGGCGGCCAGCAAGGACGACCACAAGGCAGGCGCGGTGCAGAAGCTCATCGTGCTGAACGCCGACACCACCGGGCTGGACGGCCTGATCAAGGGCAATGTCGCTGACCTGATCGTCACCGACCTGCCCTACGGGATCGCGCACGGCAGCTACGAGGAGGACGGCGGCGGCATCTCCCGGCGCCCGCTGGACCTGCTGGAGCGGGCCGTGCCGGAGTGGCTGAAACTGCTGCGCCCGGGTGGTGCGATCGGTATCTCCTGGAACACCAAGGTCGCGAAGCGGGAGCTGGCCGAGGACATCCTGCTGGCGAACGGCCTGAAGCTGATCGAGTTCCAGCCGCTGGCGCACCGGGTGGACCAGGGCATCGAGCGTGACGTGCTGGTGGCCCGGAAATACAGCTGAATCCGGTGCGGCCCGGGCGTAACCTGCTCGCTGATGTATACCGAAACCGCAATCTTCGACCTGCTCCTGCCCGGTGATTCGCAGTCGCTGAAGCAGAAGCGCTCCTATGTCCGCCCGATCATCGCGATGCTCCGGAAATTCGAGGTGAGCGCCGCCGAGGTGGGTTTCCACGACCTGCACGGCCGGGCACAGATCGGTGTGGCGGTGGTGGCCGCCGAGGCGGCTCAGGCGCGGGCCGTCGTCGACACCTGTGAGAACCAGGTGGCGGGCCGTCCCGAGATCGAGTTGCTCTCGGTCAAGCGACGGCTGTACGGCGACGAGGACTGACGTGGGTACGCTTCAGCAGTTAAGGGCGGGGGCCGGTGCGGACCCGCGGGATCCATAGTCGGAGGTGGGCGATATGTCGGACCCAGCCAAGACACGTCGGCACGCTGAGCGTGTCCGGGAGTTGGTGGCTTCGCTGGTGCGGGAGATCAAGGATCCCCGTCTCGGCATGGTGACGATCACGGATGCCCGGCTCACCGGTGACCTTCGTGAGGCCACGGTGTTCTACACGGTGCTCGGCGACGTCACCGAGCAGGCCGGCACCGCAGCCGCGCTGGAGAGTGCCAAGGGCATGCTGCGCAGCCGGGTCGGTCACGCGCTCGGCCTGCGGCACTCGCCGAGCCTGGCGTTCGTGCTGGACAACGTGCAGACCCACGTCAAGGAGATCGACGACCTGCTCGCCGCGGCACGCCACCGCGACGAGGAGGTCCAGCGGCTCGCCGCCGGCAAGCAGTACGCCGGTGACGCGGACCCGTACAAGTCGGATGACGAGGACGAGGACGACGCCGAGCGGGTCGGTGCCCGCGAGGATCAGGGGTGACCCTGCCCTCCGGGCCGTCGGCCGACCAGTGGGCCGCCGCGGTCGCGGCGGTCCGCTCGGTCGGTGCCGACGACGAGGTGCTGCTGATCTGTCACGTCAACCCGGACGGGGACGCGCTGGGCAGCATGCTCGGTTTCGGTCTGGGACTGCGGCGGCTCGGGTTCACGCGTGTGCACGCGACGTTCCCGGGTGAGTTCACGGTTCCGGGGCCGTACACGGAGATGCCCGGCCTGGATCTTCTGGTGCCGGAGGCGGAGGCCTTCGCCGATCCGCGGCTGGTCCTGGTCTTCGACGTGGCGAGCGAGTCGCGTCTGGGTGGTCTGGCCGGCCGTCTCGCCGCTCCGCGCAGCGTGGTGCTCGACCATCACGCGTCGAACGCCGGTTTCGGCGGGGTGCGCCTGGTCGACCCGGATGCGGCGGCGACCTCGGTGGTGGCCGACGAGCTGCTGTCGCGGCTGGGTGTGCCGCTGGACACCGGCATCGCCGAGTGCTTCTACATCGCGCTGGCCACCGACACCGGCTCGTTCAGGTTCGACATGACCACGCCGGCGGTGCACGAGCTGGCCGCTCGCCTGATCGCCACCGGCATCCGGCCGGGTGACATCTCCCGCCGGATCTTCGACAGCGGCCCGTTCGGGGCGATGAAACTGACCGGTGAGGTGCTCGGCCGTGCGGTGCTCGACGAGTCCGCGGCCGGCGGCCGGGGCATGGTCTGGACCTGGGCGACGCTCGACGACCTGGACCGTCACGGTCAGCCGCCCTATGTGCTGGACACGCTGATCGACCCGGTGCGCCGGGTGGCCGAGGCGGACGTGGCGGTGGTGGTGAAGCAGACCGGCGCCGCCGAGTGGTCGGTCTCGATGCGCAGCAAGGGCGCGGTCGACGTGAGCGCGGTGGCGATGACGCAGGGCGGCGGCGGGCACCGGCTGGCCGCCGGCTTCACCGGTCACGGCGAGGCGCGGGACGTGGTCGACACCGTCCGCCGCCTCCTCGACCTGCACCTCACCTGATCGTGTGTCCCGGATCCCGGGATCCGGCCGTCCGGGCCGGTGCTGAACGATAGTTTGGGAGCTGAACGGTGATTTGGTTCCCGCGCGGCTGACACCGGCCGCCTTCCGTGGGGACCACGAGCCACCCGGGTCCACCGGCCCGGGCCGGTGTCCCTCTCCGCCTCCCGGCGATCCCGGGACCGGCCACGGACACCCTGCTCGACCGCTTCCGGGCGCCGCGACGCGCCCACCAGATCCGTGGAAGGACATCCTGATGGCTGCCAAGCCGAAGCCACCGCCTGCCGACGACGCCCGTGAGCAGGCCCGCCGAGCCTTGCAGACCTCGCTGGACACGCGCCAGTAGGTGTAAGCGACGGGCTGCCTTGCGGCCCTTACATGTGGGCGGGCATCATGGGACACCATGAGCCCGCCTGCCGACGGTTCCCGCACCGCCTCCGCCCGCCGGATCGCCTCTCTCGCCCTGCCCGCCCTGGTGGTGCTGGCCGCCGAGCCGCTCTACGTGCTGGTGGACACCGCGGTGGTGGGTCACCTGGGCGCGGTCCCGCTCGCTGTGGTCGCGGTCGGCGGCACCACCATGTCGGTCGCCGTCTGGTTCGGCATCCTTCTGGCGTATGGGACGACCGGCCGGGCCGCCCGCCGGTTCGGCGCCGGCGACCGGGACGGCGCGGTCGCCGAGGGGGTGCAGGCGTCCTGGCTGGCCCTCGCGGTCGGCCTGCTGCTGGCCCTGCTCGGTCTGCTCTTCGCCGGGCCGCTCGCCCGTGCGCTGGCCGGCAACCCGGAGACCGCCGACGCCGCCGCGGACTGGCTGCGCATCGCCGTGCTGGGCATTCCCGGTCTGCTGCTCGCCGCGGCCGGCAACGGCTGGATGCGCGGCGTGCAGGACACCCGCCGCCCGCTGACCATCGTGCTCGGCGCCAACCTGCTCTCCGCCGTGCTCTGCCCGGTCCTGGTCTATCCGCTCGGCCTCGGCCTGACCGGCTCGGCCATCGCCAACGTCACCGCCCAGTCGGTCGGTGGCGGCCTGTTCCTCGCCGCGCTGATCCGCGAGACCCGCGAGCTGCGCCCGGTGCCGGCGGTCATCCTCCAGCAGGTGGTGCTCGGCCGCGACCTGCTGATCCGGGGCGGCGCCTTCCAGGTCTGCTTCCTCTCCGCCACGGCGGTCGCCTCCCGGTTCGGCGTCGCGGCGGTCGGCGCCCACCAGATCGGCCTGCAGCTGTGGTTCTTCGCCGCGCTGGTGCTGGACGCGGTGGCCATCGCCGCCCAGTCGCTGGTCGGAGCGGCGCTCGGTGCCGACGACGCGGACGAGGCCCGGGACGTGGCCCGCCGGGTCACCGTCGCCGGCGGGATCTCCGCCGTGGTCTTCGCCGCCCTGGTCGCGGCCGGTGCCTCGGTCGTGCCCCGCTGGTTCACCGGCGACCCGGCGGTGCACGACCAGGCCGCGGTGATCTGGCCCTGGTTCGTGGCGCTGCTGCCGTTCGCCGGTGTGGTCTACGCCCTGGACGGGGTGCTGATCGGGGCCGGGGACGTGGCGTTCCTGCGCACCTCGACGGTGATCGGCGCGCTGCTCGGCTTCCTGCCGATGATCTGGCTGTCGTACGCCCTCGACCTCGGCCTGGGCGGCGTCTGGGCCGGCCTGGGCCTGCTGATCATGACGCGGCTGGTGGCGGTGGTGTGGCGCTGGCGGTCCGGGCGATGGGTGGTGCTCGGCGTGGCCCGGCAGCCGTGAGGCCGGGAGACCCCGCCTAATAGGGTGGTCGGGTGAACACGGACGGACTGATCGTGGTGGACAAGCCGGCCGGGATGACGTCGCACGACGTCGTCGCCCGGATCCGGCGGCTGGCGAAGACCCGGCGGGTGGGGCACGGCGGCACGCTCGACCCGATGGCCACCGGTGTGCTGATCATCGGGGTCAACCGGGCGACCCGGCTGCTGACCTACGTGATCGGCTCGCGGAAGAGCTACACCGCGACGATCCGGCTCGGCCAGAGCACGGTGACCGACGACGCCGAGGGCGAGGTGACCGCCACGACGCCGGCGGCCGCGGTGACCGACGAGGCGATCCGAAACGGTCTGGCCGCCCAGCGGGGTGAGATCGACCAGGTGCCCAGCGCGGTGAGCGCCATCAAGATCAATGGGCAGCGGGCGTACAAGCGGGTGCGCGACGGTGAGACGGTGGAGATCCCGGCCCGCCGGATCACCGTGTTCGCCCTGGACGTGCTGGACATCCGCCGCGACGAGCCGGACGTGGTGGACGTGGACGTCGACGTGACGTGTTCCTCCGGGACGTACATCCGGGCGATCGCCCGGGACCTCGGGACGGCCCTCGGCGTCGGCGGGCACCTGACGGCGTTGCGGCGTACCGCCGTCGGGGGACTGACCCTGGACTCGGCGGCCACCCTGGAGGACCTTGAACAGCGGGCCCCGGACGTGATCGGCCTGCCCCTGGCGGAGGCGGCCCGGCAGTCGTTCCCCCAGCGCACGGCCACCGAGGAGGAGACCCGGACGCTGCGGCACGGCGGTCCGCTGAGTGCGGTCGGCATCGAGGGGCCGTATGCGGTCTTCGATCCCGCCGGTGAGGTGCTCGCCGTCGTCAGCGAGCGTGAGGGGCGGGCCCGGGCCGAGATCGTCCTGGCCCCGGCCTGATCGATACGCTGGGTCTCGACAGAAGGAGCGTTCGGATGCAGCGATGGCGGGGGTACGAGTCCGTCCCCTCCGGGTGGGGCCGGTCGGTGGTGACGATCGGCGTCTTCGACGGCGTGCACCGCGGACACCAGATGATCATCGGGCACGCGGTGAAGCGCGCCCGTGATCTCGGCCTGCAGTCGGTGGTGATGACCTTCGACCCGCACCCGGCCGAGGTGGTCCGGCCCGGTTCGCACCCGGCCGTGCTCACCGAGCCGCTGCGCAAGGCGGATCTGCTCGAGGGCCTGGGCGTCGACGCGCTCTGCGTGGTGCCGTTCACGCCGGCGTTCTCCCAGCTGGCACCGGACGAGTTCGTGCACGGTGTGCTGGTCGAGGCGCTGCACAGTGCGGTCGTGGTGGTCGGCGACAACTTCCGGTTCGGGCACCGGGCGGCCGGCGACGTGACGATGCTCGAGTCGCTGGGGCACACGTTCGGCTTCACCGTGGAGGACGCGCCGCTGGTCGAGGAGGAGGGCCTGGTGTTCTCCTCGACCTACATCCGCAGCTGTGTGGACGCCGGTGACGTGCGGGCCGCCGCGGCGGTGCTGGGCCGGCCGCACCGGCTCTCCGGCGTGGTGATCCGCGGTGATCAGCGGGGTCGCGAGCTGGGCTTCCCGACCGCGAACCTGATGATCCAGCAGTATGCGGCGGTGCCGGCCGACGGTGTGTACGCGGCCTGGCTGACCCTGGACGCCAAACCGGACGAGCGCCTGCGGGCCAGTGTGTCGATCGGCACCAATCCGACCTTCAACGGGCGGGAGCGACGGGTCGAGGCGCACGTCCTGGACTTCTCCGGCGACCTCTACGGCGAGCAGATCAGCATCGATTTCGTCGGGCACCTGCGGGAGCAGCGGACATACGACGCCATCGAACCGTTGGTGGCCCAGATCCGGGCGGACGTCGAAGAGACCCGGGTGATGCTGCGGTAACCCCCTGGTAGGGTTGGTTCGTCGTCGGATTATCCGACACCGGTCCCGCACACCTGCCCGACGCCGCGGGTCGCGGGTCAACCGTGAAATCGGCAACACAGAAGTTCGGAGAACATGGCGCTCGATCAAGAGACCAAGAACAAGATCATGGGCGAGTATGCGACCAAGGACGGCGACACCGGTTCGCCCGAGGTTCAGGTCGCGATGCTCACCAAGCGGATCGCCGACCTGACCGAGCACCTCAAGGTGCACAAGCACGACCACCACAGCCGTCGTGGTCTGCTGCTCCTGGTCGGCCAGCGCCGCCGCCTGCTGAACTACGTTCAGAAGAAGGACATCGCCCGTTACCGGACGCTCATCGAGCGCCTCGGCCTGCGTCGATAGTCTGCTTGTCAGGGAGCGACCCCCGGTCGCTCCCTGAAACACTTCCTTCGGGGTAATCCCCTCGACGGAACCCGTTCCGAAACGGAACACTGCCACCCACGGACCCGCGCGGATCACCAAACCGTCAGCACCGGTCCTCGGTAGTGGTTCCCAGGCAGCTCTCCTGGGCACTTCGATCGAAGACCGGCTCTCCTGAACCGCGCTGTTGACCGCCGGGTCCTCGACGAAGGAGTACCAAACTTGACAGAGCAGAACAACGCTCTCGGAACCGACTTCCGCACCGCCGTGATCGACAACGGGTCGTTCGGCACCCGGGAGATCGTGTTCTCCACCGGCCGCCTCGCACAGCAGGCCGCCGGTTCGGTGATCGTCCAGCTGGGCGACACCACCGTCCTCTCCGCGACCACCGCCAGCAAGCAGCCGAAGGACCACTTCGACTTCTTCCCGCTGACCGTGGACGTCGAGGAGCGGATGTATGCCGCGGGCCGTATCCCCGGCTCGTTCTTCCGTCGTGAGGGCCGGCCCAGCGAGGACGCCATCCTCACCTGCCGCCTCATCGACCGCCCGCTGCGCCCGTCCTTCACCAAGGGCCTGCGCAACGAGGTCCAGGTCGTCGAGACGATCCTGGCGCTCGACCCCTCCCACCCGTACGACGTGGTGGCGATGAACGCGGCGTCGATGTCCACCAAGCTCTCCGGTCTGCCGTTCAGCGGTCCGGTCGGTTCGACCCGGGTCGCGCACGTCGACGGCCAGTGGATCGCGTTCCCGACCATCGAGGAGCTCGAGCGCGCCACGTTCGACATGGTCGTGGCCGGTCGCGTCACCGCCGAGGGCGACGTCGCGATCATGATGGTCGAGGCCGAGGCCACCCCGCAGGCGGTCAAGCTGATCGCCGCCGGTGCCACCGCCCCGACCGAGGAGGTCGTCGCGAGCGGCCTGGAGGCCTCCAAGCCGGCCATCCGCGAGCTGTGCCGTGCGCAGAGCGAGCTGGCCGAGATCGCCGCGAAGCCGGTCGCCGAGTTCCCGGTCTTCCTGGACTACCAGGACGACGTCTACACCGCTGTCTCCGAGGCCGTCCGCCAGGAGACCGCCGAGGCGCTGAAGATCGCCGGCAAGCAGGAGCGTGAGGAAGCCCTCGACCTGGTCAAGGCGAAGGCGCACACCCTGCTCGACGAGCGTTTCGAGGGCCGGGAGAAGGAGATCAGCGCGGCGTTCCGCTCGGTCACCAAGTCCGAGGTCCGCCAGCGGGTGCTGCGCGAGCAGATCCGCATCGACGGCCGTGGCCCGCGTGACATCCGTCCGCTGACCGCGCAGATCGGCGTGCTCCCCCGGGTGCACGGCTCGGCGCTGTTCGAGCGTGGCGAGACCCAGATCCTGGGCGTCACCACGCTGAACATGCTGCGCATGGAGCAGGCGCTGGACACTCTCGCCCCCGAGAAGACCAAGCGCTACATGCACAACTACAACTTCCCGCCGTACTCGACCGGTGAGACCGGCCGGGTCGGCTCGCCGAAGCGCCGCGAGATCGGTCACGGCGCGCTGGCCGAGCGGGCCCTGGTGCCCGTGCTGCCGTCGCGCGAGGAGTTCCCGTACGCGATCCGTCAGGTCTCCGAGGCCCTCGGTTCCAACGGCTCCACCTCGATGGGTTCGGTCTGCGCCTCGACGCTGGCCCTGCTCTCCGCCGGTGTGCCGCTGAAGGCTCCGGTCGCCGGCATCGCGATGGGTCTGATCTCCGACGAGGTCGACGGCAAGACGCAGTACGTCGCGCTGACCGACATCCTCGGCGCTGAGGACGCGTTCGGCGACATGGACTTCAAGGTCGCCGGCACCAGCGAGTTCGTCACCGCCCTGCAGCTGGACACCAAGCTCGACGGCATTCCGTCGGACGTGCTGGCCGGCGCTCTGCAGCAGGCGCACGAGGCCCGCGCCACGATCCTCGGTGTGATGACCGCGGCGATCGAGGCTCCGGCCGCGATGAGCGAGCACGCCCCGCGGGTCACCACGGTGAAGATCCCGGTCGACAAGATCGGCATGGTGATCGGGCCGAAGGGCCAGACCATCAACGCGATCCAGGACGAGACCGGCGCCGACATCTCCATCGAGGACGACGGCACGATCTACGTCGGTGCGACCAACGGCCCGGCCGCCGAGGCCGCGGTCGAGCGGATCAACGCGATCGCGAACCCGACGCTGCCGAAGATGGGCGACAAGTTCCTCGGCACCGTGGTGAAGACCGCCGCGTTCGGCGCCTTCATCTCGCTGCTGCCCGGCCGTGACGGCCTGCTGCACATCTCCAAGGTGGGCGACGGCAAGCGGGTCGACAAGGTCGAGGACTTCCTCAACGTCGGCGACAAGGTCGAGGTCCAGATCGCGGACATCGACGCGCGCGGCAAGATCTACCTCGACAAGGTCCGCCCGGAGGGCGAGGAGGCTCCGGCCGCCCCGGCCGCCGACGGTGCCCCGTCGGAGAACCGTCCGCCCCGCGAGGAGCGTGCTCCCCGCGGTGACGGTGGTGGCGAGCCCCGTCGTCGCCGGTCGCGTCCGGCCGGTGAGCGTGGCGGAGAGCGCCGCGACTAAGTGACAGACACCAGCAACCACGGGCCGGCCACTGTGCCGGCCCGTGTTGTCCCCACGGCGACCACCCCGCAGGAAGCGGTCAACAAGACGGTCCTGCCCAGTGGCCTGCGCATCATCACGGAGGCGATCCCGACCACCCGCAGCGCCGCGCTGGGGATCTGGATCGGCATCGGCTCCCGGGACGAGACGCCCGAACTTCACGGCGCCTCCCACTTCCTCGAGCACCTGCTCTTCAAGGGCACCCACAAGCGGACCGCTCTGCAGATCTCCGCGGAGATCGAGGCGGTGGGCGGGGAGACGAACGCCTTCACCACGAAGGAGTACACCTGCTACTACGCGCGGGTGCTCGACGCCGACCTGCCGCTCGCGGTGGACGTGCTCTGTGACGCGGTGGCCGACTCGCTGCTCGAGCCGGCCGACGTGGAGACCGAGCGGGGCGTCATCCTCGAAGAGATCGCCATGCACGAGGACGAGCCCGGTGACGAGGTCCACGACGTCTTCGCCCAGGCGATCCTCGGCGATCACCCGCTGGGCCGGCTGATCTCCGGAACCCCGGAGTCGATCACGCCGATGACCCGGGACGCGATCGACCGGTTCTACCGCGAGCGGTACACCGCTCCGGAGATCGTGATCGCCGCGGCCGGCAACCTGGACCACGACACCGTGGTCCGGCTGGTCGAGAAGGCGGTGGCCGGGACGGCGCTGGACACCGGTCCGGCCCAGCCGGCCGTCACCCGTGCGGCGGGTCCGGTGGTGCCGGTCCTCGCGCCGCAGACCGTCTACGTCGAACGCGACACCGAACAGGCGCACATCGTGCTCGGCGGCGTCGGCATGGGTCGTCACGACCAGCGCCGGTTCGCCCTCGGTGTGCTCAACAACGTGCTCGGCGGCGGCATGTCCAGCCGGTTGTTCCAGGAGATCCGGGAGCAGCGCGGTCTGGCCTACTCGGTCTACTCGTACGCCGCCCAGTACGCCGACGCCGGCCTGGTCGGCGTCTACGCGGGCTGCGCCCCGGCGAAGGCCCCCGAGGTGCTCGACCTGATCCGGGCCGAGCTGGCGCGGGTGGCCGCCGACGGGATCACCGCCGAGGAACTGGTCCGCGGCAAGGGCATGGCCAAGGGTTCGTACGTGCTGGGCCTGGAGGACACCGGCTCCCGGATGAGCCGGCTGGCCAAGTCCGAGTTGCTGCACGGCGACCTGATGTCCGTCGACGAGCTGCTGACAAGGGTCGATGCGGTGACGCTCGACGAGGTGCGGGCGGTCGCCGCGGAGCTGTTCGCCGGCGAGTTCTCGCTCGCCGTCGTCGGACCGTTCGACGAGACCGGCTTGCCCTCCTAGCTACCCTTGGACCCCGTGACGACGCTGGAGACCCCGCCCGAGACCCCCGCGACGCCGCTGACGCCGGACCGGCGCAAGCGGCGCATCATCGGGATGACGATCTGGGCGGTGGTCTTCGCCGTCGGTGTCTGGTTCGTCGGTGTCCCGACGAGCGACCCGCTGATCGCGTTCGGCTGGCTGTGGCTGGCCACCATCGCGTGGCGCAACTACGAGCCGTGGAAGACGCATCTGCGCTTCCTGCGCGACTGGCTGCCGGTGGCGCTGCTCCTGGTGGCCTACAACGTCTCGCGGGCGTACGCGGACGACTTCTTCGCCCCGCACGTCACCGAGCTGATCAAGGCCGACGAGTGGATGTTCGGCTGGTTCACCGGCGGTCAGGTGCCCACCACGTGGCTGCAGGAGCACCTCTACCAGGAGGGCGTCACCCCGTGGTGGCTGGCGCCGATCACCCTCGTCTACGCCTCGCACTTCCTGGCCGTGCCGACCATCGCGGTGATCCTCTGGGTGCGGAACCGGGCGACCTGGCTGCGGTTCATGCGCCGCTGGATCACCCTGTGCGTGTTCGGCCTGATCACCTACTTCCTCTACCCGGCGGCCCCGCCGTGGTGGGCGCACAAGTTCGGGTACCTCCCCGAGGCGGTGGCCCGGATCTCCACGAACGGCTGGGACGTGCTGGGCCTGCACGGCGCCGGCAACACCCTGAACGCGTTGCAGGTGCAGCAGTCGAACCCGGTGGCCGCGATGCCGTCGTTGCACACCGCCTGGGCGATGCTGGCGGTCGCGTTCTTCCTGCCGATGGTCCGCCGGCGCTGGTGGCCGCTGCTGTTCGCGTACCCGCTGGCGATGACCTTCACCCTGGTCTACACGGGCGAGCACTACGTGATCGACGTGCTGGTCGGCTGGGCGTACGTCGGCGTGGTCTTCCTGGTGGTGGGGCTCGCCGAGCGGTGGTCGGCCGGGCGGCGCGATGGGTTAAATTCACCGGGTGACGAACGTGGCTGAACCCATCCGTGTCGGTGTTCTCGGTGCTCGGGGCCGGATGGGCCTCGAGGTGTGCAAAGCGGTCGACGCCGCGGCCGACATGGAACTCGTCGCGATGGTCAACCAGGGTGACCGGCTGGAGACCGCCGCCGACGCGGGCGCGCAGGTCCTGGTCGAGTTCACCAACCCCGACGCGGTGATGGACAACCTGCACTGGGCGATCGAGCGCGGCATCCACGTGGTCGTCGGCACCTCCGGATTCACCGAGGACCGCATCGGGCAGGTCCGCGCGATGCTCGCCGGCAAGCCCGGCGTCGGTGTGCTGATCGCGCCGAACTTCGGGATCGGCGCGGTGCTGATGATGCAGTTCGCCGCCCGCGCCGCGAAGTACTTCGACTCGGTCGAGATCATCGAGCAGCACCACCCGCGCAAGCTCGACGCGCCCAGCGGCACCGCCCTGCACACCGCGCGCCTGATCGCCGAGGCGCGGGCCGAGGCCGGCAGCGCGCCGATGCCGGACGCGACCAAGGAGGAGCAGCTCGGCGCCCGCGGCACCGACGTCGACGGCGTCCGGGTGCATTCGATCCGGGCCGCCGGCCTGGTCGCCCACCAGGAGGTGCTGTTCGGCACCCCGGGGGAGACGCTGACCATCCGGCACGACTCGCTGGACCGGCAGTCGTTCATGCCGGGGGTGCTGCTGTCGGTGCGCGGGGTGCTGACCCGCCCGGGCCTGACGCTGGGCCTGGATCCGCTGCTCGGCTGAGTCCGCACCGTTGCCTGCGGCCGCTATGTTGACCAGCGATGACTGAGCTGACGACCGCCGGCCGCCGGGTGCGGGTCCTGGCGACCCTGGCCGTTTTCGGCCTGCTGCTGGCCGGGACGTTCTGGGGGCAGGACGACGACTTCCCGTTCGGCCCCTTCCGGATGTATTCGACGGCCCCCGACCCGAACGGCGCCGCCAAGGACACCCGGGTCGAGGGCGTCGACGAGACCGGCGCGGTGGTTGCGATCACCGAGGCGAACAGCGGGATCCGGCGGGCCGAGATCGAGGGCCAGCAGGCCGCTTACCAGGAGGATCCGTCCCGGATGAGCCGGATCGCCGAGGCCTACGCCCAGCACACGCCGGGCGCGCCCGCACTGCGGGAGGTGCGGATCGTGGTCCGCTGGCACGAGATCAAGGACGCCCGCCCGACCGGGAGGTCGACCGACGAGGTCATCGCGGACTGGGTGCGCTGATGCTCAGAAGATGGTTGTTCGAGCCGGTCCCGAAAGGCCGGATCGCCGCCTTCCGCACCGTGGTCTACCTGTTCGTCGCCGCCGACCTGGTGATCTTCACGCCGTGGGTGCGGTCGCACGCGAACACCCCCGGTGATCTCTACGAGCCGTTGTTGTTCGGCCGTCTGTTGCACCTGCCGACGCCGGGTCCGCTGCTGGTGCACGGCATCTTCTGGACCCTGCTGGCGCTTTCGCTGGCGGCGGCGAGCGGACGGGCGCCGCGTCTGCTGGGTTGGCCGGTCTTCCTGCTCTACGCCGAGTGGATGATCATCGCGATGAGCTACGGCAAGGTCGATCACGACCGGGTCGGCCTGCTCCTCGCCCTCGCGGTGCTGCCCACGGTGGGCCGGGCCCGGCACGGCGACCGGGAACCCACCGAGGCCGGTGGCTGGGCGCTGCGGGTCACCCAGATCGCGGTGATCTGCACCTATTTCCTGGCCGCCCTGGCCAAGCTCCGCTTCGGCGGCCTGGACTGGCTGACCAGCGGCGTGCTCGCCCAGGCGATCATCCGGCGCGGCACCGGTCTGGCCGACCTGATCGCCGCGGTCCCCGGTCTGCTCATCCTGTCGCAGTTCGGGATCATGGCGTTCGAGCTGCTCAGCCCGCTGGTCTTCGTGATCCCGCAACGCTGGCGCACGGCGGTGGTGGCGTTCTTCTACTCGTTCCACGTGATGGTCTTCGCGACGATCACCATCTCGTTCGCGCCGCATCTGGCCGCGATGGCCGCTTTCCTGCCGCTGGAGAAACTCCGCCTCCGGCGTCGTCCCACCCCGTCGGTCGAGCCCGCTGCCACCGGTTGACGCTCCTTCTCCGGTACGCGGTGAAGCACGCCGAAGTGGCCCGCGGCGGGACGGCCGGACCGTCTCCCGGCAATCCGGCCCGGCGGCCGCGTCCTCGGCCCTGACCCGGCAGCCGATCGCGGGGGAGCCACGGGACTCCCGCCTTGCTCGTACCATGAGAAGAAGCGGGGGAGGACCGCCGGGAGATCGTCAGGCGGGGTTCTCGGCCGGCGGCTGCGGACGCCGGTTCTGCGGGATCGCGCAGGCGGCCGTGCCACCCGGCATGAGGTGCCGGTGATCGGCGACCCACTGGTATGCGGGCCAGGCCAGGGCCCGCACCGGACCCACGCCGAGCGCCGAGCCCGCCAGCGACCAGGCCCGGCCCGCGTCGCGCAGCAGCAGGGCGATGGCGTCCGGCCCGGCCGCGGTGGTCCGGTCCGTGGCGACCCACTGCACGGCGGCCTCGCACTCCTCGACGGTCAGCCCGAGCTCGTCCAGGTCGGCGAACTGCCAGGGGATCACCGTCGCGGTGGTGGGGATGCGCTGCTCGATGAACTGCGCGCACGTGGTGCAGAAGGAGCAGTCGCCGTCATAGACGAAGGTCGGCACGTTGTCGGTCACGATCTCATTCTCCGCCGACCGCGACGTGCAGGCGAAGCTGGGGGACGAGAAGATCGTCGACGTCCAGGGCGCGGCCCGCGCCGTCGGGTTCCCAGCCGGTCGAGCCGAGGAATTTCCGCATCGCGTCGTCGGCCTCGTAGACCCAGGCCACCGCTGATCGGAATCCGTCATCACGCCAGTGGTCGACGGCGGCCGCGAGCAGCCGGCTGCCGTGTCCGCGGCGTCCCCAGCGCGGCTCGATCAACAGATCGGTGATCGCCACGACGTCGTCCGGGAGCGGCTTCTCCTCGGGCGCCAGCGCCTGCTCGTCGGCGGGCCCGGCGGCCACGAAACCGACCACCGTGGACACCGACTCACCCTGCTCGACGGCGGTCAGCACCCGGTGCCGGGCGGAGGGGGCGGCGGTGATCGCCTCGGTCCAGCCACGAGCCAGGTAGTCCTCGTCCAGGCCGGCCAGCACGTGCGGCGGGAACATCCGCCGGTAGGCCGTGCGCCAGGTGGCGAGCTGGATGCGGGCGATCTCCGATGCGTCCTCGGGACGCGCGGGGCGGACGAAGCCGAGTGCCATGGCGGCAACTTTGTCACACCCCTGGTCTACTCTGCTGACTCGATGGCACTCCCCGACTCCCTGTCCCTGGCCCAGGCTCGCCGGATCACCCTGGCGGCGCAGGGTTTCGCCGACGCCAAGCCGGGCGGCGCGACCGATCTGCGCCACCTGCGCCGGGTGTTGCGCCGACTCCATCTGATCCAGATGGACTCGGTCAACGTGTTGCAGCGTGCCCACTTCATGCCGCTCTACAGTCGCCTCGGCCCCTACCCGGCCGGTCTGCTCGAGCGTGCCGCCTATCGCAGGCCCCGGGAGTTGTTCGAGTTCTGGGGGCACGAGGCCTCGCTGATCCGCGCCGACCTGCAGCCGTTGTTCCGCTGGCGGATGGCCCGGGCGCACGAGCTGGCCTGGGGCGGCATGCGCCGGATCGCCCGGGACCGTCCGGAGCTGGTCGACTGGGTGCTCGCCGAGGTGCGGGAGCGGGGTCCGGTCACCGCCGCCGAGATCGAGAGCGACGTGCCGCGCAGCAAGGACCACTGGGGGTGGAACTGGTCGGAGGTCAAGCAGGCGCTGGAGTGGCTGTTCTATTCCGGCCAGGTGACCGCCGCCGAGCGGACCACCTCGTTCGCCAGGCGTTACGACCTGCCCGAGCGGGTGCTTCCGGCGGCGGTGCTGGCGGTGCCCGATCCGGAGCCGGCCGACGCGTTCCGGTCGCTGGTCGAGCTCTCCGCCCGGGCGCTGGGGGTGGCCGCCGAGCCGGAGCTGCGTGACTACTTCCGGCTGCCGCTGCGCGAGTGCCGGGTGGCGATCGCCGAGCTGGTCGAGGCCGGGGTGCTGCGCCCGGTGTCCGTCCCCGGGTGGAGATCCGCCTATCTGCACGCCGAGGCCCGGCTGCCGCGCCGGGTCGACGTGGCCACCCTGGTCAGCCCGTTCGATCCGCTGATCTGGGAGCGGGCCCGCACCGAGCGGCTGTTCGGCATGACCTACCGGATCGAGATCTACGTGCCGGCGCCGCAGCGCACGCACGGCTACTACGTTCTGCCGTTCCTGCTCGGTGACCGGTTCGCCGCCCGGGTCGACCTCAAGGCGGACCGGCAGGCCGGGGTGCTGCGGGTGCCGGCGGCCTGGCTCGAGCCGGGGGCGGCGCCGGAGGAGACGGCCGAGGCGCTGGCCGCCGAGCTGGTCCGGCTGGCCGGCTGGCTGGGCCTGGGCAGCGTGGCGGCACCGGACCGGGGTGACTTCGCGGGCCCCCTCATGAGCGCTCTGCAGGCGCGCGCCGCCGGTGTACCGTGACGGCCATGAGCGTGCAGAGTTCGTGGGGTCATCTGCCGCCCTGGCTCGCCGACCAGCCGGTCCAGGGCCCGCCGGTGCCGCCGGAGTGGTTCGTTGCGCCGCACATGCCGGAGCCGGACCGTCTGACCCGCCTGGTCGACCGGTTGACGCGGCGGTCGCCGATCTGGCTGGCGCCGCTGGCGATCCTGGCCTGCGCGGGCGCCGCGGCGGGTTACACGCTGGCCAGTGATCCGGCGTCGGCGCAAGCCGGTGCCGCGCCGACGTGCCTGCTCAAATACCTGACCGGTTTCGTCTGCCCGGGGTGCGGCGGCACGCGGGCCGCGTGGTTCCTGATGCACGGCGATCTGCCGGATGCCGCCCGGCATCACGTGATGTTCGTGTTCGCGGTGCCGTTCCTCGTCTACATGTATGTGGCCTGGGCCGGGCAGCGGGTCTTCCGGTGGCGGCTGCCGCAGTTGACGATCAGTCCAGCGGTCATGATCACATTCATGGCGGTCTGGGGTGTGTGGAGCATCCTGCGCAACCTCCCCTGGGCCCCGTTCACCGCTTTCTACGTGTGAGCGGAGCGTCCGATAGGTTGTCAGGTATGACGCACGACCCGCGGCCCTTCGGACGGCTGCTGACCGCCATGGTGACCCCGTTCACCCGGGAGGGCTCCCTGGACATCGAGGGAGCGGCCCGGCTTGCCGCCTACCTCGTCGACGAGCAGCACAACGATGCGCTCGTGGTCAGCGGGACCACCGGTGAGTCCCCCACCACCTCCGATGCGGAGAAGGAGACTCTGCTGAGGGCCGTGGTCGAGGCCGTCGGCGACCGTGCCCGGGTGCTCGCCGGGGTGGGCACCAACAACACCGCGCACACCATCGAGCTGGCCCACACCGCGGAGAAATCCGGGGCGCACGGCCTGCTGGTCGTCACGCCCTACTACAACAAGCCCCCGCAGGCCGGCGTCGAGCGGCACTTCCGCTCCGTGGCCGACGCGGTCGGGCTGCCGATCATGCTCTACGACATCCCGCACCGGGCCGGCACGGCGATCGCCACCGAGACGATGGTCCGGCTGGCCGAGCACGACCGGATCGTCGCGGTCAAGGACGCCAAGGGCGACCTGATCGCCAGCTCCTGGGTCACCTCGCGGACCCCGCTGGCCTACTACTCCGGCGACGACGCCGCCACGCTGCCGCTGCTCTCCATCGGCGGAGCGGGCCTGGTCGGCACCTCGACGCACTTCACCGGCGCCCTCGCCAAGAAGATGATCGAGGAGTTCGAGGCCGGCGACGTCGCCTCCGCGCTGGATCTGCACCGGCAGGCATTGCCGTTGTTCACCGGCATCTTCCGCTCTCCGGGGACCATCCTGGTGAAGGCCGGACTCAACGCCCTCGGGCTGCCGGCCGGTCCGGTCCGGTCGCCCCTGGTCGACGGGACCGACGAGGAACTGATCCAACTGCGCCAGGACGCCGCCGCGGCCGGCATTCAGCTCTGACAGGAATGAGGCGAATGAGTCACGCTCACGTGGAGCTGGGTCCGCCACCCCCGTTGCCGGAGGGCGCCCTGCGCGTCATCCCGCTCGGTGGGCTCGGCGCCATCGGCCGCAACATGACCGTTCTGGAGTTCGACGGCAAGCTGCTCGTCATCGACTGCGGGGTTCTCTTCCCCGACGTCGAGCAGCCGGGCGTCGACCTGATCCTGCCCGACTTCGCACCGATTCTGGATCGTCTCGACGACGTCCAGGCCATCGTGCTGACCCACGGGCACGAGGACCACATCGGTGCGGTGCCCTACCTGCTCGCCCACAAACCGGACATCCCGCTGGTCGGTTCGGAGTTCACGCTCGCCCTGGTCGAGGCCAAACTCGCCGAGCGCCGTCTGGACCCGTACACCCTGACCGTGCGGGAGGGCGGCACCGAGCGTCTCGGCCCGTTCGAGTGCGAGTTCTTCGCGGTGAACCACTCGATCCCGGACGCGCTGGCGGTGGCCGTGCGCACGCCGGCCGGTCTGCTGCTGCACACCGGCGACTTCAAGATGGACCAGGTGCCGCTGGACGGGCGGATCACCGACCTGGCCGGGTTCGCCCGGCTCGGTGCCGAGGGCGTCGACCTGCTGCTCTCCGACTCGACGAACGCCGAGGTGCCCGGTTTCGTGGCGCCCGAGCGCGACATCGGCCCGGTGCTCAGCTCGATCTTCGGCAAGGCGAGCGGCCGGATCATCGTGGCCAGCTTCGCCTCCCACGTGCACCGCGTCCAGCAGGTGATGGACGCCGCCTGGGAGTACGAACGCAAGGTCGCCCTGATCGGCCGGTCCATGGTCCGCAACATGGGCATCGCCCGTGACCTGGGCCTGCTGCGCATCCCGGACGGCCTGCTGGTCGGCCTGGACGAGGCCACCCACCTGCCGCCGGACGAGATCGTCTTCATGTCGACCGGTTCGCAGGGCGAGCCGATGAGCGCCCTGGGGCGGATGTCCACCGGCGACCACCGGCACATCACCATCGCGCCGGGTGACACCGTCGTGCTGGCCAGTTCCCTGGTTCCGGGCAACGAGACCTCCGTCTACCGGGTGATCAACCAGCTCTCCCGGGCCGGTGCCACGGTGATCCACAAGGAGACGGCCAAGGTGCACGTCTCCGGGCACGCGCCCGCCGGTGAGCTGCGCTACCTGCTCAACGTGACCCGGCCCAGCAACCTGATGCCGGTGCACGGCGAGTGGCGTCACCTGCGCGCCCACGCCCAGCTCGGCATCGAGACCGGTGTCGCGCCGGACCGGGTCGTGCTCTGCGAGGACGGCGACGTGGTCGACCTGGTCGAGGGGCATGCCCGGGTGGTCGGCAAGGTCCGCAGCCGCTACGTCTACGTGGACGGCCTCGCGGTCGGCGACGTCAGCGAGTCGCTGCTGACCGAGCGGCGCATCCTCGGCGACGGCGGGTTCATCGCGGCCACCGTGGTGATCGACTCGGTGACCGGCAAGGTGGTCGGCGAGCCGAGCATCTCGGCGAAGGGCTTCTCCGAGGACCCGGACGCGTTCAATCCGGTCATCCCTCTGCTCACCGCGGCGCTGCACCGCTCGGCCGAGGACGGGATCACCGACACCCACCAGTTGCAGCAGGTCGTCCGGCGGACGGTCGGCCGGTGGGTGAACGACGCGTACCGTCGGCGGCCCATGATCGTGCCAACCGTCGTGGAAGTCTGACGTCTTTTCAACCATTCTCGGTTTCGCTGCGTACTCCTTGGCACGGTGCCGCCCCCACGGCACCCGTGGCGGAGGGAGTTCTCCAAGATGCAGCGCAGACCGATCGTCGTGACGGCGGTGGCAGTGGCGGCGACCGCGGCGGCGGTGGCCTTCACTCTGCCGTCGCTCGCGGGAACCGAGGCGACGTCCGAGGCTCCGGCCGCGAGCAAGTCGGACGGGGGCCTGTCCCCGGACCTGCTCGCCGCTATGAAGCGCGACCTGGGTTGGGACAGTGAACAGGCGGCGGCGCGCCTCGCCCGTGCGGAGTGGGCGGGCGGTGTCTCGGCCACGCTGGCCGCGCAGACCGGCGCCGACTTCGGTGGTGCCTGGCTCGCCGAGGACGGCAACACGCTGAAGGTCGCGGTCACCGACTCGTCGGTCAGCGACGTCGTCAAGAAGGCCGGCGCGGTGCCGGTGCTGGTCAAGCGCAGCGAGGCCTGGCTGGACGGCGTGAAGAGCACCCTCGACGAGGTCAAGAAGGCCTCCGAGGACGTGACCGGCTGGTATGTGGACGTCGCCACCAACAAGGTGGTCGTGGTCGCCACGAGCAAGTCCGCCGGTCAGGCGTTCGCCGAGGCCGCCGACGTGCCGGCCGGCTCGGTGACGGTGAAGGTCAACAAGGCGCAGCCGAAGCCGCTCGTCGACATCCGGGGCGCCGACCCGTACTTCATCAACCTCGACGGCGGTCAGGCTCGCTGTTCCATCGGCTTCTCCGTGGAGGGCGGTTTCGTCACCGCCGGCCACTGCGGGGCCGAGGGTACCGAGACCACCGACCCGGACGGGGTGGAGCAGGGCACCGTCGAGTTCTCGGTCTTCCCGGGCGACGCCGACATGGGCTTCGTCGCGACGAACGACAACTTCACGCCGCGCGCGGTCGTCAACGACTTCAACAACAACGAACTCCCGGTCGCCGGCAACACCGAGGCCCCGGTGGGCGCGGCGGTCTGCCGTTCCGGTTCCACCACCGGCACGTTCTGCGGCACGATCCTCGCCAAGAACCAGACCGTCCGGTACCCGGAGGGCGCGGTCACCGGCCTGACCCGGACCGACGTGTGCGCCGAGGGCGGCGACTCCGGCGGCCCGTGGCTCTCCGGCGACCAGGCGCAGGGTGTCACCTCGGGTGGCTCCGGCGACTGCACGGTCGGCGGCGAGACCTTCTTCCAGCCGGTCAACGAGATCCTCGCGGCGCAGAACCTGACCCTGGTCACCACCGAGGGCGACGCCGAGGAGACCGCTCCGCCGGCGGAAGAGGGCGAAGAGGGCGCGGAGGGTGCGGAGGGTGGCGACGAGGCTGCCGCCGCCTGTGACTCCTTCCCGATCCAGGGCGAGGCCGCGATCAAGAAGGCCGGTCAGGCCGTGGCACAGCCGAACGGCGGCTCGTTCCGGGCCCGTGCCGGCACCCACACCGCCTGCCTGCAGGTCCCGGACGGCGCCGACTTCGACCTGGCGCTGCAGAAGGCCAACAACCGCGGCACCTTCCGGACGGTCGCCGAGGCCACCGGTGACCAGGTCAAGGAGCTGAGCTTCACCGGTCGCGCCGGCACCTACCGGTACGTCATCGTCTCCAACTCCGGCACCGGCACCTACTCGCTGGGCTTCAACGTCGCCTGAGCTCCCACCCAACCGTGACCGGGTGTGGAAGCCACCCGGTCACGGTCGGCGCCGGGTGGCGGACGACCTCAGCCCGGCCGGGGAGACCGCGGCCCGGCACGGAACCGGGGTCCTCACAGCATCACTGCTGCGGGGGCCCCGGTTCGGCGTTTCCGGACTTGAGCTCGCCGAGCGCCTCACCCAGGCGGCAGCCGGTCGCGACGCCGCACAGGATCACCTGATCCAGCTGTTCGGCGGTGACGCCCTGCTCCCAGTCGGTGGTGACCTCTCCCACCACGACCGCGGCGCCGTCGTCGGTCACGTGCACGTACGCCTTCGGCCACAGCTGGTCCCGGTTCCACGTGTTGCAGAACTCGTAGAGCCGCGGGATGTCGTCGACCGAGAAGACGTGCTGCATCATGGCCCGGACCTGCAGGATCTCCCGGCGTTCACCGAGCCGGAAGAAGTAGATCAGGTTGCCCTGGAAGTTGCCGGCGATGTCGCCGTCGGCATCGACGAAGTACGAGAAACCGCGCGTGTCCAGCGCGGCCTTGATCATGTCGTTGCTGAGAGGGTGCACCTGGTGATGGTAATTGCCCGGAAAGCGAGAAGCTGTCACGGTGCGCCTTCTCGGCGGATCGATCCCGCGGCGCTACGGTGACATCCATGGCGGGCCGTACTCCTCCGGCGAGCCGGGGTCGCGCCGCGTCGTCAACGCCGCGCGGCGCCGCGACTCCGCGTGCCCGAAAGACCCCGGCGAAAGCCGCCCCGGCCAAGAAGGCCGTCGCCCGCAAGGCCGCGCCCCGGCGTGCACCGGCCCGCCGGACCTCGGCCGGCGCGACGATCGGCGGTGGCATCAACTCGCTGTGGACCGGCATGGCCTCGGGCGTCGGCTGGGTGGCCCGCGGCGCCGGCCGGCAGGCCGCCAGCGCCCGGGACATCGCCCCCGAACACCGCCGGGACGGCGCCGGCCTGCTCATGCTCGGCTTCGCCATCCTGATCGCGGTCGCCGTCTGGGCGAACAGCGCCGGGCCGTTGGGCGCCTGGATGGCCGACACCGTGCGGCTCTTCCTCGGCAGCCTGGCCGTGCCGCTGCCGCTGCTGCTCTTCTACGGCGCGGTCCGGTTGATGCGCCAGCCCGCCGATCCCGACCACCACGGCCGCACCCTGGTCGGCTGGTCCACGATCATCATCTCGACGGCCTCCCTGCTGCACGTCTCCGGCCAGCCGACCGGCGAACTGGAGATGGACGAGGCGGGCGGCCTGCTCGGATTCGGCGTCGGCGGCGTGCTGGAACGCGCGGTGACCGCCTGGGTGGCCGTACCCCTGCTGCTCCTGCTCTTCGTCTTCGGCCTGCTGGTGATCACCGCCACGCCGATCGCGAAGATCCCGGAGCGGATCGTGCTGCTCTTCGACATGGTGCTCGGGCGGTCCGCGCCGCGGAACCCGGCGCCGATCGTGATCGACGAGGACGAGGAGTACTACCCGGACGAGCTCGTCGAGGAGATCGAGGAGGAGCCCAAACCGCGGCGCCCGGCACGACGGCGTCAGGGCACGATGGCCGAACCGGCCCCGGCCGTCGCGCCGATGGACGACTTCGACGAGGAGATCATCCTCCACGACACGGTCGCGCTGCCGAAGATGCCGGTCAGTCGCAAGAAGCCGCCGGAACACTCGCCGCCGCCGATGCAGGCCGAGCAGCTGGACATCTCCGCGGTCAAGGGCGACTACCACCTGCCCCCGCCGAACCTGCTCGCCGCCGGCGCCCCGGCGAAAGCGCGCAGCCGCGCCAACGACGAGATCATGGCGGCGCTCTCCGGGGTGTTCGACCAGTTCAACGTCGACGCGCAGGTCACCGGCTTCACCCGCGGACCGACGGTCACCCGCTACGAGGTGGAGATCGGCCCGGGCACCAAGGTCGAGCGGATCACCCAGCTGTCGCGCAACATCGCGTACGCGGTGAAGTCCCCCGACGTGCGGATCCTCAGCCCGATCCCGGGCAAGAGCGCGGTCGGCGTGGAGATCCCGAACACCGACCCGGAGAACGTGTCGCTCGGCGACGTGCTGCGTTCCGACGTGGCCCGCCGCGACCAGCATCCGATGCTGGTCGCCCTCGGCAAGGACATCGAGGGCGGGTTCGTGGTGGCGAACCTGGCGAAGATGCCGCACATCCTGATCGCCGGCGCGACCGGCGCGGGCAAGTCGAGCTGTCTCAACACGCTGCTGGTGTCGCTGCTGACCCGGGCCACCCCGGACGAGGTCCGCCTGCTGCTGGTCGACCCGAAGCGGGTGGAGATGACGGCGTACGAGGGGATCCCGCACCTCGTCACGCCGATCGTCACGAACCCGAAGAAGGCCGCCGACGCCCTCGAGTGGGTGGTCAGCGAGATGGACATGCGGTACGACGACCTCGCCGCCAACGGGGTCCGGCACATCGACGACTTCAACCGTAAGGTCCGCAGCGGCGAGATCACCGCGCCGCCGGGCAGTGAGCGGGAGATGAAGCCGTACCCCTATCTGCTGGTGATCGTCGACGAGCTGGCCGACCTGATGATGGTGGCCCCGCGTGACGTGGAGGACTCGGTCGTCCGGATCACCCAGCTGGCCCGGGCCGCCGGCATCCACCTGGTGCTGGCCACCCAGCGGCCGTCGGTCGACGTGGTCACCGGCCTGATCAAGGCGAACGTGCCGTCGCGGCTGGCGTTCGCCACCTCGTCGCTCGCCGACTCCCGGGTCATCCTGGACCAGCCGGGCGCGGAGAAGCTGCTGGGCCGCGGTGACGGACTGTTCCTGCCGATGGGCGCCTCGAAGCCGACACGCATCCAGGGCGCCTGGGTCGACGAGTCGGAGATCGCCGCGGTCGTCGGGTTCTGCCGGGAGCAGCGCGAGCCGGAGTTCCGGGAGGGCGTCACCGACGCGCCGCCGAGCAAGAAGAAGCAGATCGACGAGGAGATCGGCGAGGATCTGCAGCTGCTGCTCCAGGCGATCGACCTGGTGGTGTCGAGTCAGTTCGGTTCGACGTCGATGTTGCAGCGCAAGCTGCGGGTCGGGTTCGCCAAGGCGGGCCGGCTGATGGACCTGATGGAGTCGCGGGGCATCGTGGGGCCGTCCGAGGGGTCCAAGGCCCGCGACGTGCTGATCAAGCCGGACGAGCTGGAGGAGACGCTCGCCGGGCTGCGCGTCGACGGCTGATCCGAGGTCGTCTCGCGACGCGGTCGTCCCGCGACGCGAACGGCTTGCGGAGGGCCACCGGGCCCCGGGCGAGCGCCTGCTGCACGGCCGGATCCGCTCCGGTGGGAGGGCGCCGTCGGCCGGCTTTCCGCGCTCGTCACCCGGCCCATCGTATTGTCAATCTCACTCGGGGCCGGAAGCCGACCGAGCGGAGGAACGTCCTCGCCCGGTTGCCCGGTAACCTTGTCGGGTGTCTGTGACCCCACCCACCCGCCGTGTCGCGCTCCTGACCCTGGGCTGCGCCCGCAACGAAGTCGACTCGGAAGAGCTGGCAGCCCGTCTCGACGCCGGTGGCTGGGAGGTCGGCACCGACGCGGAGAACGCCGACGTGGTCCTCGTCAACACCTGCGGCTTCGTCGAGAAGGCCAAGCAGGACTCGATCGACACCCTGCTGGCCGCGGCCGACACCGGTGCCAAGGTCGTGGCGGCCGGCTGCATGGCCGAGCGCTACGGCAAGGAGCTCGCCGAGAACCTCCCCGAGGCGAACGCGGTTCTCGGCTTCGACGACTACACCGACATCGCCGGCCGTCTCGACGGCGTGCTGCGCGGTGAGAGTTTCGACTCGCACACCCCGCGGGACCGCCGTGAGCTGCTGCCGATCACGCCGGTCGCCCGGCACGCCGCCAAGGTGGTGGTCCCCGGGCACGCGACCGTCGACGAGCACACCCCGGCGCACCTGCGCACGGTGCTGCGCCGCCGGCTGGACACCGGCCCGGTGGCGTCGCTGAAACTGGCCAGCGGCTGCGACCGTCGCTGCGCGTTCTGCGCGATCCCGGCCTTCCGTGGTGCCTTCGTCTCCCGCGACCCGCAGGAGCTGCTGGCCGAGGCGGAGTGGCTGGCCAAGTCCGGCGTCCGCGAGCTCGTGCTGGTCAGCGAGAACAGCACGTCGTACGGCAAGGACCTCGGCGACCCCCGGATGCTGGAGAAGCTGCTGCCCCAGCTGGCCGCGGTCGACGGCATCGTCCGGGTCCGGGCGAGCTACCTGCAGCCCGCCGAGACCCGTCCCGGCCTGGTCGAGACGATCGCGACCACTCCGGGTGTGGCTGCCTACTACGATCTCTCCTTCCAGCACTCCAGCGAGCCGGTGCTGCGCCGGATGCGCCGTTTCGGGTCCACCGAGCGCTTCCTGGAGCTGCTCGACTCGGCCCGCAAGCTGGCGCCCGAGGCCGGTGCCCGGAGCAACTTCATCGTCGGGTTCCCCGGCGAGACCAAGCAGGACGTGGACGAGCTGGTCCGGTTCCTGACCGAGGCCCGCCTCGATGCGGTCGGCGTCTTCGACTACAGCGACGAGGACGGCACCGAGGCGGCCGGCCTGGACGGCAAGCTCAGCGAGGCGACGGTCAAGCGGCGCTACGACCGGGTCACCGCCCTGGTCGAGGAGCTGTGTGCGCAGCGGGCCGAGGACCGGATGGGCAGCACCGTCGAGGTGCTGATCGACACCATCGAGGGCGACGAGGTCGAGGGCCGGGCCGAGCACCAGGCGCCCGAGGTGGACGGTTCCACCACGCTGGTCGGCGGCGAGGGTGTCGACCTGGCCGCGCTGCGCCCGGGCGACCTGGTCCGGGCCAAGGTCACCGGGACCGAGGGGGTCGACCTGATCGCGGTCCCGCTGGAGATGATCTCTGCGGCCCCGGTGGCGCGATGACCGACGGGCCCGCTCCGATGGCCGCTGCCCGCACTGTGTCGCTGTACAACGCGGCCAATGCGCTGACCGTGGTCCGGATCGTGCTCGTCCCGGTGTTCCTGGCCCTGGTGGTCCTCTCCGAGATGCGTGACGCGGACTGGCGGATCACCGCCTGTGTGGCGTTCTGCGTGGCGTCGGCGACCGACTTCCTGGACGGCTGGATCGCCCGGCGCTGGTCGCTGATCACCTCGTTCGGCAAGGTCGCCGACCCGATCGCGGACAAGGCCCTGACCGGCACCGCGCTGGTGCTGCTCTCGGTCTACGACGTGCTGCCCTGGTGGGTGACGATCCTCATCCTGGTCCGCGAGTGGGGGGTGACCGCGCTGCGCTTCTGGGTGATCCGCTACGGCATCATCCCGGCGTCGCGCGGCGGCAAGCTCAAGACCGGCCTGCAGATCGTCGCCATCGCGTGGTACCTGTGGCCGTTCCCGCACCCGTTCCACCTCGTCGGTGTCTGGTTGATGGGCGCGGCTCTGGTGGTCACCGTGGTCACCGGCCTGGCCTACGTGGTGGAGGCCCTGCGCATGCGCGCCTCGGCCGGGAAGAGCGTCTGAAGGAGTCTCCCGTGGAGATGGCGGTGGCGGCCGCGGCGGCCGTGCGCGCGTTGACGGATCGTTGCGAGACGGTGGCCACGGCCGAGTCGCTCACCGGTGGTCTGGTCGGCGCGACGCTGGTCGCCATCCCCGGGGTGAGCTCTGTCTACCGTGGTGGTCTGGTGGTCTACGCCACCGATCTCAAGCAGAGCCTGGCCGGGGTGCCGGCCGGTCTGCTCGCCGAACGCGGCCCGGTCGACCCGGACGTGGCGCTGGCGCTCGCGGCCGGGGCACGGGACCGGTGCGGCGCCGACTGGGGCGTGGCCACCACCGGGGTGGCCGGTCCGGATCCGCAGGGCGGCAAGCCGGTCGGGCTGGTCTACGTCGCCGTCGCCGGTCGATCCGTCGCCGAGGTCCGCGAGTTGCGGCTGACCGGCGGCCGGGAGGCGATCCGTACCGAAAGTGTGACGGCCGTCCTGCAATTGCTCGATGACTCTCTCCGCTCCGCCCCGGCACCGGTCTGATCAGGGAATACCTCCGATACCGTGCGGGTTGTCCGGATCGGTGGCCGACCATGGAAAAGACTGAATTCGGCGGGGCGGGATGTCGGCACCGCTCGCGCCAGGTACGGTTGCGGGAAGCCTCCGGCGTATGCCGGCGGCCCTGCCCGCAGGAGGAGGTGCCATGGTCCTGCTACGCCGCGTTATCGGCGACGCACTTCGGGCGCGCCGGCAGGGACAGCACCGCACGCTGCGCGAGGTGTCGACCGCCGCGAACGTCAGCCTGGGTTATCTGTCCGAGATCGAGCGTGGTCAGAAAGAGGCCTCCAGCGAGTTGCTGGCCGCCATCTGTGACGCGCTCGGCGCCCGCCTCTCCGAACTGCTCGGTGAGGTCAGCAACACCCTCTCCGTCGCGGAGAGCATGGAGGGCGTTCTCGTCCCGGTCAGCGACCAGCCGGAGCCATCGCGGCCCGAGCCTGCTCGCGCCATGACGGCGGACGGCAAGGTGTCCGTCTCGGTGCGCCAGGATTCGCCGCTGAAGACGACGTTGCACGCGACCCGCAAGAGCCAGCGGGACATCGTCTACGCCGCTTGATCATGATCACACGACGAACGGACCGCTCCCGGGGGAGCGGTCCGGTTTTGTTTCGGGGTACGTGCCGGAGAGGCGGACGGGCCGCGGCATGGCCGGTCTCCCGTTGCGGCACCGGTCCCGGGGGCGTCTCGGCCGGTCGGCGGTGCTTGGCGGGCTGTCCGCGTGTCGCCGAGCGGCCTCAGGGGGGCGTAGCCTCGAAGCCAGGGGAGACCCTGAGATCCCCCGTAGGTCACGTGACGCCGCTGGCGTCGGGCTGACACGATGGGTGCCGCATCACCGTCAGGACTGTTCACGACGGTGATGCGTCCGACGGAGCGACATTTGAGGGGATACCGCGAGATGGCGAATCCGTTCGTCAAGGGCTGGCACTACGTGATGGCGCTCTTCGGCGCGAAGATCGATGAGTATGCCGACCCGAAGGTCCAGATCCAGCAGGCCATCGAGGATGCCCAGCGGCAGCACCAGGCCCTCGTTCAGCAGGCCGCCGCCGTCATCGGCAACCAGCGGCAGCTCGAGATGAAGCTGTCCCGCCAGATGTCCGAGGTCGAGAAACTGCAGGGCATGGCCCGGCAGGCGCTGGTGCTGGCCGATCGGGCCCGGTCCGGTGGTGACGAGGCCGAGGCGCAGAAATACGAGTCGACCGCGCAGACCCTGGCCACCCAGCTGGTCTCCGGCGAGCAGGCCATGGAGGACCTCAAGACCCTCCACGACCAGGCGCTCGCCGCGGCCGGTCAGGCGCGCAAGGCCGTCGAGAACAACGCGATGGTCCTGCAGCAGCGGATCGCCGAGCGGTCCCGCCTGCTCAGCCAGCTCGAGCAGGCCAAGATGCAGGAGACGGTCGCCAAGTCGCTGGAGTCGATGTCGCAGCTGACCGCGCCGGGCAACACGCCCTCGCTGGACCAGGTGCGCGACAAGATCGAGGAGCGGTACGCGAACGCCATGGGCCGGGCGGAGCTCGCCTCCAACTCGGTCGAGGGCCGGATCCTCGAGGTGCAGAAGTCCAGTCTGGACCTGGCCGGTTCGTCCCGGCTGGAGCAGATCCGGGCCAGCATGGCGGGGGAGAAGCTCGGCGCCGCGTCGGCGCAGCCGTCCGTGGAGCAGCCGGCGACGCCGGCCGCCGACCCGGCCAGTGTGGCGCGACTGGACGAGATCCGCGCCAGCATGAACCAGAAGCGCGGCGACACGAGCGCCGCCGGCTGAGTGGAGCGAGCGTGGACGCGAGGGGGAAGTACTTCAAGCGGCTCAGGAAGCTGCGCAAGTCGGCCCGCCGATGGAGCGTCCTGGGCGGCGGTCTGACGGCCGCCGCCGCGGTCCTCACCCCCTACCAGGGGATCGGCGCGGCAGACGCGGCCTGGACCGCCGGGGCGGGCGCCTCGGTGGTGCTGGCATGGTGGCGGTGGAGCGATCACCGGGCGCTGGCCGCGTCCCCGGCGCCTGCGGAACTCCCGCCGGCCCCGGTGCCCGGCCTGACCGCGGCGCTGGAACGCTTCCCGGCCGGACGCACCGTCCTGCACGAGGTCCGGCGTCAGAAGAACCGGTACTCCTTCCGCGGCTCGATCATCGCCGGCCCGTGGGACCGGCTGGAGATCGCCTCGCAGGCGATGACCGGTCTGGCCGGCCGGCTCACCGGCGAGGGGCAGGCCGCGGTCCTGGAGGCGGCCACCGCCGAGCAGTGGCTGCGTGACCTGGGCCAGCGGATCGCCAGTGTGGAGCGCGCCATCCCGCTCAGCCGGGCCGAGCAGCGCACCGGCCTGGAGCAGTCGCACACCGCCCTCGCCGAGCAGTTCGTCGACGGGGTCGTGGCGTTCGAGCAGCTGGTGGCGGCCGCGGCCAGTTTCGTCGCCGAGGACGGTCACCCGATCGCCGAGATACGCCACCCGGCGTATTCGGGACTGGTCGACGCGACCGACCGTCTGCGCGGGATCGCCGAGGGGCTGGCCGAGATGCGGGACGCGACCCGGCCGTTCACGACCGCTGACGTCTGGGCTGGCAGCCGGGACACCAGTAAGTGATCCGCTCGCCCTTCTCGTCCTTCTGGATGGCCGCACCGCACCGGCGGCAGGGTTGGGCGCGGCGGCCGTACACATAACTGATCTCGCTGCGGCGCAGCGAGCCGGTGGTGGTCTGGAGCCAGCGTCCCCGGTTGGAGGCGACCAGCTTCTGCGCCAGCACCACTGTGGCCCGCAGGTCGGGCACGTCGGCCACCGGCGTCCACGGCCACAGACCGCGCAGAAACAGCGTCTCCGCCTTGTAGAGGTTGCCCACCCCGGCCAGGTTCCGCTGGTCCAGCAGGGCTTCGGCGATGGTGGCCGTGGGGTGGGCGGCGATCCGGCGGACCGCCTCGTCCGGGTCCCAGTCCGCGCCGAGCAGGTCCGGCCCGAGGTGACCGACGAGCGTGTCCTCGGCGGCGGTCGGGACCAGCGTCAGGTCGTGCAGGTGGAAACCGACGGCGACCGACCGGGCGGTCCGCAGCGCCACCCGGATCAGGTGGGCGGGGCGACCACTCCAGCGTTCGCCGGGGGCGTATGTCCGCCAGGCCCCCTCCATCCGCAGATGCGAGTGCAGGGTGTGCGGCGGCCGGCCGTCCCGGGTGAGGCGCAGCAGCAGGTGTTTGCCCCGGCTGGCCGACTCGGCGACGGTCCAGCCGGTCAGGTCGGTGGTGGCCAGGCGCGGCACCCGGAAGTCGGAGCCGGTCAGCACCTCGCCGGTGAGCGCCTTCTCGACGACGCGAGCGGTGTTCCAGACGGTGTCCCCTTCCGGCATGACCCCATCCTGCCCGCCGTCGCGGGGAAGAAACCTCGGGCGGAAATGCGCGTGACCGGGCGTGGGCCGGCTGACATCCTGGCCGGCATGGATCTGGACATCGCACCGATCGGTGATCGCACCTTCCCGGAACTCGCCGATCACTGGCCGGTCTTCATGGGCGAGGATCCGAACGGTTCCCTCTACTACCGGCACTACCGGCGGCTCTGGCCGGAGTTCGCGCTGGTCGCCGTCGACCGGGACACCGGACTGGCGGTCGCCAAGGCCCACTCGGTGCCGATCGCGTTCGACGGCGACCTCGCCGCGGGACTCCCCGAGGACGGCTGGGACTGGGTGATGCGCACCGCCGCCCACGACCGCCTCGGCGGCGTCACACCGACGGTCGTCTCCGCCCTGGAGATCCTGGTGCGTCCAGACCTGCGCGGCACCGGACTCTCCGGGCGGATGCTCGCGGCGATGCGCGACAACACGGCCAAGCTGGGCTTCACCGACCTGGTCGCGCCGGTCCGGCCCAGCGGCAAGGCCGCTCAGATCACCAAAAGCATCGATGTGTACGCGTCTGAGCACCGTCCCGACGGCCTCCCGGTGGATCCGTGGCTCCGGGTCCACGTCCGCGCCGGTGGCACGATCGTGAACGTCGCGCACCACAGCATGGTGATCGCCGGAACCCTGGAGGCGTGGCGGACCTGGACCGGGCTGCCGTTCGACGTCTCGGGGGCGGTGGCGGTGCCGGAGGCGCTGGTGCCGGTGCACTGCGACGTGGAGCAGGATCACGCCGTCTACATCGAGCCCAACGTCTGGGTCCACCACCGCCTCTGACGGTCCCCTGCGGTCGATTTTTACCCTTCTTGGCCGGTTCTGATCAGCGGGCGGAGATCCGGACGATGTCGCCCGGGACCACCGAGAGGACCACGACCGCCCGGCCCTTGTTGATCGCGAGCGCCACGTGATCGGCGGAGTCGGCGAAGACGAGCATGTCGCCCGGCCCGACGTCGGCGAAGGTGGCGCCGTGCCGGGCCCGGACGTTGCCGTTGACCAGCAGATCCGCCCCCAGGCCGGTGAGCATCGACGACTCGGCCGCCAGCTGCACGTTGCCGAACCGGTCCACGGTCAGCACCTCGGCCTCGATCCAGCCGTCCCCGAGGGTCACCAGCGGATCGGGCAGCCGGTCCAGCGTCGCCGGGTCCACCGCCGGACCGGCCTCGGCGGGCGGCGCCCCGGCGGCGAGGCGTCCCGCGGCGGGCGCGAACACGTCCCGCCCGTGGAAGGTGCGGGACACGTCGCCGAGCGCCCAGTCCTTGTTGGTCAGCTCGTACGCCGCGTCGATGCCGCCCAGTGCCTCCGCCGCCCAGATCAGCAGGCCGTTGTCCGGGCCGACCAGCAGTCCGTTCGGGGTGCTCAGCACGACACCGCGGCGGGCCGTGCCGACGCCCGGGTCGACCACCGCGAGGTGTACCGAGGCCGGCAGATGGGGCACCGTCTGCGCGAGCACGGCCGCTCCCCGGGCCACGTCGGCCGGCGGCACATGGTGGGTGATGTCGATCACGCGGACGTCGGGGGCGACGCGCGCGATGGAGCCTTGGCACGCGGCGACAAAGCCGTCAAAAGTGCCGTAATCGGTCGTGAAACTGATCCATCCATAACCGGCCATGGTCCATGACGTTACTGCCTGTTGTTATCGGATGCGTGCCGGGCACGCCGCCGGGGCATGGCAGTGTGGATCCATGCGTCTCGTGATCTTCACCGAACCCCAGCAGGGTGCCAGCCACGACGATCTCCTGCGGGTCGCCAAAGCCGCCGAGGACGGCGGCTACGACGGTTTCTTCCGCTCCGACCACTACGTCAAGATGGGCGACGGTTCCGGCCTGCCCGGACCCTCCGACGCATGGATCACCCTGGCGGCGCTGGCCGTGCAGACCTCCCGGATCCGGCTCGGCACGCTGGTCACGTCGGCCACGTTCCGGCTGCCCGGCCCGCTGGCCATCGCGGTCGCCCAGGTCGACGCGATGAGCGGCGGCCGCATCGAGTTCGGTCTCGGCGGCGGCTGGTTCGAGAACGAGCACACCGCGTACGGCATCCCCTTCCCGCCCGTCGGCGAACGCTTCGACCGGCTCGAGGAACAGCTGGAGATCATCACCGGTCTGTGGGGTGCCGACGCCCCCTACAACTTCACCGGCAAGCACTACCAGATCGTCGACTCGCCGGCCCTGCCCAAGCCGGTCCAGTCGCCCCGCCCGCCGGTCATCATCGGCGGCCACGGCAAGAAGCGCACCCCGGCCCTCGCCGCCCGCTACGCCGCCGAGTTCAACACCCCGTTCAGCAAGATCGAGGACCTGCCCGCCCAGTACGAGCGGGTACGCGCTGCCAGCGCCGCGATCGGCCGCACCGAGCCCCCGGCCTTCTCCGCCGCCGCGGTCCTGTGCGTCGGCCGCGACGACGCCGAGATCCGCCGCCGCGCCGCCGCCATCGGCCGCGAGGCAGACGAGATGCGCGAGAACGGCGGCATCGTCGGCACCCCGGCCGAAGCCGTGGACATCATCGGCCGCTACGCCGAGGCCGGCGCCTCCCGCCTCTTCCTCCAGGCCCTCGACCTGTCCGACATCGATCACCTGGACCTGGTAGCCGCCGAGGTGGCGCCCCAGCTCTGACCTCGCCCCGCCACCCACGCGATTCGCACTCCACGTAGCCGGGCGCACGTAAGCCCGAGCTGCACGATTCCGGTCCCGTCAGGAATCGGATTCCGCGCGGGTCGGGTCGGGGTCGCGTGGGTGTGGGTCGCGTGGGTGTGGGTCGCGTGGGTGTGGGTCGCGTGGGTGTGGGTCGCGTGGGTGTGGGTCGCGTGGGTGTGGGTCGCGTGGGCGTGTGTTGCGTGGGCGTGAGTCGCGTGGGCGTGAGTCGCCCACCGGGAGACGGTTCCCCACACGGGGCGGCAGCGGCTCCCCGGTCTCAGGCACGCAGTCGCAGGCCCCGTGGGGTGGCGCGGAAGCCTGCCGTCGTCAGCGCCTCCCGCAGAGGCGACGAGTGCACCGATTCGCCGTCTGCGCGTTCCACCGACATCGTGCCGAGTGCCCCCGACCGGACCGCCCCCGCCAAGCCGTGCGCGGCAGTGGTCAGCGCCTCGGTGTCGTCCAGGAAGGACAGCAGGGTGCGGCCGCCGCGTTCCACGTAGAGCACCAGTTCGCCGCCGACCAGCACGACCAGGGCGCCCGCCTTGCGCCCCGCCCGGTGCCCGGCCTTGACAGCCGTCTCGCCGTCGCCGCTGTCCACGATCCGCTCGGGCCAGGGCAGGGCAGCGCCGAACGGGTTGGCCGGGTCGGTGGCCGCCAGCACCACCGACGTTCCGGTGCGCCGGACCGGGTCGGACGGCTCGGACAGCGCCCGCAGCCGGTCCACCGCCCCCGGCACCGCGAACTGCGCCGCCCCCAACCCCTCCACGAAGTAGCCGCGCCGGGCCGAACCGCGTTCCTCCAGCGCGGCCAGCACCGGGTAGACCGCGGAGAAGCCGCCGGTCACGCCCTCGGCCATCACCGCGCCACGGGTCACCACACCGTGCCGTTCCAGGAGCAGGTCGGCGAGGGCCGCCGCCCGCCGGGTCGGGTCGGGATCGCGGTCGGGAAGGCGGGACCAGCGGCCCGCCATGTTCAACGGTCCGGTGCGGGACGGCATGTTCGGCCGGCCGGGACGGCGGTACCGGCTGCGGGCCGGCGCCGCCTTGGCCCGGTGCGCCCCGCTGCCGCCGAGCAGGGCCCGGAGTGGTGCGAACGTGTCGTTGGTCAGGTGGCCGGCCCAGATCAGATCCCACACCGCGGACGCCAGCTCGGTGTCGTCGGTCGAGCCGACCCGGTCGGAGAGCGACCGGAAGAACAGTGCCTGCCCGTCGCCGAGCGACTCCAGCACCGCCTGGTGCAGTGGTGTCGCGGCGAACTCCTCGTCCGGCGGGGGCAGCAACAACGGGGCGCTGTCCGCGTACGCCATGGTCACCCACCCGTCGCCGCCGGCGATCGACCCGGACCCGGCCCACAGCACCTCGCCGCTGCTGCACAGTTCGTCGAGTTGGGGCGGGGCGTAGTCGGCGACCCGGGCAGGCAGGACCAGACGCTCCCAGGCGGATGCCGGAATCGCCAGACCCTGCACCTGTTCGAGGGTCGCGGCGAGCCCGTCCACACCACGGCTGTTGCCGCCCACCTGCTGCCAGCGGGGCAGGAACGCGGCGAGCACCCGGGGCGGCACCGGTTCGATCTCGCGGCGCAGCGCGGCCAGCGACCGGCGGCGCAGCATCCGCAGCACCTCGGCGTCACACCATTCGGTGCCGGCGCCGTCCGGGGAGAACTCGCCGGAGGCCACCCGGCCGGTCGCGCTCAGCCGTTTGAGTGCCTGCTCCACCACGAAGACACCGAGACCGAACCGGGCCGCACAGGTCGCCGCCGCGAACGGCCCGTGGGTCCGGGCGTAGCGGGCCACCAGGTCACCGAGCGGGTCGGCGACCGGTTCCAGGTAGGCCTCCGGGATGCCGACCGGCAGCGCGACCCCGAGCGCGTCCCGGTAGCGACCGGCGTCGTCGATGCCGATCCAGCGTTCCTCGCCGGCCACCCGCACCTGGACCGCGCGGCGTGCCCCGGCCAGTTCCACCGCCCACTCGGGGCGGGCGCCGCGCTCGGCCAACTCGGCGGTGGACAGGTCACCCAGCACCCGGAGCAGTTCGGCGGTGTCCTCGGCGTCGCGCGGGGTGCGCTGTTCGGTGCGCCACTGCAGCTGGGTCTCGGTCTCGGCGACGACTTGGGGATCCAGAAGTTCCCGCAGGTCGACCCGGCCGAGCAGCTCACCGAGCAGGGTGGAGTCGAGGGCCAGCGCGGCGGCCCGGCGTTCGGCCAGCGGGGCGTCACCCTCGTAGAGGAAGGCGCCCACATAGCCGAAGAGCAGTGATCGGGCGAACGGGGACGGGCGCTGCGTCTCGGTCTCGACCAGGCGCACCTTGCGGCCGGCGATCTCGCGCATCAGGCCGGCCAGACCGGGTACGTCGAAGACATCCTGCAAGCATTCGCGGGCCGCTTCGAGGGTGACCGGGAAGTCGGCGAACTCCCGCGCGACGTCGAGCAGCTGGGCCGACCGCTGCCGTTGCTGCCACAGTGGCTGCCGTCGTTTCGGGTCGCGGCGGGGCAGCAGCAGCGAACGGGCCGCGCACTCCCGGAACCGGGAGGCGAACAGTGCGGACGTGCCCACCGACTCCTCGACGATCTGGGCGATCTCCTCCGGGTCGAAGGCGACCAGGTCGGCGCCGGGCGGCTCCTCCGCGGTGTCCGGCAGGCGTACCACGATGCCGTCGTCGGAGGGCATCACCTGGCCGTCGACGCCGTACCGCTCGGACAGCCGGCGGCCGATCGCCAGCGCCCAGGGCGCGTTGACCCGGGCGCCGAGGACGCAGTGCACGGTCATCCGCCAGTCGCCGAGTTCGTCGCGGAAGCGTTCCACCACCACGGTCCGGTCGTCCGGCAGGTGCCGGGTCGCCTCACGTTGCTCGCGGAGGTAGGAGATCAGGTTGCCGGCCGCCCACTCGTCCAGTCCGGACTCGCGCAGCGTCGCGGTGGCCTGCTCGTCGCCGGCCCGGGTGAGCCCCCGCAGCCGGGCGCCGATGGCCCGGCCCAGCTCGATCGGCCGGCCGGGGGAGTCGCCTTTCCAGAACGGCATCCGGGCCGGTGCTCCGGGGGCGGGCGAGACCAGGACCCGGTCCGGGGTGATGTCCTCGATCCGCCAGGACGTGGAGCCGAGCAGGAAGACGTCGCCGACGCGGGATTCGTACACCATCTCCTCGTCGAGCTCGCCGACCCGCGACGCCTTCTCCGAGCCGGCCAGGAACACGCCGAAGGCGCCCCGGTCCGGGATGGTGCCGCCGCTGGTCACGGCGAGACGCTGTGCGCCTTTGCTGCCGGTGAGCAGGTCGGCGCCGCGTTCCCAGACCAGGCGGGGACGCAACTCGGCGAAGGCCGTCGACGGGTAGCGGCCGGAGAGCATGTCGAGCACGGCGTGCAGGGCGGAGTCGGGCAGCTCGGCGAAGGGCGCGGCCCGGCGCACCAGCGCGGCCAGCTCGTCGACCTGCCAGGTGTCCAGCGCCACCATCGCGACGATCTGCTGGGCGAGGACGTCGAGCGGGTTCCGCGGGTAGCGCAGCTCCTCGATGGCGCCGGTGCCCATCCGTTCCGCCACCACGGCACAGGAGACCAGGTCGCCCCGGTGCTTCGGGAAGACCACGCCCCGGGACACCGCGCCGACCTGGTGCCCGGCCCGGCCGATACGTTGCAGGCCCGCCGCGACGGAGGGAGGGGCCTCGATCTGTACGACGAGGTCGACCGCGCCCATGTCGATACCGAGTTCGAGGCTGGAGGTCGCGACGACAGCGGGCAGGAGTCCGGACTTCAGCGCCTCCTCGATCTGCTTGCGTTCCTCCCGGGACACGCTGCCGTGGTGTGCGCGGGCCACGATCGGCGGCGCCCCCGTCGTGGCCGCCGACTGAGCCATGATCGCCGCGGGCATCCGGACCGGTGGGGCGCCCGGCGAGGAGCCCATGAACGCCGTGGACATCGGGTCCGACGGCGCTCCGGGCGGCACGGTCACCCCCGGCGCGGCAGGACGGGACGAGGCGGATTCGGCGGATCGCGGTGCTTCACGCGTACCCGATGAATCGCCGGAATCGGACGCACCCGGGTCTTGGCCGGAGCGTTCGGCGGAGAGCTCGTTGAGCCGGGCGCACAACCGCTCGGCACCGCGACGGGAGTTGGTGAAGACGATCGTCGAGCGATGGGACTCGATCAGATCGAGGACGCGCTCCTCCACGGCGGGCCAGATCGACGGCGTGTGCCGGCCCTGCCCGGGGTCGTCGGCGCCGGGCTCGGGCCGCTCGTCGAGGCGGGTCATGTCCTCCACCGGGACCTCGACCACCACCTCGATGGTCTTGCTGCTCGGCGGCTGGACGATCTCGACGTCGTGTGCGCCGCCGAGGAACCGGGCCGTCTCGTCGATCGGCCGGACCGTCGCGGAGAGACCGACCCGCTGCGCCGGACGGCCGAGGAGGGCGTCCAGCCGTTCCAGGGAGAGGGCCAGGTGGGCACCACGTTTGGTCGCCGCGACCGCGTGCACCTCGTCGAGGATCACCGTCTCGACGCCGCGCAGCGAATCCCGGGCGGCCGAGGTGAGCAGCAGGAACAGCGACTCCGGCGTGGTGATCAGGATGTCCGGCGGAGTGCGGGCGAAGCCGCGTCGCTCGTCGGCGGGCGTGTCGCCGGTGCGCATGCCGACGGTGATCTCCGGCGGCGGCAGGTGGAGACGCCCGGCAGCCTGCCGGATGCCGGTCAGCGGGGCCCGGAGGTTGCGCTCGACGTCGACCGCCAGCGCCTTGAGCGGGCTGACGTAGAGCACCCGGCAGCGCCGCCGGGCCTCCTCGGGCACCGGCTCGCGGGCCAGGCGGTCGAGCGACCAGAGGAACGCGGCAAGCGTCTTGCCGGACCCGGTCGGGGCCACCACCAGGGCGTTGCGGCCCGCGCCGATGGCTCGCCACGCGCCGGTCTGGGCGGCGGTGGGCGCGGCGAACGCGGCCGAGAACCACTCCCTGGTGGCCGGACCGAATCTCTCGAGCACCTCTGGCACGTGGTTCATCCTCCTCCAGGGGTACGACAAAACCCGGCGACCGGGTGATCGGCGTTCCGTGGGCGGTCTGTACCCGATTATCCTGAAACCCGACCCGATGAGCAGTTACCTGATGGCGGTGAGGCGGAGTGCTCGTTGCCGGCCGTTACCGTCTTCTGGAGCCGGTCGGTGCCGGGGGGATGGGCCGGGTCTGGCTGGCCCACGACCAGATGCTCGATCGCGAGGTGGCGGTCAAGGAGATCATCCCGCCCGCCTGGATGACCGAGGCCGAACAGGATCTGCTGCGTCACCGGACGATGCGGGAGGCACGCAGCGCCGCCCGGCTGAGCCATCCGAACGTGGTCCGGATCTACGACGTCGTGCACGTCGGCGACCTCTCCTGGATCGTCATGGAGTACATCCCGTCCCGCTCCCTGCACCAGGTCCTGCACGAGGACGGCCCGTACGCCCCGCCGGCCGCGGCCCGGATCGGGCTGGCCGTGCTGGACGGTCTGGACGCGGCGCACCGGGCCGGCGTCCTGCACCGTGACGTGAAGCCGCACAACGTCCTGATCGGGGACGACGGCAACGTGGTGCTGACCGATTTCGGCCTGGCGATGATCGTCGACGAGGGTTCGATCACGACGCCGGGGCTGATCGTCGGCTCCCCGCAGTACGTGTCCCCGGAGCGCGCCTGGGAGGGCGCCTCGACCGTCGAGTCGGATCTGTGGTCGCTGGGTGCGACGTTGTACGCGGCCGTCGAGGGCCGGTCGCCGTACGCGCGGGACACCGCGATGGCGACGCTCGCCGCCCTGGCCACCGAACCGCCCGGCGATATGGACCGGGCGGGACCGCTGGCGGTGGTGCTGGAGGGGCTGCTGCGGTACGAGCCGGAGACCCGGCTGACGGCTGACGAGATACGCCCCCTGCTCCAGTCGGTCGCGGAGTCCGAAGACGCGGATGGTGAGCGGTGGCCGCTTCCCGCGACCGAGGGGAAGCCGTTCGACCCCGACGCGGCCTCCCGCGAACTCGTGGTCAGCGAGCCGATCCTCGCAGCCGCCATGTCCGCCCCGAAGCCCAGCGGACCGGAAACCGCCCGGAGATTCCATCCCCGGCGGGCACTGATCGCCGCCGGCCTGATGCTCGCCGTCCTGGTCAGCGGATTCTCCGTGCTCCATTTGGCCGGCGACGACGAGGCCGGCCGCGGACAGCCGGTCCGCTCCGTCGCGGCGAGGACGACCGGCACGCCCGTACCGAAGGCGAAGGTCGCCGAGGCCTGCGACCAGGCCTCGCCCGCCGCCCGGAAGACCCCGCAGAAGGGCGCCCTCCGCGGCGTCAACGGATGGAACCTCCAGGCCGGCTGGTCCTACTTCACCGGCGGCTCCGGGTTCCACCTGGCGGTCCCGGACGGTTGGGACTATCACCGCACCGGAACCACGTACTGCTTCCGGAACCCGAACGCCTCACAGGTCCTGAGCATCGACGTCGGCCAGGACCCGAAGCGGAACCCTCTCGAGGCCTGCCGTGCCGAGAGCCGCCGTCGTACGGGCCCCGGATATCAGCTGATCGGCATCGCGGCGGTCCCGTTGATCCATGCGGCCGCCGACTGGGAGTACCGCTACCGGACGCCTGCCGGTGCTCCCCGCCGGGCAGCCGTCCGATGGTTCGTGAGCGGCGGCAAGGCGTACGTCATCGGCTGGTCGACGTCGGAGAACGCCTGGACCACCGAGCTCAGCCACGCGCAGATGGTCCGCGGCACGTTCTGGACCGATCACGCCCCGCCGTCGGCCACCGGATCCGCCGGGGCGGGGTGACGCGCCACACCGCCGTCGCGGTGGCCGGTTTGACCCGTCATCCTGCCGTCGCGGTGGCCGGTTCGACCCGTCATCCCGCCGTTGCGGTGGCCAGTTTGATGCTGAAGCCCACGAAGAGCGCGCCCACGCCGGTGGCCGCGCCTGCCGCCAACCGCCGGCGTTCCCGGAACTGCCCGGCCAGGTAGCGCCCGCCGAAGATCAGCGCGCTCAGGTAGAGCGTGCTGAAGAACTGCACGATCGCCCCGAGCACCAGGAACGACAGCTCGGGATGGGGGTAGCCGGGTTGCACGAACTGGATGAAGAACGAGACGAAGAACAGGATCGCCTTCGGGTTGATCAGGCTGATCAGGGCCGCCCGCCGGAACGGCTGCCGCATGTCGACCGGCTCCTCCTCAGGCGGGGCCGTCGGCTCGGACCGGCTCCGCCATTTGTCCCACGCCCCGCGGAGGATGCCGAAGCCCAGCCAGGCGAGGTAGGCGGCGCCCGCGTATTTCACGACCAGGAACAGCGCGGGGTAGGTCCGTAGCAGGGACGCGACCCCGGACGCCGAGAGGATCATGAGCACCGCGTCGCCGAGGAGGACGCCGCCGGCCGCCTGGTAGCCGGCCCGTACACCGCGGCGCGCCCCCACCGACAGCACGAAGATCGAGTTGGGCCCGGGCAGCAGCACGATCGCCACCACACCCAGCACGTACGTCCAGAAATCCGTTATGCCCAGCACCGGCCGGTCCCTCTCCATGCGGTGAAAGCCATGATCATCCGACGTCCAGGCGGTCGCGCAGACGCCGGGCCGCCGCCGGCCACTCCTCGACCGTCATGGCGAACAACACGGTGTCGCGCCAGGTGCCGTCGGGACGCAGCCGGTGGCGGCGGATCACACCGTCACGGCTGGCGCCGAGCCGGGCGATGGCCTGCTGGGACCGTTCGTTGCGGATGTCGGTGTACCAGAAGACGCGCTCCGCCCCGAGCACGTCGAACGCGCGCTCCAGGAGCATCAGCTTGGCCTCGGTGTTGACGCCGGTCCGCCACCACCTCCGGCCGACCAGGGTGTGGCCGATGCCGACGGCCTTCCGGTCGGTGTCGATGTCGTGATAGGAGGTCATGCCGATCACCGTGCCGGTCGCCGGGTCGACCTGGGCCCACGCGGCCCGGCGGCCCTCCCACTGGTCGCGCAGCGCGGTCGTGATCTCGTCGGCCAGCTCCGCCGGTGAGGCCGGTTGCGGCCGGGGCAGGAACCGCCAGACCTCGTCGTCGTCGAGCGCCTCGAACAGTCCGGGCAGGTGTCCCGGAGTGAGCGGCTCCAGCCGGACGTGACGGCCCGTCATGACGGCCGGCGTCTGCCAGGCCGACGGGGCGCCGGGCAGGTAGGCCGGGGGAGCGGCGGTCACCTCGGGCTCGGTCACCGGCGGTCCGGCCACGGTCCGCAGCGGGAGGACGCCGGCCCAGTGCGGCAGGTCCCGGTCCTCCGGGTCGTCGACGGCGCCGGCCGCGCGCTCCCGCACCGAGACCTCGACCAGCGGAAGCGCCAGCACGCTGGTCTGGGCCAGCTCCTGCCGGGAGGGTGGGCGGCTGTCCGCGGCCCGGCCCGCGCCGACCTTGTCGGCCAGCACGGCCAGGAAGCGGGCCTTCTCCGCCGGGTCGGTGACCGGGCGGGCGACGCCGACGACGACCACCGACCGGTAATTGGCGCTGTGGTTGAACTGGGACCGCGCATAGACCAGGCCGTCGAGGAGGGTGACCGTCACGCACACCGGGATGCCGTCGCCACGTGCCGCGAGGGCCATCCGTGCGCCGGTCGATCCGTGCAGGTAAAGGGTGTCGCCCACCCGGACGTGCAGGTTGGGCAGGACGCGTGGCTCACCGTCGACCACGAAGCCGACGGCGCAGTCGTAGGCCTCGTCGAGGATCGCGTGCGCCTTGTCACGCTGGTAGCTCATCCTCTGGCGGTAGCGGGTGGCCGTGGTGCGCTCGGTGGGGGTGTAGAGGTCGGTCATGGGTGCCTCCGCCGGGTCGATCATGGTGCAGCGGTGCCTCGAGTTGCAGGGATGCCTGTACTAGTACAGAATGGCCGCTGTGGCAGCACAGTATCAGGTCAACGGGAGCAACGCCGCCGAGATTTCGGCGAGCATCGAGGCCGGCATCCGGGGCGGCCACTTCCTCTTCGGGACGTCCCTGCCCGCGGTGCGGATCCTCGCCGGGGACCTGCACGTCAGCCCGGCCACGGTCGCCCGCGCCTATCAGGACCTGCGGCAGCGCGGCGTGGTCGAGAGCGAGGGGCGCAAGGGCACCCGGGTCCGGTCCCGGCCCGCGCTGGCCCTGCTCCGGTCCGACCTGCGGCCGTCGATCCCACCGGGGATGCGCGACCTCTCCTCCGGCGAGCCCGACCTGCGTCTCCTGCCCCGGCTGGGTCCCGCTCTCCGTGCGGTGGCCGACCGCGGCGAGCCACCGAGGGGATACGCGCCGGAGAGCGTCCTGCCGGAGCTGGCCGCCGCCGCCCGGTCGCGGCTGCGGGCCGAGGGCATCCCGGTCGACGGCGCCGCGATCACCGTGACCGCGGGCGCGCTCGACGCGATCGAACGCCTGCTCCTCGCCCACCTGCGCCCCGGTGACGCGGTCGCGATCGAGGACCCCGGCTGGGCCAACCTGATCGACCTGCTCGCGGCGCTCGGCCTGCGGCCGGTGCCGGTCGCCGTCGACGAGCAGGGCATCGACCCGGCCGCTCTGGCCGGTGCGCTCCGCGCGGGGGCCCGCGCTGTCGTGGTCACCGTCCGGGCGCAGAACCCGACCGGCGCCGCCACCGGAGCCGACCGGGCCGTCCAGCTCCGCGAGTTGCTGACCGGTCATCCGGGGGTGCTGGTCGTCGAGGACGACCACGCCGCCGAGCTGGCCGACCGTGAGCCGCACTGCATCGGTCCGGTGACCAGTTCCTGGGCGTTCGTCCGGTCCGCCTCCAAGCCGTTCGGGCCGGACCTGCGGATCTGTGTGGTCGCCGGGGACGAGACGACCGTCGCCCGGGTGGCCGGGCGGATGCGGCTCGGGATGGGCTGGGTTCCGGCGCTGTCCCAGCAGATCCTCCTCCACCTGTGGCAGGACCCGGAGGTCACCGCCCTGGTGGCCGGCGCCGCCAGGGCATATGCGCAAAGTCGCACCGCCCTTCGCGACGCCCTGCTCGCCGCCGGTGTGCCCGCGCGGGGGGAGACCGGCATCAACGTCTGGATCCCGGTGCCCGACGAGACCCGCGTGGTCTCGGCGTTGCGGGACGAGGGCATCGCGGTGGCGCCCGGCTCGCTGTTCCGGATCGGGTCCGGGCCCGGCATCCGGATCACCGTCAGCACCCTGGCGGAGGCGGAGATCCCGGTCGTGGTGGCCGCTGTCGAGGCGGCGATCCGCCCGCGCGGGGTGGTGTCACCGATGCGGTGAGGGTGTCCCCCCGACAGGGGCGGGGCGGTCGTCACGGTGACGAACGGCACGGGTAGAACGGTGGGATGCCATGGACCGAGGCGCCCGCCGGCGCGCAGCAGTGGGTGCCCCCGCACCCGCAGAGCATCGATGCCCTGAAACAGTCCGCCGCCGACTGCCGGGGCTGTGAGCTGCATGAGAACGCCACCCAGACGGTGTTCGGCCGGGGTGCCCCGCACGCCCGGATCGTCTTCGTCGGCGAGCAGCCCGGCGACGTCGAGGACCGGCACGGCCTGCCGTTCGTCGGCCCGGCCGGCCGGCTGCTGCGCGAGGCCGTCGACGACGCCGGCATCGACCCGGCCGATCTCTACATCACCAACGCGGTCAAGCATTTCCGGTTCGAGATGCGAGGCAGCCGCCGCATCCACCAGAACCCGGGGCCGACCCACATCGCCGCCTGCCGGCCGTGGCTCGTGGCGGAGTTCTCGTTACTCAATCCGCAGATGGTGGTGATTCTGGGGGCGACGGCCGGACGGGCCCTGCTGGGGTCGTCGTTCCGGGTGACCCGGGACCGCGGCAAGCTGATGTCGTGGCCGGCCGCGTCCGAGCATCCGGAGGACTTCCCGGTCGCCGAGATCCAGGCGCTGGCCACGTTCCATCCGTCGGCGGTGCTGCGGGCCGATGACCGGGAGACGGCCTACCGCGTGCTCGTCGACGACCTGCGGACGGCCGCCGCGGCGGTCGCGTAGAGATCGACCGCGCCGCCTCTTGGGTAGGCTCGGGCGGTGCGGTTGACAGAATTCTGGGGACGACTCGAGCAGTCGTTCGGATCCGGTTATGCCCGGAGCATCGCGGCGGATCAGGCGTTCTCGGCGCTCGACGGCCGGACCATCAACGAGGCGATTGCTCAGGGTGTCGAAACCGTTACCATCTGGCGCGCGGTGGTGGCGGCATACCCCGATCGTGTGCCCTCGCGACTACGCTGAGCTGCTTTAGAACGTTTGTTCTGGCGTGTCACTCGATCGTCGTACAGGTGTTCGGCTATTGTCCACAGCGGCTCGGCCATCCACAGCCGGAGGTGGGGTGGATGATTTTTGTCGTACCCACCGCATACCGTGTCGGCCGTGGTGAACAAGAGCTCTTCGACGAAGAACGCGAAGTCGAATACAGGGGTGGCGGCAATGGCAGCAGGACCGGATAGGGAAAAGGCGCTCGAACTCGCGCTGGCACAGATCGACAAGCAGTTCGGCAAGGGCTCCGTGATGCGGCTCGGGGAGCGGCCGGTCGTGCAGACCGCCGTCATCCCGACCAGCTCCATCGCCCTCGACATCGCGCTCGGCGTCGGCGGCCTGCCGCGCGGCCGGGTCGTCGAGGTCTACGGCCCGGAGTCGAGCGGTAAGACGACGGTCGCCCTGCACGCGGTCGCCAACGCGCAGAAGGCCGGTGGGCTCGCGGCGTTCATCGACGCCGAGCACGCTCTCGACCCCGACTACGCGCAGGCCCTCGGTGTCGACACCGACGCCCTGCTCATCTCGCAGCCGGACACCGGTGAGCAGGCGCTCGAGATCGCCGACATGCTGATCCGCTCGGGCGCCCTAGACATCATCGTCATCGACTCGGTCGCCGCCCTCGTGCCGCGTGCCGAGATCGAGGGTGAGATGGGCGACAGTCACGTCGGTCTGCAGGCGCGACTGATGAGCCAGGCGCTGCGGAAGATCACGGGTGTGCTGAGCAACACCGGCACCACGGCGATCTTCATCAACCAGCTCCGCGAGAAGATCGGCGTCATGTTCGGCTCGCCCGAGACCACGACCGGTGGCCGTGCGCTGAAGTTCTACGCCTCGGTCCGGCTCGACGTGCGCCGCATCGAGAGCCTGAAGGACGGCACCGACGTGGTCGGCAACCGCACCCGGGTCAAGGTCGTCAAGAACAAGGTGGCCGCGCCGTTCAAGCAGGCCGAGTTCGACATCATGTATGGCAAGGGCATCTCGCGGGAGGGCTCGCTCATCGACGTCGGCGTCGAGCAGAGCATCGTCCGTAAGTCCGGTGCCTGGTACACGTACGACGGCGACCAGCTCGGCCAGGGCAAGGAGAAGGCCCGGGAGTTCCTCAAGGAGAACCCGGACGTCGCCGCCGAGATCGAGAAGAAGATCCTCGAGAAGCTCGGCGTCGGCCAGAGTGCCAACGACGCGGCCGGTGGCCCCGAGCTGCCGCCGGTCGACTTCTGATCGGCGGGTAGTCCGCGATGGCCGGACGACGTGGCGCACGGTCCGGGCGTGGATGGGATGCCATCCCGCCCCGGGCCGGCGCTGACGCGCACCCGGACCAGGACTCCCGGGATGCCGACGCCCGCCCGGGCCGGAATTCCCGGGGTGCCGACGCGCGCCCAGATCGGAATTCCCGGGGTGCCGACGCGCCCCGGCCCGAACCGCGGGACGAGTCCGAGGTGGCCCGGGAGATCTGTCTGCGCCAGCTCGCCGTCCGCCCCCGGACCCGGGCCGAGCTGGCGAAGGCCCTGGCCCGCAAGGAGATCTCCGATGAGGTGATCGCCGAGGTCCTCGACCGTTACGACGAGGTCGGCATCATCGACGATGCCGCGTTCGCACGCGCCTGGGTGTCCAGCCGGCACCACGGCCGAGGGCTGGGCCGGCGCGCGCTCGCCAACGAGCTGCGTCAGCGTGGGGTGGACGCCGAGGTGGCCACCGAGGCCCTGGAGGCGGTCGACGACGAGGCCGAGGCGGAGACCGCCCGTGCCCTGGTCGACCGGAAACTCCGTACCGCCCGGGGCGCGCCGGATGCCGTGTTCCGCCGCCTGGTGGCGATGCTCGCCCGCAAGGGCTACCCGGCCGGCGTGGCGATCCGGGCCGTCAAGGACGCCTTGGCCGAGCGGGATGCCGAGGCCGCCGAGTTCGCCGACAACCTGGATGCCGACGCCCTGGCCGACGAGGCCGCAGGGCAGTGACGCGGGCCGGTTCGACACCGGCCCGCCCTGATCGCGAACAGCCGGTAATGGCCCGATCTACGCGGCTCCCACCGATATAGTCCTGATGTGAGGATCCTTCCTCTGTCATCCCTTCGGCGGGATCTTCCGTGGCGTCCACGTGGCCGTGGCGGTGGAGCCGGCCACCACATCACCCGTTCTTGTCACGCTCCGTGTTGCATTCCCTCGCTCTCGCGGCAGGGGCCGACCCGTCGAGGCGGCGCTGAGGCAGAGGTGGGGCCGCGACTCGAGGGCGTCATCGCACGGTACGCCGGAAATATCCCGCTGAGATCGTGAGCTGGGCGTAAGCGCGTCTGTGCCGTACGTCCTATCCGCTGCCGAATCATGAGTCCTTGACCGAAGCGGTGCTTGCGACCTAGCCTCGCGTTACACAAGGTTTGTTCGACCATTGCAAGCAACAGACACAACATAGATCGCATTACATTACGGCATCACTTGAACTTGCACGGATGCAAGTTCGATGCGCCCGCCGGCCGCTGACCGCGTGGCCGGCGGCATGACATACCGGCGGTCAACCCCACAACTCCACACACTCTGATCCGAGCGGCACGTGGCCGACCCGGAGCCGGGAGGCATACCCGATCCGCGGGTCTCCGGGCTCCTGAGTCGACCGCGGCAGGGAGACTCGTACCGGTTCTCAGCCGACAGCCGAAAGGCCGGCGGTGGAGAAGCAACCGGAGACGGCCGGAATCCGGCAGGTGTATGCCGACTCCGGCACATGCCGATCTCGCTGCCGTATCGAGCCGACCCGCGACGGACACGCCACGAGGGCACCCGCTGACCGGCGGGTGCGCGACGAGGGCGCGTCCCGATCGGGCGTGCTGCGGCGGCGTGGCGGACGCCGGAGCCGGACGTGCCCCACCACGGGTGCGCGCACGGGAGGAGAGTGTCGGGCCCGGGGCCCGGTGCCGTCTGCGGTCGTCTGTCTTTGGTCGGGCATCCCGCACATAGCCCGCGCGCGTGCACACCGCGCCGGCGGCGAAGGGAGACGCGGCGAGATGACCCCCGAGTACTGGGTGCTCGTAGTAGCGATCGTCGTGCTCGCCGTATCCGTGACAGTCGGTCTGCTCCTGGGCGCCCGTGCCCTGCGCCGGCTCAGCGCGGACCGCCAGCACGCGCAGGACCGGGTCGGGGACGCGCAGGCCAAGGTAGCCGCCGCGGACGCGAAAGCAGCGACCGTTCGTGCGGAGACCGCCGCCGCCAAGGCCGAGGCGTCCTCCGCCCGTGCCGAGGCCCGCCGGGTTCTGGAAGCCGCGCACACCGAGGCCGACACCATCCTGGAGCACGCCCACCGGCAGGCCGAGTCGGACGCCGAGCAGGTCCGGGCCGCGGCCCGGCGCTCCGGCGAGCGGGAGATCGCGCTGCTCAACGCCACGGTCAAGGAGCAGTCCGCGGAGGTGGAGCGCCGCGCCGCCCGCATCGACGAGCGGGAACGCCTGCACGCCGAGGAGGTGGAACGCCTGCTCGAGCGGGAACGCCGCCTCACCACGCTGGAGTCCGACCTCAGCTCCCGCGAGTCGGAGTTGACCGCCCGCGAGGCCGAGGTGGCCCGCAACGAGGAGGTCAAGCGCCGTGAGCTGGAGCGGATCGCGGGCCTGACCGCGGACACCGCCCGGGTCGAGCTGATCGACGCCATCGAGGGGCAGGCGAAGCGCGAGGCGGCGATCCTGGTCCGCGACATCGAGACCGACGCCCGCAACACCGCGGACACCCGCGCCCGGCACATCGTGGTCGACGCGATTCAGCGGATCGCGAGTGAACAGACCGCGGAGAGCGTGGTCAGCGTGCTGCACCTTCCGAGTGACGAGATGAAGGGCCGGATCATCGGCCGGGAAGGCCGCAACATCCGGGCCTTCGAGTCGACCACCGGGGTCAACCTGATCATCGACGACACCCCGGAGGCGGTGCTGCTGTCCTGCTTCGACCCGGTGCGCCGGGAGGTGGGCCGCCTGACGCTGGAGAAGCTGGTGCTCGACGGCCGGATCCACCCGCACCGGATCGAGGAGGTCTTCGAGTCGGCCAAGAGCGAGGTCGACCGGCTCTGTGACCGGGCGGCCGAGGACGCGCTGGTCGACGTCGGGATCACCGACATCCACCCGGAGATGGCGAAACTGCTGGGCCGCCTGCGCTACCGCACCAGTTACGGACAGAACGTGTTGAAGCACCTGGTGGAGACCGCGCACATCGCCGGCATCATGGCCGCCGAGATGGGCCTGGACGTGGCGACCATGAAGCGCGCCGCGTTCCTGCACGACATCGGCAAGGCGCTGACCCACGAGGTGGAGGGCAGTCACGCGCTGATCGGTGCGGACCTGGCTCGCAAGTACGGCGAGCACGAGGACATCGTGCACGCGATCGAGGCACACCACAACGAGGTGCCGCCGCAGACCATCGAGGCGGTGCTGACCCAGGCCTCGGACGCCTGTTCCGGTGGCCGCCCGGGCGCGCGCCGGGAGAGCCTCGAGGCCTACGTCAAGCGCCTGGAGCGGATCGAGGAGATCGCCGGCGGCAAGATCGGCGTCGAGAAGGTCTTCGCGATGCAGGCCGGCCGCGAGATCCGGGTGATGGTCCGCCCCGACGACATCGACGACATCGGCGCCGCGGTCCTGGCCCGCGACGTGGCGAAGCAGATCGAGGAGGAGCTGACCTACCCCGGCCAGATCCGCGTCACGGTCGTGCGAGAGTCCCGAGTCACGGAACTAGCCCGATAAGACCTTTCCGAGGGTACGAGCCACACCTCACCAACCGCACCACCACCGCCCCGGAGCCGGCGGCGCCCGGCACCGTGCCCACTCCCGGCCGCCCGCGCCCGCCGGCTCATGCCCCAACCCAGGCGTGTTGAGTTGGGGCGTCGACGGCGCCCGAATTCACCACGGTGGTGGGTGTGTGTTGAGTTGGGGCGTTGAGGGCGCCCGAATTCACCACGGTGGTGGGTGTGTGTTGAGTTGGGGCGTCCACGGCGCCCGAAATCAACACGCGGAGGGTTTTCTGCGCTGACGGACGGCAACGGCCGCCCACCCCGAGAGGTGAGCGGCCGTTTGACCGAATCTGATGGCGCCTAGACGCCGCTGGCGCCGCCCTCGGCCTGTGACACCAGTGCCACGGCCGGCGGGTTCTGGGTCGGCGTGTCCGCCGTCTTGCGTCCCCGGGCCAGGCGCCGCTGCACGTACTGGGCGAGCTTGGACAGCGAGTAGTTCACCAGGATGAACAGCACCGCGATCACGATGTAGACCTGGATCGGGTTGCTCAGCGCGCCGATGATCTGCTTGCCGATGTTCAGGATCTCCTCGTAGCTGATGATGAAGCCCAGCGAGGTGTCCTTGAGAACCACGACCAGCTGACTGATCAGGGCCGGCAGCATGATCCGGAAGGCCTGCGGCAGCAGAACGATGATCGTCGTCTGCAGCGGGGAGAGGCCGATTGCGGCCGCCGCCTCGCGTTGTCCCGGCGGCAGGCCCTCCATGCCGGAGCGCAGGATTTCGGCGATGACCACGGAGTTGTAGATGGTCAGGCCGATCACCAGGTAGAACAGCGTGTCCATGGTGATGCCGAACTCCGGCAGCCCGCGGGCCACGAAGAAGATCGTCAGGACCACGGGCAGGCCGCGGAACACCTCGATGCAGACTCGGGTGACCGCCGAGAGCAGCCAGCTCAGACCGCGCAGCAGGTAGGAGACCGGCGTTGCGAACCCGGTGAACCGGCGCTTGACCAGGGTTTTGAGCTGGATCCGCAGGACCGCGACAAGCGTGCCGATCGCCAGCGAGCTGACGATCGCGAGCGCCGCGGCGGTCAGTGTGTTGACGATGCCGACGGAGATCCGGTCCCAGACGGCGCTGAAGTTCTCGTTGCCCGGGTCGATCAGCGGGCCCCAGAGTTCCAGCGTGAGCTGGCCCTTCTCGTCCATGGGCAGGTAGACCAGGAAGTACGCCCCGACGAGGATCAGCAGACCGACCAGGATGCTCAGGACCAGGGTCAGTCGGCGCTGCCGCGGTCCGGGCACGTCGTACAGCACGCTCTGCTGGCTCATCGGGCGGCCACCGCCTGCCGCCGCTCGATCCGGTCGAGGAGGGCGCCGAGGGGCACGGTCATGATCAGGTATCCGATCGAGATGCCGATGGCGACGGGCACGAAGGCGAATCCCTCCGCCGAGGTGAGCTGGTCGGCGCTCTGCGAGAGGTCACCGACCACGCCGAAGAAGCCGATCAGTGCCGAGTTCTTGATCATCGCGATGATCACCGAACCGAGCGGCACGATGCAGGCCTTCCACGACTGCGGCAGGACCACGAAGCGCAGGTTCTGGGTGAAGGTCATGCCGATCGCCCGGGCCGCCTCGGCCTGGCCTGGCGAGACCGCGTTGACGCCGGAGCGGAGCGCCTCACAGACGAAGGCGGCGGTGTAGAGCACCAGCGCGATCAGGGCGAACCGGAAGTAGGGCAGGTCGGTGCCGAGCCGGGTGAAGACCTGGTCCAGCACCGGGATGCGCAGGAAGTCGGCGTTGGAGCCGAGCACCGGCAGACCGAACGCGGCGAAGAACATCACCACGGTCAGCGGCATGTTGCGGAAGACGGTGACGTACGCCGTACCGAGGGCTCGCAGCGGCGGCACCGGAGAGATTCGCAGTACCGCCACGACGGCGCCCAGCACGAGGGCGCCGATCGCGGCGAGCACGCAGATCTGGAAGGTGAGCCAGAAGCCGCCCGCGAAGACGTCGAACCTGTCGATGAGCACATTCACGGGTCGAACTTCCTCCCCAACTTCTGATCAGTGACGGTGAATGTCAGTACTTGTCGACGGTCGGGGCGGTGCCGAGCTCCGCGCCGAACTTGCCGGCGGTGTCGTCCCAGGCCTTCTTCCAGCTACCGTCCTGGAACGCCTTCTCCAGGGTCTCGTTGATGAAGGTGCGGAACGCGGTGTCCTCGAGCTTCACACCGATGCCGTACGGCTCCTTGGTGAAGTTCTCGCCGGCCAGCTTGTACTTGCCCTCGTTCTTGGCGATGTAGCCGAGGAGGATGACGTTGTCCGTGGTCACGGCGTTGACCTGGCCACCGTCGAGCGCGGTGACGCACTTGTCGTAGGTGTCGAAGAGCACGACCTGCGAGGCGACGTCCTTGACGTAGGTCTTGATCGTCTCGGCCGGGGTCGAGCCGGTGACCGAGCAGACCTTCTGCGTGCCGTCCTTGAACGAGTCCGGCCCGGTGATCGCGGCGTCGTCCGCCTTGACCAGGATGTTCTGGCCGGCCTCGTAGTACGGCCCGGCGAACGCGATGCGCTTCTTGCGCTCGTCGTTGATCGTGTAGGTCGCGACGACGAAGTCGACGTTGCTGTTGACGATCGCGTCCTCACGGACCTTCGACGGCGTCTCGACGTACTCGATCTTGTCCTCGGCGATGCCGAGTTCCTTGACGATGATCTTCGCGACCTCGACGTCGAAGCCCTCCGGCTTGCCGGAGAGGCCCTTGAGACCGAAGCCGGGCTGGTCGAACTTGGTGCCGACCTTGATCGAACCCGCCTTGTTCAGCTTCTCCATCGTGCTGCCCGCGGCGAAGGTCTTCGCCTCGCCACCGCTGCTCTCGGTGGAGTCGTCGCTACCGCCACAGGCGGCGATGCCGAACGAAAGGGCCGCAACCGTGGCCAGTGCGGCTACGCGCGTGAAACGCATATCTCTGTTTCTCCTTCTTCGATCGGGCAGCCGCGGGGGCGGCGGACCCGAGGGGCACGTCAGTGCGTGAGGATCTTGGAAAGGAAGTCCTTGGCGCGGTCGCTCTGCGGGTTCGCGAAGAACTCCGCGGGCGGCGCCTGCTCCACCAGCTGGCCGTCGGCCATGAAGACCACGCGGTTGGCCGCGTGCCGGGCGAAGCCCATCTCATGGGTGACGACCACCATGGTCATCCCCTCTTTGGCCAGCGACGTCATCACGTCCAGCACCTCGCCGACCATCTCCGGGTCGAGCGCACTGGTCGGCTCGTCGAACAGCAGCGCCTTGGGCTGCATGGCGAGCGCGCGGGCGATCGCCACCCGCTGCTGCTGACCGCCGGAGAGCTGAGCCGGATATTTCTCCGCCTGACTGGCGATGCCGACCCGTTCCAGCAGCGACAGGGCCCGCTCACGGACCACTGCCGTCTTCTCCTTACGCACCTTGACCGGACCCAGCATCACGTTCTGCAGGATGGTCTTGTGTGCGAACAGGTTGAAGGACTGGAAGACCATGCCGACCTCGCTGCGCAGCTTGGCAAGAGCCTTGCCCTCAGCCGGCAGCGGTTGTCCGTCGAAGATGATCGAGCCGGAGTCGATCGGCTCCAGCCGGTTGATGGAACGGCACAGCGTCGATTTGCCGGACCCCGAAGGTCCGATCACGACGACCACCTCGCCGCGCGCAACAGACAGGTCCACGTCCTGCAGCACGTGCAAGGGGCCGAACCACTTGTTGACGCCCACAAGGTCGATGAGAGCCTCGTCTGTCACCCCTGGTCCATCCGCTCGTCGGTTCACTCGAATGCACACACCCTAGGGGTCGCTCCGTATCGGATTGTGTCGAGAATGGTCACGGAGCGGTAACGCAGCCGGTCCGGGGCTCGAGGGGTGTACACCATGATGGGTATGGCGGACGGCTTCCTGGCGGACGACCTCTGGAACTGGTGTGCCGCGGGACGAATCGACCCCGGCCGGGTGCGCGGCGCCCTGGCCGGCGCCCTCGAACGCCCGGTCCTCGACCTCGGACCACCCGGCCCTGCAGGCGCTCTGCTCTGCGACGTCTATCACGTCGGCGGTGACCTCCCGACCGTGATCGACGTCTATTTGGCCCCCTCCGACGTCGCCGAGGAGACCGTCGCGAGCGCCGTTGCGGTCCGGCTCGGCGTCGCGGTCCTGCTGCCCGACGACACCCTCAACCCGTCGCGGTACGTGCTCGCCGAACCCGACGGGACATTACGCGCCGTACACGTCGACGAACGGGAGACCGACGACGGTGTGGAACGCCGGCACGTCCGGCCGTGCACCGGAGCCGACCCGGCCTGTGTGCTGGCCGACGGGTGTGGCCGTTCGCGCTTCAAACCGACCCCCACGCCGGAGCGTCCCGCTGCGGCTTAAGAGGTAGCGTGGTTCATTGCCATGACTACCGAGATGCAGGGCAGCGCCCACCAAGAAACCGGGCAGCGCACCTATGACGTGCGCACCTACGGCTGCCAGATGAACGTGCACGACAGCGAGCGGATCTCCGGCCTGATGGAGGACGCCGGTTACATCCGGGCCGCCGCCGCGGACACGGCCGACGTGGTCGTCTTCAACACCTGCGCCGTCCGCGAGAACGCCGACAACCGTCTCTACGGCAATCTCGGCCACCTGCGCCCCACCAAGGTCAAGAACCCGGGCATGCAGATCGCCGTCGGTGGCTGCCTGGCGCAGAAGGACCAGGGCGAGATCGTCAAGAAGGCGCCCTGGGTCGACGTCGTCTTCGGCACCCACAACATCGGCTCGCTGCCCACCCTGCTGGAACGCGCGCGGCACAACGAGGAGGCCCAGGTCGAACTCCTCGAGTCGCTCGAGGTCTTCCCGTCGACGCTGCCCACCAAGCGCGAGTCGAACTACGCCGGCTGGGTCTCCATCTCGGTGGGCTGCAACAACACCTGCACGTTCTGCATCGTCCCGTCGCTGCGCGGCAAGGAGAAGGACCGCCGCCCCGGCGAGATCCTGGCCGAGGTCCGTGCCCTGGTCGCCGAGGGCGTCTCCGAGGTCACCCTGCTCGGGCAGAACGTCAACTCGTACGGCGTCGAGTTCGGCGACCGGCTGGCCTTCGGCAAGCTGCTGCGCGCCTGCGGTGAGGTGGACGGCCTGGAACGGGTCCGGTTCACCAGCCCGCACCCCAAGGACTTCACCGACGACGTGATCGCCGCGATGGCCGAGACGCCGAACGTGTGCCACTCGCTGCACATGCCACTGCAGTCCGGCTCCGACCGGGTGCTCAAGGCCATGCGCCGCAGCTACCGCCAGGAGAAATACCTGGGCATCATCGAGAAGGTCCGGGCCGCGATGCCCGACGCCGCGATCACCACCGACATCATCGTCGGGTTCCCGGGCGAGACCGACGAGGACTTCGAGCAGACCCTCGAGGTGGTCCGCAAGGCACGCTTCTCCAGCGCCTTCACGTTCCAGTACTCCAAGCGTCCCGGCACCCCCGCCGCGACCATGGAGGAGCAGGTCCCCAAGAAGGTCGTCCAGGAGCGTTACGAGCGCCTGATCGCCACCCTCGAGGAGATCAGCTGGGCGGAGAACAAGAAGCTCGTCGGCGAGAAGGTCGAGGTTCTGGTCGCGGTCGGCGAGGGCCGCAAGGACGAGCGGACCGGCCGGATGAGCGGACGGGCCCGCGACGGCCGCCTCGTGCACTTCGCCACCGGCGAACTCACCGGCCCCCTGGCCCCGCGTCCCGGCGACATCGTCGAGACCGTGATCACCTACGCCGCCCCGCACCACCTGAACGCAGACGGCGCTCCGCTCAGCCACCGGCGCACCCGGGCCGGCGACATGTTCGAGACGGGCCGCACCCCGAAGCTCAAGGGCGTCTCACTGGGCCTGCCGACGATCGGCGTCCCGGCTCCGCTGCCGCCCGCCGACGGCTGCGCCATCTGACGCTGCTCTGAGGCCGACGGCCGCGCTGCTCTGAGGCCGACGGCCGCGCTGCTCTGACGTCGACGGCCGCGCCGCCGTGACGTCGCCTCTGGCCCGACAGATCCGCTAGACAGGGGATTTGTCGGGCACGGGTGCCCGTCGAGGCAGGAGCCGTCTGATCGGGCTGCCAGTGCCGCCCTTGGGCCAGCCGCCCCTGGACCAGCTGCTCTTGGACCAGCTGCTCTTGGACCAGCCGCGTCTGACCAGCCGCGTCTGAACGGGCCGCCAACGTGAACACGTGACGGCCGTCCGGGCGGGCGTGTGGCGAGCACGGGTTGATGCCGCCGCTACGGGAGTGCTTTCGGGCGTACCCCGGAAACGCCGAAGGCGGCGGACAACGGCCCGCCGCCTTCGCGCGAAAGCGCAACCCTCAGCTGGTCTGCTCGGCCAGGGCGAGGAACTGCTTCTTCGAGGTGAGCGCCTGCTCGGCCTCCTTGATCCGGCGGTTGTCGCCGGCCGCCTTGGCCCGCTCCAGCCGCTGCTCGGCCTCCGCCACCTGGTCACGCATCTGACGCAGCAGCGGGTTGTCCTGCGGGCTGGTCTTGCGCCACGCGGAGTCCATCGCGACCCGGATCCGCTCCTCGGCGGCACGCCAGCGGCGGTCCAGCGAAGCGGCGGCCTCCCGCGGCACCCGTCCGGCGTCGTGCCATGCGGCCTGCGCGTCACGAAGCTTGTTCTGCGCGGCGCGGGCGTCCGCGTCCACGTCGACCGCCTCGAGCTCGGCCAGGATGGCCTGCTTCTTGTCCAGGTTGCCCTGGTACTCCGCGTCGCGGGCCGAGAAGACCTCGCTGCGGCGGGTGAAGAACGCGTCCTGAGCGGCCCGGAAACGTTCCCAGAGGCGCTGCTCGGCCTCCTTGGCGGCACGGGGCGCCGCCTTCCACTCCGTCATCAGGTCCTTGAGACGGTTGGCAGTGGTGTTCCACTCGTCCGAGCCGGAGATCGCCTCGGCTTCCTTGACCAGCTCCTCCTTGGCGGTCTGCGCCTGCTTGCGCTGACCGTCGAGGGTGGCGAAGTGGGCGCCACGGCGGCGGGTGAAGCCGTCCCGGGCGGCGGCGAACCGCTTCCACAGCTCACCGTCGGTCTTCTTGTCGACGCCGCGGATGGCTTTCCACTCGTCGAGGATCTCCTTGAGCCGGTCGCCGGCCGTCTTCCACCCGGTGGCGTCGGCGGCGATCTTCTCCGCCTCCTCGACCAGGGCGGTCTTGCGGGCCAGTGCCTCGGTCCGGGCCACCTCGCGGGCGGCGCGGGCCTCCCCGGCCTTCTCCTCGGCGAGGGCGGACAGGCGCTCGAGGCGGGCGCCGAGCCCGTCGATGTCACCCACCACGTGCGCCTCGTCGAGCGTCGTGCGCAGGCGCTTGACGCTGGTCAGCGAGTGTGACGCGTCGGCGGCGCCGGACTTGAGGCGAGCCTCGACGAGGTCGACCTCGGTCACCAGGTCCTCGAATCGCCGGGCGAAGTGGGCCAGCCCCTCCTCGGGGGTGCCCGCCTGCCAGGAGCCGACCACCCGGTCACCCTCGCCGGTCTTCACGTACACGGTGCCGTCGGCATCCACGCGCCCGAAGGTCGTCCAGTCGTTCATGAGCTCATCCTCGTCCTCCCGGCGTCACCGGCCCGAACCGGGCCCGTGGCCACCGCCACAGCGCAGTCTGAATGCCAACCTTCCCACCGGCATTCTTTCTCGCGCATTGTCACAGGTCCAACCCGGTTAGGGGAAAGCTCCCGCCGACGACCGTGACACAACGGTGTCCTACGGTTGGTTCGTGCCGTTCCGGACAGGTCGCAACGTGGTCACCGTCGTCGGTCCGACGGCGGCCGGCAAGTCGGCCCTGAGCATCGCTCTCGCCCACGAGCTGGGCGGTGAGGTGGTCAACGCGGACTCGATGCAGCTCTACCGCGGGATGGACATCGGCACCGCCAAGCTGACTCCGGCGGAGCGTCAGGGCCTACCCCATCATCTGCTCGACATCTGGGACGTGCGCGAGCCGGCGGCCGTCGCGGAGTACCAGCGGCTGGCCCGCGCGGCGATCGACGACATCCTCGGCCGGGGACGGGTGCCGCTGCTGGTCGGTGGCTCCGGTCTCTACGTGCGCGCGGTGCTGGAGGACTTCGAGTTCCCCGGCACCGACCCGGTGATCCGGGCGCGGCTGGAGGAGGAGCTGGCCGAGCGGGGTTCCGGGTTGCTGCACGAACGTCTGCGCGACCGCGACCCGGAGGCGGCCGGCAAGATCCTGCCGTCGAACGGGCGGCGTGTCGTCCGGGCGCTCGAGGTGATCGAGCTGACCGGACGGCCGTTCACCGCGTCGCTGCCTGATCCGAAACCGGTCTACGACGCCGTCCAGGTGGGCGTCGAGCGGGACCCGGCCGACCTGGACGAGCGGATCGCCCGGCGTGTCGACCTGATGTGGGAGGCGGGCCTGGTCGACGAGGTCAGGGGGCTCGACGGCATCCGTGAGGGCCGGACCGCCCCGCACGCATTGGGCTATCGGCAGGCGCTTGCGCAGATCGACGGCACGCTCACCGAGGAGAGTGCAAAAGCGGACACGGTGCTGCGGACTCGCCAGTTCGTCAGGCGTCAGCGGTCCTGGTTCCGCCGGGATTCGTCGATCGTGTGGCTGGACGGCGCCGACCCGTCGCTGGTCCGTGCCGCGCTGGCGCTCCTGGAGGGCTGACCTGCCCGTCGAGGGCTGACCTGCCCGTCGGGTTGATGTGCCGGGAAAGGGACGTCCGCCGCTCCGGGAACCAGGCGACGGAACGGACGACGGAACGGACGACGGGAGAGGCGACGGGAGAGGCGACGGGAGAGGCGACGGGGCACGTGACCGAGCCGGCCCTCCCGGCGCGCTGATGCTCTTGGCGGGTTGACAGGAGCTTGCGCGATGATGGGCGGCGTGCGTTTTACCAAGGGCCACGGAACTGGCAACGACTTCGTCATCGTCCCCGACCCGGACGGGGAGCGGGACCTGTCCCCGGAGCGCGTCGCGGAACTCTGCGACCGCCGGTTCGGCATCGGCGGTGACGGCGTGCTGCGGGTGGTGCGCAGCGCCAAAATTCCGGAGGGCGCCGGTCAGGCCGGTGCCGCCGAGTGGTTCATGGACTACCGCAACAGCGACGGCTCGGTCGCCGAGATGTGCGGCAACGGCGTCCGGGTGTTCGTCCGTTACCTGATCGAGAACGGACTCGCGACCCCGGGACCCGAGGGTCTGCCGGTGGCCACCCGAGCCGGGATCATGGTCGCGCTGGTCGAGGGGGCGTCCATCCGGGTGCGGATGAAGACCCCTTCGGTGTACGCGGGAAGCACCGCGACCCTGGGCGCCCTGACCGTCCCGGGTGTGGCGGTGGACTGCGGGAACCCGCATCTGGTCTGCGGCCTGCACGACGGGGTGACCCTGGAGTCCCTGGATCTGACGACGGCCCCCGGTCACGACGCCCGGGTGTTCCCGTCCGGGGTGAACGTCGAGTTCGTCGAGCCGGCCGAGCCGCTCGACGGCCGGGACGGGCACGTCCGCATGCGGGTGCACGAGCGCGGCTCCGGCGAGACTCTGTCCTGCGGGACCGGTGCGCTGGCGGTCGGCGCGGTGGCGTTGCGCGACGCCGGGCTGGACCGGGGTTCGGTCGCCGTGGACGTTCGGGGTGGCCGTCTGGTCGTCACCCACGACGAGTCCGGCTGGTGGCTGGCCGGCCCGGCGGTGCTGGTGGCCGACGGCGAGGCCCGCTGATGCCCGGTCCGCTGATGCCCGGTCCTGCTGTTCGCCTTCGGTGCGCTCGTCCACTGATCATGCGTTCGCAGCCGGATCGTTCGCATTCGGGTCGTTCGCTGTCGGTTCGTGCTCAGGAGGCTCGTCTCCGGACGGCCGGTGTTCAGGTCGCTTGTCTTCCGACAATTCGCCCTAAGGCCGTTCGCCCCGAACAGGCTTGTCCTGCACCGGCTCGTCCCGAACGTCCCCGTCCCGCACCGGCTCGTCCTCGGGCCGTTAGTTCTTCGGGCGGCCGGGAGACTCGGATCGGCGGGATGCGCTGATGCTGCATCGTGTCGCGCACCGGGGCTACTCCGCGGTCGCGCCGGAGAACACGCTGCCCGCCTTCGCCGCCGCGGTCCGGGCGGGCGCCACGTTCGTCGAGTTCGACGTGCGGGTGACCGCCGACGGTGTGCCCGTGGTGATTCACGACCGGACGGTCGACCGGACCACGTCGGGGCACGGCCGGGTGTGGGAGTTGCGGCACGACGAGATCGCCGGGCTGGACGCCGGTTCGTGGTTCGGGCCGGAGTTCGCCGGCCTGCGGGTGCCGACCCTGGCCGAGACCCTCGATCTGCTGCTCCCGGCCGCCGCCGAACTGCTCGTGGAGATCAAGTCACCGGCCACGCTCGCCGAGGTCAAGACGATCGTGGACCAGTTGGCCGAACGGGACCTGCTGGGTCGTACGGTGCTGCAGAGCTTCGACCCGGACGTGGTGCGCAAATGCCGCGAGGTGGCTCCGGAGGTGCGCCGGGGCCTGCTGCTGTTCCGGTTCGACGCCGAGACGTCGTCGCTGGCCGCGGAGACGGGCGCGATCTTCTGCAATCCGCCGGTCGACGACGTACTGGGCGGTCCGGCGGTGATGGCCGAGTTGTCGGCGGCCGGCATCGGCGTCATGCCCTGGACCCCGAACGACATGTCACAGTGGCCGGCCCTGGTCGAGGCGGGCGTGTCCGGCCTGATCACCGATTGCGTGGGCGAGCTGACCGGTTGGTCCCGCGCCCACCCGTAGCGCCCCCATTCCCGCACACGTCGACGTCCGTGGCGTTTTAGGACGCTGTGGGCGGTTGAAGTCACCACGCCGGGTGGGTGGGGGTGACCACTCACGCAGGTCGCCCCGGAGGGCTTCGCGATCTGGACGCGTCAGCGGCCAGCGAAGCTCTCCGGGGCCCTCGGCGGGAGCGACGGTCTGCACCACCCACCCCGCTACGACATCGGTTGTCCGATTTTGACCTTGAAGCCGTGGACGATCTTGAAGTCTTGGACGACCTCGTGGGCCTGGACGACCGGGAAGGCCGGTTCTAGAAGATGCCTTCCGGCGCCTGGTCGAGCTCGGACTCCGGGGTGGCGGCCGGGTTCACGGGTGCCGGCACCCCCTTGACCACCGCGCGGATGGCCGCGGCGACCGCCGGGGTGACGCGCGCGTCGAACACGCTGGGGATGATCACGGTGGGGTTGAGCTTGTCCTCGCCCACCACGTCGGCGATGGCGCGGGCCGCGGCCAGGGCCATCTCCTCGGTGAACTCCTCGGCGCTGACGTCGAGCATGCCGCGGAAGACGCCGGGGAACGCCAGCACGTTGTTGATCTGGTTGGGCTGGTCGGAGCGGCCGGTGGCGACGACGGCGGCGTGCTTGCGGGCCTCGCGCGGGTCGACCTCGGGGTCCGGGTTGGCCATCGCGAAGACGATCGACTTCTCGGCCATCCTGGCGATGTCGTCGCCGGTCAGCAGGTTCGGGGCGGAGACGCCGATGAAGACGTCCGCGCCGACGATCGCGCCGGGCAGGTCACCCGAGTAGTTGGCCTTGTTGGTGTGGTCGGCGAGCCACTGCATGGCCTCGTTGAGACCGTCCATGCCGCGGTGCAGCGCGCCCGCCCGATCGTAGGCGATGATGTCGCCGACACCCTGGCGGAGCAGCAGTTTCATGATGGCGGTGCCGGCCGCGCCGGCTCCGGAGACGACGACCTTGACGTCCTCCATGCGCTTGCCCACGACCCGCAGCGCGTTGGTGAGCGCGGCCAGCACGCAGATCGCGGTGCCGTGCTGGTCGTCGTGGAAGACCGGGATGTCCAGCTGTTCGCGGAGCCGCGCCTCGATCTCGAAGCAGCGGGGCGCCGCGATGTCCTCCAGGTTGATGCCGCCGTAGGCCGGTGCGATGGCCTTGACGATCTTGACGATCTCGTCGGTGTCCTGGGTGTCCAGGACCACCGGCCAGGCGTCGACGCCGCCGAAGCGCTTGAACAGGGCGGCTTTGCCCTCCATCACCGGCATGGCGGCGGCCGGTCCGATATTGCCCAGTCCCAGGACGGCCGAGCCGTCGCTGACCACGGCCACGGTGTTGCGCTTGATGGTCAGGCGGCGGGCGTCGGCCGGGTTCTCCGCGATGGCCATGCAGACCCGGGCCACACCGGGGGTGTACGCCATCGAGAGCTCGTCACGGTTGCGCAGCGCGACCTTGGAGCTGACCTCGATCTTGCCGCCGAGGTGCAGCAGGAAGGTCCGGTCGGACACCTTGCGGACGTCCACACCGTCCTGCGACTCCAGCTGCTTGACGACCTGATCGGCGTGCGCGGCGTCGGCGGTGTCGCAGGTCAGGTCGACCAGGACGCGCGTCGGGTCGGAGTCGACCACGTCGAGCGCGGTGACGATGGCGCCGGCCTCGCCGACGCACGTGGTGAGCCGTCCGATGGATGATGCGTCCGCGGTAACGGCGATGCGAATCGTGATCGAGAATCCTGCGCTGGGCAGGCGGGTGGTCACCACGGTGGTCCCTCCGACGTTGGTGGGTGAGTCACCCGCATTGTCGCTCTTGCGGAATAGTCGATTCCCCGGCGGTGGTTACTTGTGAGTCAGCCACTGTTATGTGGATGCGCTCGCCCGCGTGGCATGTCACGATCGGGCGTAGGAGGTCACTTTTGCGAAACACGTACCAGACACCCGTCCTTGACGAGCCGGATCTCACCTCCGGCGATCTCGAGCTCGAGGAGCGGCACTCGCTCAGGCGGGTGGCCGGTCTCTCCACCGAGCTGACCGACATCACCGAGGTCGAATACCGCCAGTTGCGACTCGAGAGGGTCGTGCTGGTCGGGGTGTGGACCGAGGGCAGTGTCACCGAAGCCGAGAATTCACTCACCGAGCTGGCCGCGCTGGCCGAGACCGCCGGTTCCGAGGTCCTCGAGGGCCTGATCCAGCGGCGCAAGCAGCCCGACCCGGCCACCTTCATCGGCCGGGGCAAGGTCGACGAGTTGCGTGACGTGGTCGTCTCCACCGGTGCCGACACCGTCATCTGCGACGGCGAGCTCTCCCCGTCCCAGCTGCGCAAGCTGGAGGAGGAGGTCAAGGTCAAGGTGGTCGACCGGACCGCCCTGATCCTCGACATCTTCGCCCAGCACGCCAAGAGCCGCGAGGGCAAGGCCCAGGTCGAGCTGGCCCAGCTGCAATACCTGCTTCCCCGTCTCCGCGGCTGGGGTGCGACCCTGTCGCGCCAGACCGGTGGAGCCGGTGGTGGCGGCAACGGCGGCGGCGTGGGCCTGCGTGGTCCCGGCGAGACGAAGCTGGAGATCGACCGCCGGCGGATCAACACGCGCATCGCGAAACTCCGGCGCGAGATCAAGGCCATGAAGACGGTACGCGAGACCAAACGGTCCCGCCGTACCGCGAGCGGTGTCCCCGCCGTGGCCATCGCCGGTTACACCAACGCGGGCAAGTCCAGCCTGCTCAACCGCCTCACGAGTGCGGGTGTGCTGGTCGAGGACGCGCTGTTCGCCACCCTCGACCCGACCACCCGGCGCACCGCCGCCGAGGACGGGCGGGTCTTCACCCTGTCCGACACGGTGGGGTTCGTCCGGCATCTTCCGCACCAGATCGTCGAGGCGTTCCGCTCGACGCTCGAGGAGGTGGCCGAGGCCGACCTGGTGGTGCACGTCCTGGACGGCGCCCACCCGGACCCGGAGGGCCAGGTCAGCGCGGTTCGTGAGGTGCTCGGCGAGGTCGGGGCCGACCGGATCCCCGAGCTCCTGGTGGTCAACAAGTGCGATGCGGCCGACGAGGAGACGATCCTGCGGCTCAAACGGACATGGCCGGATGCCGTGTTCGTCTCGGCCCGCTCCGGGTTCGGCATCGACGAGCTGCACAAGGCCGTCGCCGACCGGCTCCCACGGCCGGCGGTCGACCTGCGGGTCCTGCTCCCGTACGACCGGGGTGACCTGGTGGCCCGGGTGCACCGGTCCGGTCAGGTGCTGCAGTCGCGTCACCTGGACGACGGAACGGAGCTACACGTACGGGTGGATGAGCAACTCGCGGCTGAACTTTCCGCGTATCACTGTTGAAAGCTGCTGTTGAAACCGACTTCACGGGCAGACCCGTCAGCGTTGATCCACGCGTAATACCTTTGGGCGACGCCGCATGCGACACTGTGCGGATGCGGCGTCTCGTGTGCTCGATCATCGTGGGTCTGGGCTTGGTGATGGTCGGTTCCTCCAGCGCGTCAGCGGACGATCCGACCCCGGCGCCGACCGTCAGCGCCAAGTCGACTCCGGGCAAGAAGATCTGCGAGATCGACGACAAGGACCTCGACGAGGTGTCCGGTCTGCTGGTCACCAAGACCGGTTTCGTCGCGATCAACGACAGCGCCGACGTCGACGCCAAGAAGAAGGTCTTCTTCCTCGACAAGGACTGCAAGGTCGAGAAAGAGGTCGACTACAGCGGCTCCGGCCCCCGCGACACCGAAGACATGATCCTGTCGCCGGACGGCGAGACGATCTGGATCGCCGACATCGGTGACAACAACGCCCGCAACGGCGGGGAGACCCGCTCGACCGTCGGCCTGTGGAAGATGGCGGCCGACGGCAAGGCGGAGCCCAAACTGTTCCGGATGACCTACCCGGACGGCGACAAGCACGACGCCGAGGCACTGCTGCTCGACGGGGACGGCCTTCCGCTGGTCGTGACCAAGGAGATCGGCGCGGCGGCCGGCGTCTACAAGCCGACGGCGGCGCTGAAGGCGGGCGAGTCCGGCGTGCCGATGAAGCGGGTCGCCGAGATCAAGCTCTCCGCCACCGAGACCGAGGGCAACGCCCTGGCCCGGATCGGCAACAAGACCATCACCGGCGGCGCGGTCGCCCCCGGCGGTGCCAAGGTCGTGCTCCGGACGTACACCGACGCGCTCGAGTGGGATGTGGCGGACGGCAACGTGGTGGCGGCGCTGACGAAGGTGCCGCGGACCACGGGCCTGCCGAACGAGCCCTTCGGTGAGGCGATCGCGTACGGCACGGACGGCAAGACGTTCTACACCGTCTCCGACATGAACGGTAAGACCGACGAGGTCAAGAACTACATCCGGCAGTACACCCCGGCGACCACCGTCGCGGAGAAGTCGAAGAAGTCCGCGGACGACGCGGCCAACGCCTCGTGGTACTCCGATCTCACCCTCGACGACATCACCTACATGGTGGGCGGTGTCGGTGCGCTCGGCCTGATCCTGGTCGGCATCGGTGTCTTCGGCATCATGCGGTTCCGCAAGTCGCCGCAGTCCCGGGTGGCCGCCGAGGCCGACGCGGCGCCCAGCGGTGGCATCAACACCGTCGACCCGGAGACCGAGCTGATCGGGGTGGGCGGTGTGCCGCAGCGGCACATGGCGGCCAACGCCGCCGGTGGCGGTGGTGGTCCGGTCTACGGCGCCAAGTCCGGGCCGCCGGCCGGGGCGGGTGCCGGTGCCCCGCCGCGGGGCAACGCGGCGTACAGCGGTGGTGGAGCTCCCCAGCAGCAGCCCCGGGGTCCGCAGGGGCCACGCGGCCCGCAGCCTCAGCAGGGTCGCCCGCAGCAGGGTGGCGGTCCGAAGGGCCCGCAGCAGGGTCGTCCGGCGCAGCCCGCCCAGCAGCAGCCCGGTCGCCCGCAGCAGCCGGGTCCGGCCCGTGGCGGCCAGCAGCAACCACCGCCTCCGCGGGGTCCGCAGCCGGGTCGCGGCCCGCAGCCTCAGCAGGGTCGCCCCCAGCAGGGTGGTCGTCCGCCGCAGGGCGGCGCACCGCAGGGTGGCCGTCCGCAGCAGCAGCCGGGCCGTGGGCCCGGTCCCCAGCAGGGGCAGCAGCCCGGCGTCTACGGCGGCGGTCCCGGCCCGCAGCAGGGCGGCGGTCGTCCGCCGCAGGGGCAGCAGGGCGGCCGTGGTCCCGGTCCGCAGGGTCAGCGCCCGCCGCAGGGCGGTGGTGGCCGGCCTCCGCAGGGACGCCCGCCGCAGAACGGCCGCTGAGTCAGTCGTGCAGAAAGGGCCGGGGTCGCTGGATTTCCAGCGACCCCGGCCCTTTCTCTGTCACACGCGGCGCAGCACCGCCACGACACGACCCATGATGGTGGCGTCGTCACCCGGGATCGGGTCGAACGCCGGGTTCGCCGGCATCAGCCACACGTGCCCGTCGCGCTGCCGGTAGCTCTTCACGGTCGCCTCACCGTCGATCATCGCGGCGACGATGTCACCGGCCTCGGCGTTGGGCTGCTGCCGGACGACCACCCAGTCGCCGTTGCAGATCGCCGCGTCGATCATCGAGTCGCCCTTGACCTCGAGCATGAAGACCTCGCCCTCGCCGACGAGTTCGCGCGGCAGCGGGAAGAAGTCCTCCACGGCCTGTTCGGCCAGGATCGGGCCACCGGCGGCGATCCGGCCGACCAGCGGCACGTACGCCGGCTGGGGGCGGGCGGCCCGCAGCGCCTCGTCGTCCACCATCTCGGCGGGCGCACGGACGTCCACCGCCCGCGGCCGGTTCGGGTCGCGGCGCAGGTAGCCCTTGGTCTCCAGCGCCTTCAGCTGGTAGGCCACGCTCGACGGCGACACCAGGCCGACGGCCTCGCCGATCTCCCGGACACTCGGCGGGTATCCGTAGCGTTCCACCCAGTCCCGGATGAACTCCAGGATGCGGCGCTGCCGGACGGTCAGGTCGGTGGCGACGACCTCGGGCACGTGGCCGACCGGTGTCACCGACCGCAGCTGGGGGGCGTCGGCACCGCGGGAGCGGCTCGGCGTCCGGCGACGCGCGGCGGGGGCGCCGGCCTCGGGCTTCCTGGACTGTTGCTGTTGACTCGTGCGGTCGTCGGTCGACACGTCCGCCCTCCCTGTCGGCCAGTGCCTCGTCGGCACGTGAAGCATCGCGGAGCCGGACGGAACGCCGTGGGGATGGCGTACTTCCGGCTGACCCCTCTTGACGGAAAACCGTAATCGGCAGGTCCGACATATTCAAACATCTGTACGAGATTCTCCCGGCGTGTCGTACGGCAACGCTCGACTTCCGTACCCCTGTTCTGATAGACCCTCGTACGGGCGTTCTATAGAACGCGTGTCCTAGAAGGGGGATCGTCATGGTGGTCAGTGGTGTGCGACACGCCGAGCCTCCCTTGCGGCTCACGCGGCGTGGCCGGGTCGTGCTCCTGGGTGTCTTCTTCCTGATGTCGCTGCTGGCGAGTGTCGTCTTGTTCACCACCGCTTCGCAGGCCTGACTTGCGCTGTTCCGATGTCCCGAGTTGATCATCGGATGGGTACGTTGTCCGATTCCCCGGCGCGTCGCGCGGCCCTCGCCGGACGCGACGCGTGATGGTGACATCACCCCAGGTGGTGAGGTGCAAAATACGGCGCGTCGGCATGCAAGTGAACTTGCGTCGGTGTCCGCCGGGGCCTAGCGTCTACCCCAACATCTAGTGGCTACACGGATGTAAGTCATCCACAGGTTGGGGTTGCTCCACCTCGGGTTATCCACAAGCCGTTCACAGCGGTGCACTGGTCTGGACCAGCGCGGCGCTGCGTTTCGGCGTGTCCGGATCCCGATCACGGGGGTTCCGGAGGGGGAAACGGTGCGCTGTCCGTACTGCCGACACGCCGATTCGCGCGTCGTCGACTCACGAGAGGCCGACGACGGTCAACTGATCCGTCGCCGCCGATCGTGCCCCGAGTGCGGCAAGCGGTTCACGACCGTCGAGGAGGCGGTTCTCGCGGTCGTCAAGCGCAGTGGCGTCACCGAACCCTTCAGCCGGACGAAGATCATGAGTGGTGTCCGCAAGGCCTGTCAGGGCCGGCCCGTCGACGACGACTCCCTCGCGCTGCTCGCGCAGCGGGTGGAAGAGGCCGTCCGGGCCCGCGGCGCCGCCGAGATCCCCAGCCACGAGGTGGGCCTCGCGATCCTCACGCCGCTGCGTGAGCTGGATCAGGTGGCCTACCTGCGCTTCGCCAGCGTCTACAAGTCGTTCGACTCTCTCGACGAATTCGAGAACGAGATCGCTGCGCTGCGCGAGGCACGAGAAGCGCCGGCCGTCAGGGAAACCGGGACGCGACATGCTGTCGCGCCGCGGTCCGGCGCCCGCGCACCCAAGCTCAACGGCTGATCACAGCCGAATTCAAGCGACACTGTCCGCGTTTCTACCAGGGGGAGCACATCCATATGGCCGGAGACGGCATCACTGCGGGTCGCCAGCGCAACCGTGCGAGCGGGAGCACCGGCGCAGCGGCCGGTGGGCTGCGCGTGGAGCGGGTCTGGACGACTGAGGGTGTCCACCCGTACGACGAGGTGGAGTGGGAACGCCGCGACGTCGTCATGACGAACTGGCGCGACGGCTCGATCAACTTCGAGCAGCGGGGCGTCGAGTTCCCGGCGTTCTGGAGTGTCAACGCCGCGAACATCGTCACGACCAAGTACTTCCGTGGCGCGGTCGGCGCCACCGAGCGCGAGCAGTCGCTCAAGCAGCTCATCGACCGCGTCGTGAAGACCTACCGCCGGGCCGGCGAGGAGCACGGGTACTTCGCGACCGCCGCCGACGCGGAACTGTTCGACCACGAGCTCACCTGGATGCTGCTGCACCAGGTGTTCAGCTTCAACTCGCCGGTCTGGTTCAACGTCGGCACCAAGTCTCCGCAGCAGGTCAGCGCCTGCTTCATCCTCTCGGTCGACGACTCGATGGACTCCATCCTCGAGTGGTACAAGGAGGAGGGGCTGATCTTCAAGGGCGGCTCCGGCTCGGGTGTGAACCTGTCCCGGATCCGGTCGTCCAAGGAACTGCTGTCCTCCGGTGGCACCGCCAGCGGCCCGGTCAGCTTCATGCGCGGCGCGGACGCCAGCGCGGGCACCATCAAGTCCGGCGGCGCCACCCGGCGTGCCGCGAAGATGGTCATCCTCGACGTCGACCACCCCGACATCGAGGAGTTCGTCTCGACGAAGGCGCGCGAGGAAGACAAGATCCGCGCGCTGCGGGACGCCGGCTTCGACATGGACCTGGGCGGCGCCGACATCGTCAGCGTGCAGTACCAGAACGCCAACAACTCGGTCCGCGTCAGCGACGAGTTCATGCGGGCCTACGAGGCCGGCACCGAGTTCGGCCTGCGCAGCCGGATGGACGGCGAGGTCATCGAGACCATCGACGCCAGGAAGCTGTTCCGTGGCATCGCCCAGGCCGCGTGGGAGTGCGCCGACCCCGGCCTGCAGTACGACGACACGATCAACGACTGGCACACCAACCCCGAGACGGGCCGGATCACCGCGTCCAACCCCTGCTCGGAGTACATGTCGCTGGACGACTCGTCCTGCAACCTGGCCTCGCTCAACCTGATGAAGTTCCTCAAGTCCGACGGTGGCTTCGAGGTCGAGAAGTTCGTCAAGAGCGTCGAGTTCATCATCACCGCGATGGACATCTCGATCTGCTTCGCCGACTTCCCGACCGAGAAGATCGGTGTCACCACCCGGGCCTACCGCCAGCTCGGCATCGGGTACGCCAACATCGGCGCCCTGCTGATGGCGTCCGGCCTGCCGTACGACTCCGACGGTGGCCGCAGCGTCGCCGCCGCGATCACCTCGCTGATGAACAGCACGGCCTACCGGCGTTCCGCCGAACTGGCCGGCGTCGTCGGGGCGTACGACGGTTACGCCCGTAACGCCGACGCGCACCAGCGGGTCATGCGCAAGCACGCCGCCGCCAACGACGAGCTCCGCCCGCAGGGCAAGGTCGCCACCGAGATCGTCCGTGAGGCGACTCGGCAGTGGCAGTCCGGCAACAAGATCGGCGCGAAGAACGGCTGGCGCAACGCGCAGGCCTCGGTCCTCGCCCCGACCGGCACCATCGGCCTGATGATGGACTGCGACACCACCGGCATCGAGCCCGACCTGGCCCTGGTCAAGTTCAAGAAGCTGGTCGGCGGCGGTTCCATGCAGATCGTCAACCAGACGGTTCCGCGTGCCCTGCGCAGCCTCGGCTACCTCGAGGAGCAGGTCGAGGCGATCGTCGAGCACATCTCCGAGCACGGCAACGTGATCGACGCCCCCGGTCTCAAGCTCGAGCACTACGCGGTCTTCGACTGCGCCATGGGCGAGCGGGCCATCGCGCCGATCGGCCACGTGCGGATGATGGCGGCCGTCCAGCCGTTCATCTCCGGCGCGATCTCGAAGACGGTCAACATGCCGGAGACGGCGACCGTCGAGGAGATCGAGGAGATCCACTACCAGGGGTGGAAGCTGGGCCTCAAGGCGCTGGCGATCTACCGCGACAACTGCAAGGTGGGCCAGCCGCTCTCCGCCGCCAAGTCGAGCAAGGCCACCGCGCCCGCGCCCGCCACGGCCGAGGAGAAGGCGGTCGAGAAGGCGGTCGAGAAGATCGTCGAGAAGGTCATCGAGTACCGCCCGGTCCGCAAGCGCCTGCCGAAGAAGCGTCAGTCGGAGACGGTGTCGTTCTCGGTCGGCGGCGCCAAGGGATACCTCACCTCGTCGTCCTACCCGGACGACCGCCTCGGCGAGGTCTTCCTCAAGATGTCGAAGCAGGGTTCCACCCTGGCCGGCGTGATGGACGCCTTCTCGGTCGCCATCTCGATAGGCCTCCAGTACGGCGTCCCGCTGGAGACGTACGTCGCCAAGTTCACCAACATGCGCTTCGAGCCGGCCGGTATGACCGACGACCCGGACGTGCGCATGGCGTCGTCGCTGATGGACTACATCTTCCGTCGTCTGGCGCTGGACTTCCTGCCGTACGAGACCCGCGCCGAGCTGGGCATCTTCACCGCCCAGGAGCGGACCGCCCAGGCACAGGCCGAAGCGGCGGCCGAGGCCGCCGCGGAGGAGATGGCCACCCAGGCCGCCGCCACGTCGGTGCCGACCACCCCGTCCGGGGCGAACGGTGTCACCGTGGCCGAGGCCAAGGCGGCGTCGGAGAAGGAAGCCCCGGTCGTCATCTCCGCGGGTTCCTCGACCGAGCTCTTCGAGATCGTCACCGGTCAGTCCGCGGACGCGCCGCTCTGCTTCACCTGCGGCACCAAGATGCGCCGGGCCGGCAGCTGCTACGTGTGTGAGGGCTGCGGCTCGACCTCCGGCTGCAGCTGAGGCTGACCTCTCTGCATAGAGAGGCTGACCTCTCTGCATAGAGAGCGACAGCGAGATGCCTCCCACCCGGTGACGGGTGGGAGGCATTTTTCGATGACTGTGGTCGCCACTGATCCGGGACGGGCGCCGGGGCGGTCGGCGGGGCAACGGCCGACGGTTCCACCGTCTGGCCCGACAGGGCGTTCACCGGCTTTCCGGGAGCGACCGGTCCCGGGAAGTTAGGCTGCGGCATGCTCACCGACTTCGCACCCGCACCGATCAGGGGAGTCATCTTCGACTTCCACGCCACACTGGTCGGGGGTGGCGACTCCGGCCGGTGGATCGACGCCGCCGTCCGCCATCTGGTGGACGGCGGGGGCGCGAAACCCGACCTCGGCGCCGACCAGCTCGCGGGTCTCCGGGAGCATCTCGACCGGATCTGGCAGCACGCGCACGGGATCGACCCGGCCAGCGAACGGGACCTCAGCCACGACCGGCACCGGGACGTCTTCACCCGGGCCGTCGCCCTGTTCCCCGGGATCACCCCCGATCTCATCACTTCGCTGTACGCCGTGATGCCGGACCAGTGGCTCCCCTTCGACGACGTGCTCCCGGTCCTGCGGGAGTTGCGGTCGCGGGGCATCCGGGTCGTGGTGCTGTCCAACATCGGGCTGGACATCCGGCCCCTGCTCGACCGGGCCGGCGTGAGCGGCCTGGTCGACGGTGTGGTGCTGTCCTTCGAGGTGGGACTGGTGAAGCCGGATCCAGCGATCTTCGGCCGTGCGCTGGAGCTGCTGGGCGTACCCGGTGATCAGACCTTGATGGTCGGCGACAGCCCGCGGGACGATGTCGGCGGAGTGCCGTTGAGGATCCGGACGTTGATCCTGCCGCCGACCGGCGGCCCGGTGCACGGGCTGAGCGCCGTCCTGCAGATGGTCGGGGCCCGATGATCCGTGTGCTGGTCGTCGACGACCAGCCGATGATCCGCGCGGGCATCCAGGCGATCCTGAACTCGCAGGAGGACCTGTCCGTCGTCGGTGAGGCGGCCGACGGCCGGGCTGCGATCGAGCGCTGCCGGTCCCTGCGGCCGGACGTGGTCCTGATGGACGTCCGCATGCCGGTGCTCGACGGTCTGGCCGCCACCCGCGAGTTGCTCGGCACCCGGCAGGAGCACGTGCCGAAGGTGCTGATGCTGACCACTTTCGACATCGACGACTACGTGTACGCGGCGCTGCGGGCCGGCGCCTCCGGTTTCCTGCTGAAGGACAGCGAGCCGGAGGAGCTGATGCGGGCGGTCCGCGTGGTGGCGGACAGCGAGGCCCTGCTGTCGCCGCGGATCACCCGCCGGCTGATCGAGAACTTCGTCGACTCGCAGCCGGCGCCGCTCACCGCGAGCACCGCCCTCAACGCGCTGACCGACCGGGAACGGGAGGTGCTGCGGCACATGGCGATGGGGATGAGCAACGCCGAGATCGCCACGGCGTTGTACGTGGCCGAGCAGACCGTCAAGACACACGTCAGCCGGATCCTGAACAAACTCGGTCTGCGGGACCGGGTGCACGCCGTCGTGTTCGGTTACGAGAACGGCCTGGTCGTCCCGGGCCGGCCGGAGAAGGCCTGATCCAGCAGCTGCCGATAGGTGACCACCCGGATCCGGGCCAGGTGACTGTTGAACGACCGTAACGCCCGGTGCACCACCTCCGCGCCGGGCGCCGGGAATCCGATCAGGACGGTCGCGGTGATCCAGGTGTCGTCGTCCCACGGCGGATGGAGTTCGTCGACCCCGGTGAGGTAGTCGGTCACCTGCGACACCGCACGGTGCACGTGCTCGGTGACGATCGTCCGGCCGCGGCGTTCGACGACCACCGGCACGGCGGCGCGGCGGGGTACCACCACGTGCCGCGTACCGTCCGGCAGCAGCAGCGGGATGTCGTGGCAGGCGCCGGTGACCAGCCGGCGCGTCGCGGCCATCGGGTGGTACGTGCCACCCAGCACCCAGAGATTCCGCTGCAGCACCACCTGCAGGTCGCGTTCGGTGCTGCGCGGGTCGGCGACGGCGGCCTCGAGGTCCGCCGGAAGCGTCGGCATGCGCATGTGTCGATCGTCGGGCCCGTGCGGCCGGGCCGACCGACTGGGGGTGCGATTCCGCGTCAGGATCTGTGCGGGACGGACCGGAGCCAGGCCCCGAACTCGACCGCGTCCCGTACCCCGTGCTCCAGCACCGCCGTGTAGATGTCGAACCCGCTCACTTCGCCGGGATACTCCGGGCGCTGGTGCCAGAGCGTCTTGATCGCGAGGATCGCCTGCCGTTCCTCCTCGGTCAGCCGCCCGGCGAGTTCCCGGTGCCATGCGCCGGCAGCCGCGTGATCGTCGTGCAGCCAGACCGACACGTCCACCCGCCACTCACCGACGGTGAGCGTGATGTGGTGCCGCTCGTCGCGTTCCTTGCCGGTGGGTGACCGTTCACCACGCTCGTCGGAGTAGGCGAAACCGGTCAGCCCGGGGATCCCGACCGCGCGGCCGAGGAGGGCGACGACGTCATCCGGTCCGTACTGCGGGCCGCCGTGCATCATGACGTCGAGGTCCCGCCACACCATCAGCCCGGAGACGAAACTGCCGGTCGGCTCCACCGGGCCCAGCGGCTCCAGCGATGCGAGCACGGAACGTGCCTCTGCCTGCAGCTCTTCTGGCCGGCCCATCTCGCTCCCCTTCGGTCGTCGCCCCGTCCCCGGATGCCATCGACGGATGTGGCCGTTCCGGATCCGGCTCCCCACCATGATCCACCAGGTTGCGCGTCGCCGACACGAACCGATCCGGCGCGGTAGGTTGATGCTGTGGCCAGCCTCGATGTCGATCAGCCGCGCCTGCTCGTCGCCCGTAACGCCGTCGGGGCCGCCTTCGCGATGAACGGCCTGGCCTACGCCGGCTGGCTGTCCCGGGCGCCCGCCGCCCGCGAGGGTTTGGAGATCTCCGCGGCCGGGTTCGGCCTGCTGCTGCTCTGCATGTCCGCGTCGGCGGTCGCCGCGATCCCGCTGGCCGGCCCGCTCGTCCAGCGTCTCGGCCCGGCCCGCTCGGTGATGCTCGGGTGCGCGTCGGTGGTCACCGGCCTGACCGTGCTGGCCACCGGTGTCCTGCTCGGTTCGCCGGTGGTGGCGGGCGCCGGCCTGCTCTTCGCCGGCATGGGCACCAGCACGTGGGACGTCGCGATGAACGTCGAGGGCGCCGACGTGGAACGCCGCCTCGACCGGACGCTCATGCCCCGTTTCCACGCCGGGTTCAGTCTCGGCACGGTCGCCGGCGCGGCCATCGGTGCCGGTGCCGCTGCGACCGGCCTGCCACTCTGGGGGCAGCTCTACGCCACGTCCGCCCTCACCGCCGCGATCATGGTGTTCGCGGTCCGCCGCCTCCTGCCGCACGTCCGGCCGGAACCGGGCGAGGAACGCGGCATGACCGTCGCCCAGGCCTGGCGCGAACCACGGACCATCCTGATCGGACTGGTCATGCTCGGTTTCGGTTTCACCGAGGGTGTCGCCAACGACTGGCTCGCCATCGGCCTCGTCGACGGTTACGCGGCGAGCGACACGGTCGGCGCGGTCGGCTTCGGCGTCTTCGTCACCGCGATGACCCTGGCCCGCCTCTTCGGCGGCCACGCCATCGAACGCTGGGGGCGCGTCCCCATCCTCCGCGCCACCGCCCTGACAGCCCTGGCGGGACTTCTCCTGGTCGTCTTCGGCGGTTCACCGGTGGTGGCCCTGGCGGGCGCCCTGCTGTGGGGTGTGGGCGCCGCCCTGGGCTTCCCGGTCGGCATGAGCGCGGCCGCCGACGACCCGGCCCGGGCCGCCATCCGCGTCTCGGTGGCGGGCTCCGTCGGCTACGGCGCCTTCCTGGCCGGCCCGCCCCTGATCGGCTTCGCCGCCGAACATTTCGGCATCCTGCCGTCCCTGCTGTGCGTGCTGGGTGCTTTGGCCATCGGCTTGGGCGCGTCGGGCGCCGCACACCCCCTCGAGCCTTCCCGGGGTACGCCGTGAAGCACGCCCGCCGCCACCCGCCCCGCCACCTCCCACGGTCCGCCTGACGCCTTACCGGCCCGCGTGGTGCTTCCTCCCGGCCGCCGCGCGACATGTCCCGTGCGGGTTTGATCCGGCGACGTTCGCCCGGTTTCGCGCTGGTCGGCAGGGTTTCCGCATCGACCTGACTCTCCTCTGTGGGCGCGCTTCGTCCCGTACAAGATGATGTGTCGGGTCTGGTCCGTCGGTCATCGTGCGGTGCGGACGGTCAGCGGTGCTCGGTCAGGAAACCGGTGATCACGGCGGCGAGAGCGGTCGGCTGCTCGATGACCATGGCATGTGAGGCGTCCGCCAGGGAGAGGTAGCGCAGGTTCGGCGCGGCTTTCGCCTGCTCGACCAGGAAACGGCGGTGTGCCGCGTAGAGCTCGGCGAACGGCTCCTGCTCCGGCAGATCCCGGGTCGGCAGCACGACCAGTTCGGGGCAGGTGGTCGCCGCGTAGACCGGGGTCAGATCGAGCGCGTTCATCAACGCCCGCAGCTGGCTCGTGGTGGCGGCGGTCGGGCGTAGCGACGTCTCACCGTTCTGGTGGGCGAGACCACGGCGGAAGCCCTCGACCCACACCTTCTCGTTGGCGCCCATGTCGCGGGCCGCCATCTGCTGCCGCTCGACCAGGTCGGGCAGCTGCTCGGCCGGAATGACCTGACCGGCGGACGCCTCGATCGCGTCGAACACCGCGTGCAGCCGGGCCAGTTCCGCCTCGGCCTTCTCCGGGTCCAGGCCGGACAGATGGAGGGCCCGGGTGGGCGGCGGGTTGCCGTCGAGGCTGACGATGCCGGGCGACTCGGGGTGCCGCTCGCCCCACAGCGCGGCCAGCATGCCACCGAGCGAATGGCCGACCACAGCCGGGCGCTCCAACTCGAGCTGCACACAGACCGCCGCCAGGTCTCCGAGGGCCGCATCCCAGGTCCACTGGCCGTCCCCGGAACGCCCGTGCCCCCGCAGATCCACGGTGACCACCCGGTGGTCCGGACGTAACGCCCGAGCCAACGTGGTCATGTGAGCCAGGTTTCCGCCCGCCCCGTGCAGCAGAAGCAGAGGCGGCGCCTCACCCCCGAAGTCCCGAACAGCGAGCGGCAGATCGCCGGCGTCGATAAGGCGGTCGTTGATCATAAAGAGTCCCTTGTGGAAGTAGGTGCTGCCGAGCCCGGTTCGGTCGAGCCCGGGCCGGCGGAACTTGAGGCGTTCGAGGCCGGGGTGGCAGGGGCCGCAACGTCTGGAACCGGGCCGGCTTGGACCGGGCCGGCTTGGACCGGGCCGGTTTGGACCGGGCCGGTTTGGGCCGGGCCGGTTTGGACCGGATCGGTTTGGACCGGATCGGCTTGGACCGGATCGGGCGCGGGCGGGCCGCGCAGCCGGTCGCGGATGGCGGCGACCGGGACGCCCCCGTCCGGATGGCGGGGCAGGCGGCCCCGCCGCACCAGGTCGTGCACGCCCTGGCGGCTGATGCCGAGCATCGCGCCGGCCGTCGCCAACGACACCGACTCGGTGTAGGGGTGGCCGATCGTGCGGACCACGGCTTGGCCGAGCGGCGCCCGCCACCAGTCGACGTCCGGCGCGAAGGGCTGATCGCCGGAGTAGAGCGTGGCCATCAGTCTCACGATCGTGCGGACCGATCCGGCGTTGCCGTGCTCGATGCTCTCGGCCCAGCGCTCGGTCTCATGAGTCAGGCGTTGCCGCAGCCCGGCGACGGCCTCGTCGTCCTCCAGCAGGATCTCGAGGGGGTCGAGCAGGCGCACCTCGATCAGGTGGAGGAGGTGGTCGCCGAGGTCGCTCACCCACCCATCCTTCCGCTACTTGACATGCCACGTCAAGTAGTAAGGTTCGGCTCGTGAAGCGTCTTCCGCTGGCGCCGCGCGCCCTGACCGAGCCGCATCCGAGCCGTCTTTCGGCCGGCCATCCCCGGCGGCCGGAGATCCTGGCGGCCCATGCGGCGGCACTGGACGGTGGGCAGGCGGGCTACCTCGATCCGGATTCCGGACTTTTCGTGTTGAGCGCCGGGTTCCTGGCCGACCGCGGCACCTGCTGCGAACGTGGTTGCCGTCACTGTCCGTACATCGATGACCAGTGAAACGAGTCTTTCGCTCGGGCCTGCGGGTTAGTACCGTGTGCCCGACCCGGGAGGATCATCCAGTGCGTACGAGTCTCGCCGTCCTCGGCGCCCTCGCCCTGTTCGCCGTGTCCGGTTGCAGCGTGCGCGAGGAGAGCGCCTCCGCAGCCCTGCCCCCGGTCGAGGTGGTCGTGCCACCCGCGGCGTCGGCCGGTGGCGCCTGCATCCTCTGGGACTGGGGTTTCATCGAGGAGAAGATCGGCGTCCGGTTCTCGGTGGCGGCGGCCGACCAGATCGACGACACGTCCACCTGTGTGGTGCAGAACGTCGAGGCGTGGCCCGACCTGGCACTCTCGGTCGTCGAGACCACGAAGGCCGACGCCGACCTGTTCCTGGCCGAGCGGATGCCGGCCAAGGCGACGAAGCTCAAGGGCCTGGGCAAGGCCGGGTACCGGCTCAACACCAAGGCCGGCGGCGGCCACGGTCCGATCGTCGAGATCGGCTGGTTGAGTGAGGCCAAGCAGCTGCAGACGTTGCGCTTCACCTTCGCCAAGGGCGCCAAGGCGGACGCCGTCACCGCCATGAACAAGAAGCTGCTGGTCCTGGCGAAGGCGATGTCCACGACCGACGGCTGACCCGGCCGGTGGAGAAGCGGCCCGACGGCTGACCCGGCCGGGCGAAGAGGCCCGACGGCTGACCCGGCAGGGGGGAGAAGCGGATCGACGGCTGACCCCGGGTGGGTCACGGCCGGCTACCCGCTGACTCGCGCCACCGCGGAACACATCCGTCGGGAGAGCAGACGGACCGGGGAACGACAGACGCCACCGTCCCGCAGCAGCGGAACCGGTGGCGTCAGCGTCGGAAAGCCGAGGGCGAGGACCTCAGCGAGCGGCCACGAACACCCGCGAAGCCACCTCACGCGGCAACCGGATCTTGTCGCCCGAGCGGTCTATGGTCACCCCGTCGCGCTCCTGGGCCACCGTCACCGTCGTCCCCGGGTCGATCCCGGCCGCGTGCAGCTGGCGCAGCACGTCGGCGTTGGTCTGCACGCTCTCGCAGATCCGCCGGACCACCACGCTGCCGGACAGCCCGGGGAAGGCGAGGTTGCGCTCTCCGTGCAGCAGTGACTCGGCGGTCTCGTCCGGGGCGCCCAGCTGGTCCAGCCCCGGGATGGGGTTGCCGTACGGCGAGCGGGTCGGCTTGTTGAGCAGTTCGTAGACGCGCTTCTCCACGGCGTCGCTCATCACGTGCTCCCAGCGGCAGGCCTCCTCGTGGGCCTCCTCGTAGGGCATGCCGATGACGTTGACCAGCAGCAGTTCGGCGAGACGGTGTTTGCGCATGACCGCGACGGCGGCGCTGCGGCCCAGCTCGGTGAGGACGAGATGACGGTCGCCCTCGACGGTGAGGAGCCCGTCGCGCTCCATGCGGGCGACGGTCTGGCTCACGGTGGGACCGCTCTGGCGCAGGCGCTCGGCGATCCGGGCGCGGAGGGCGGGGATGCCCTCTTCCTCGAGCTCGAGGATGGTCTTCAGATACATCTCGGTGGTATCGACGAGATCGTTCATGATACGGCCCTCCCAGCAGCGATAATACCTCGTCACCGGGGGTTCGCTTCCGCCCCGAGCAAGTGGCATACGACCCTACCCGACCCAAAACAAGTGTGCTAACGACACATGCTCCCCCGTCCGAGGGATGGGCCGCGTGGCAGCATGTCCCGCATGGCGGATGACGCGACTGCTGTGGTGTGGGACAGTGCGCTGCTCGATTACGACATGGGTGATCATCCGCTGGATCCGGTGCGGGTGGAACTGACCATGGTCCTGGCTCGCGAGCTGGGTGTCCTGGATCGTCCCGGTATTCAGATGATCACTCCGCGTCCGGCGAGTGAGATCGATCTCACCAGGGTGCACCGCGAAGACTACCTCGAGGCGGTGCGGCTGGCACCGATCGATCCGTTCTTCACCGGATGGGGGTTGAACACCCCGGACAATCCGGTCTTCGAGGGGATGCACGAGGCGTCGGCGCGGATCTGTGGGGCGACCATCGCGGCAGCCGAGGCGGTCTGGACCGGTGCGGCCCGCCGCGCGGTGAACGTGTCCGGCGGCCTGCATCACGCGATGCCGGCCCGGGCCGCCGGTTTCTGCGTCTACAACGATCCGGCGGTTGCCATCGCCTGGCTGCTGGAACATGGTGCCGAGCGGGTGGCGTACGTGGATGTGGACGTGCACCACGGTGACGGCGTGCAGACCGCGTTCTGGAACGACCCGCGGGTGCTCACGGTCAGCCTGCACGAGAGTCCGCTCGCGCTCTTCCCCGGGACCGGGTTCGCCGACGAGACCGGTGGCCCGAAGGCGGAGGGCACCGCGGTGAACGTGCCGCTTCCCCCGGACACCGGCGACGCCGGCTGGCTGCGCGCCTTCCACGCGATCGTGCCGTCGGTGGTGCGCGCGTTCGCCCCGGAGATCATCGTCAGCCAGTGCGGCGCCGACGCGCATCTGCTGGACCCGCTCGCCGACCTGCGGCTGTCGGTGGACGGTCAGCGCGCGGCGTACATCGCCATCCGGCAGCTCGCGGACGAGGTCTGCGACGGGCGCTGGGTGGCCACCGGCGGCGGCGGGTACGCCCTCGTCGAGGTCGTCCCGCGGGCCTGGACGCACCTGCTCGCGGTGGCCAGCGGCGACCCGATCGCCCCGTCGACGCCGACGCCTGCGAGGTGGCGGACCCTCGCGGCGACGCGGCGTCCGGGCACTAGGATTCCGGAGACGATGACGGACGGCACCGAGCCGGTGATCGAGCACTGGTCGCCGGGCGACACCGACCCGATCGACCGGGCGATCCAGGCCACCCGCCTGTCGGTCTTCCCCCTGCACGGCCTGGACCCGCACGACCCCCGGGACTGAGTCACGGCACCGCGGAGAAGAGCACGAAGAGCGCAGAAGACGCAGCGAAGCGTCGAAGGAGGTGGGCGCGGTGAAGCGCAGCGCCGACGTGCTGCTCGCTGATGGCAGCACCGTGCACCTGCGGCAGATCCGTCCCGAGGACGCACCGGCCATCGTGGAGTTCCACTCCCGGATGAGCGACCGCACCCGCTACCTCAGGTACTTCTCGCCCTATCCGCGCATTCCGGAACGCGATCTGCTGCGTTTCGTCAATGTGGATCACCGGGACCGCGAGGCGTTCGTGACCGTCTCGGACGGCCGGATCACCTCGGTCGGCCGTTACGAGCGGCTCGGCTGGGATTCCCCGGAGGCCGAGGTCGCCTTCGTCGTCGAGGACGCGCATCAGGGCCGGGGCATCGGTTCGGTGCTGCTGGAACATCTGGCCGAGGCGGCCCGGGAGTGCGGCCTCACCCGCTTCGTCGCCGAGGTGCTCCCGGAGAACAGCGGCATGCTGCGGGTCTTCGGCGACTCCGGCTACCAGGTGCATCGACGGTACGCGGACGGTGTGGTGCATCTGAGTTTCCCGATCGCCCCGACCGAGCGGTCGCGGGAGGTGCAGGAGTCGCGGGAGCATCTGACCGAGGCCCGTTCGATCGCCCGGCTGCTGTCGCCGCGGGGTGTCGCCGTCTACGGCGCGAGCGCGAGTGGTCAGGGTGTCGGCGCGGCGATGCTCGGCAATCTGCGGGACGGTGGCTACACCGGTGAGCTCGTGCCGGTGCATCCCGCCGCGGACCGGGTCGCCGGGCTCACGGCGTACCGGAGGGCGGTGGATGCCGGAGTGGCTATCGACCTTGCCCTGATCGCCGTGCCCGCCCCCGCGGTGGCGGAGGCCGTGGCCGATGCCGCGCGTGCCGGGGCCGGTGGTGTCGTGATCGGTTCGGCCGGGTTCGCCGAGGTCGGTCCGGAGGGCGCGGCCCGGCAGCGGGATCTGATCGAGGCCGCGCACGTGCTGGGTCTGCGGGTGATCGGCCCGAGCAGTTTCGGGATCGCCAACACCGATCCGGAGGTGCGTCTCAACGTCACCATGGCGCCGCGTCTGCCGTCGGCGGGGCGGGTCGGTTTCTTCGCGCAGAGCGGCGCGCTCGGGGTGGCGCTGCTGGCCGAAGCCGATCGCCGGGGGCTGGGTCTGTCGAGTTTCGTCTCGGCCGGCAACCGGGCCGACGTGTCCGGAAACGATCTCCTGCAGTACTGGCAGGACGATCCCGGCACCGACATGGTGCTGCTCTACCTGGAGAGTTTCGGCAATCCGCGGAAGTTCGCCCGGCTGGCCCGCCGGATGAGCCGGGTCAAGCCGGTGGTCGCGGTGGCCTCGGCGACCCGCCCGCCGGGTCTGGCCGGTGACATGCCGGGTCCGGACGTGCATGCGGTGACCGCGCTGTTCGCCCGGTCCGGCGTGATCCGGGTGGACACCGTGCAGGAGATGTTCGACGTCGGCATGCTGCTGGCGCATCAGCCGCTGCCGTCCGGGCGCCGGGTGGCGGTGGTGGGCAACTCGTCCGCGCTGGCCGAACTGGCGGTGGTCGCCTGCCGGGCGGCCGGCCTGGTGATCGCCACCGGCTATCCGCACGACATCAGTCCGCTGGCCAGTGCCCATGACCTGGCCGACGCGCTCGCTGACGCGGCGGTCGACGACGGGGTGGACGCGCTGGTGGTCGTCTATGCGCCGCCGGTTCCGGGTCAGTTGTCGGAGGAGGACACCGACTTCGCCACCGCGCTGGCCAGTGTCGCCCTGGCCGGGGAGAAGCCTACGGTGGCCACGGTCGTTTTCGGTCAGGTGCCGCCACGCGTGCCGGCCTACCCCTCGGTCGAGGAGGCGGTCCGCGCCCTGTCCCGGGTGGTGACCTACGCCGAGTGGCTCCGGCGCCCGCCCGGCGTGCTGCCGACCCTGTCCGATGTGGATCACGCCGCGGCTGAGAGGGCCGAGACCGCGATCGATCTGTTGGCCGCCTATCGCATCCCGGTCGTGCCGTCGACGCTCGTCGACGACGAGGACGGTGCGGTCACCGCGGCGGCCGAGCTGGGATATCCGGTCGCGCTCAAGGCGGCGGGCGGGGGGTTGCGGCACCGGATCGACCTCGGCGCGGTGCGCCTCGCCCTCAAGGACCCTTCCGGGGTACGCGCTGCCTACCGCGAACTGGTCCGCGACTTCGGTCCGGGCGTCCTGGTGCAGACCATGGTCGCGCCCGGGGTGGCCTGTGTGGCCGAGGTCGTCGAGGATCCGGCGTTCGGTCCGGTCGTCGGCTTCGGGCTGGGTGGCGTGGCCAGCGAGTTGCTCGGCGACCTGGCCTGGCGCGCGGCCCCGCTGACCGACCGGGCGGCCGAGGCGCTCGTCGACGAGCCGCGCGCGGCCCCGCTGCTGCACGGTTACCGCGGGTCCACCCCGGTCGACCGGGCGGCCCTGATCGACCTGCTGCTGCGGGTGGGGCAGATCGCGGACCGGCATCCGCGGGTCCGTTCGCTGATCCTCAACCCGGTGCTGATGCGGCCGGACGGCTTCTCGGTGCTGCACGCGGCCGTCGAGTTCGGTGACGCCGGCGTCCGCCCGGACACCGGCCCGCGCCGGCTGCGCAGCCCGTGAAAAAGCCCCCGGCTCACGACCGGGGGCTTTCCTACGAGGTTCAGGAGGCGTAGGCCTCGAGGCGGGAGGCCCGCTCCGGGTCGCGCAGCTTGAGCATCGTCACCTTCTCGATCTGGCGGATGCGCTCGCGGCTCAGACCGAACTCGCGGCCCACCTCGTCGAGGGTGCGCTGGCGGCCGTCGTCGAGGCCGAAGCGCAGCCGGATCACCGCGGACTCCCGCTCGGAGAGGGTGGACAGCACGATCTCCACCTCGCTGCGCAGTTCGCCCTGCGAGGCGCCCTCGCCGGGCTGGCTCGGGCCGGCCGCGGCGACGAAGTCACCGAGGGCGCTCTCGCCGTCCTCGCCGACCGCCTGGTCCAGGCTGACCGGCTCCCGGTCGTACGAGATGAGCTCGATGACCTGGAACTCCGGCACGTCCATCGCCTTGGCGATCTCGCTGATGCCGGGTTCGCGGCCGAGGGCGGCGGCCAGGTCGCGGCGGCAGCGGACCATCCGGTTGACCTGCTCGACCATGTGCACCGGGATGCGGATGGTGCGGGCCTGGTCGGCCATGGCGCGGGTGATGGCCTGGCGGATCCACCAGGTGGCGTACGTGGAGAACTTGTAGCCCTTGGTGTAGTCGAACTTCTCGACGGCGCGGATCAGGCCGAGGTTGCCCTCCTGGATCAGGTCCAGGAACGCCATGCCGCGTCCGGTGTACCGCTTGGCGATGCTCACCACGAGCCGCAGGTTGGCCTCGAGCAGGTGGTTCTTGGCGGACTTGCCCTCTGCGGCGATCACCCGCAGCAGGGGCGCCAGGTCGGCGTCGGCGGTCGGCAGCTTCTCCTCGGCGAACAGGCCGGCCTCGATGCGCTTGGAGAGTGTCACCTCCTCGACCGCGGTGAGCAGCCGGGTCCGGCCGATGCCGTTCAGGTACGCACGGACCAGGTCGGCCGAGACGCCACGCTCGTCGGTGGCGTCCAGGTCGGCCATGGGCTCGACTTCGTCGGTCATGCTGTCCTCAACCACCGTCATGGACTCCGACGCCTTCATCTCCAGGACCACTTGAGTCCCCTCCCCGCGAGTAACGTCTCGTGCGTACCGTCACTTCCGTGCCGGTGAAGCAAGCTTCGTCGCAGGGGCGTTAAGCGGAGGTGAGGCCGGCGTCCAGGTGGCATGAATCAGGGAGAACCCTGACGACGCAAACGGCGACATCCCGGGCGTTCGCCCCATACGGGCGCTTGCCGTACGCCGATAATGTGCTTGGCCGAGGAGGGATCGTCGTGGTCTTCAAGCGGATGTTGCAGGCTCTGGGTGTCGGTGGGCCGTCCGTCGACACGGTGTTGTCGAACCCGAACACACACCCGGGCGGATTTCTGGAGGGTCAGGTCCACGTGGTCGGTGGCGAGCACGCCGTCGACATCGAATACCTGGCGATCGGCCTGATGACCCGGGTCGAGGTGGAGAGCGGCGACAGTGAATACCAGACGAACCAGGAGTTCCACCGGCAACGGTTGACCGGTTCGTTCCGTCTCGAGGCGGGCGCCCGGCACGACGTGCCGTTCCGGTTCGAGGTGCCCTGGCAGACCCCGATCACCGAGGTGTACGGGCAGCACCTGCACGGCATGACGATGGGCATGTCCACCGAACTCGAGGTGGCCCGCGCGGTGGACAAATCCGACCTGGACGCGGTGGTGGTGCACCCGTTGCCGGCCCAGGAGCGCATCCTCGAGGCCCTGCTGCGTCTCGGGTTCCGCTTCCACAGGGCGGATGTCGAGAAGGGCCGGGTCTACGGCGTGGAGCAGCAGCTCCCGTTCTACCAGGAGATCGAGTTCTACCCGCCCGCGCAGTATGCGAGCGGCATCAACCAGCTTGAGCTGACCTTCCTGCCCACCGCGCACAAACTGCAGGTGGTGCTGGAGCTGGACAAGCGCGGCGGGCTGTTCATCGAGGGGCACGACGCGTTCGGCAGCTTCGACGTCGACTACGCCACCGCCGACCAGGTCGACTGGACGAGCCGGCTGGACCAGTGGATGCGTCAGGCGGCGCAGCGGCGCGGCCTGTTCTTCTAGGGATCCGGTCTTCTAGAGCTCCAGCAGGACCGTGCGCGGTCCGACATTCACGCTCTCGACCAGCATGTGCGTCCGGAAGCGGCCGGTCTCCACGGTCGCTCCCCGGGCGCGCAGCGCCTCCACATATGCCGTGACCAGCGGCTCGGCCACCTCGGCGGGCGCCGCCGCGTTCCAGGTGGGCCGCCGTCCCTTGCGCGCGTCGCCGTAGAGGGTGAACTGGCTGACCACCAACAGCGGCGCATTGTCGTCCGCGGCGGACCGGTCGCCGTCGAGGATCCGCAGCTCCCACGTCTTGCGAGCCAGGTCGGCGGCCTTCGCCGCGGTGTCGTCGTGGGTGATCCCGACGAGCACCAGCAACCCGTCCTTGATCTCTCCGACGGTGTCGTCGTCGACGCGTACGCTCGCCCGGCTGACCGTCTGAACCAGTGCGCGCATCGTTCTCCCGCCGTCCTCACGCCGTGGTCGTCACGGCGCGTCCGACCGTATCCGAGGGCGGCCGGTGCTCGTACCCGAGGGCTGCCCTGTCTTTCTCCGAGGTCCGGCAGCGCGGGCCGGCGATGGATCCCGACCCGGCGAAATCAATCGGAATAGCCGAATACCTCCTCGTGGGAGTGCTGGTCGATGCCACGATTTGGCTGGTCGGATGGGGCACGTCGACCACTTTCTCCGGCGATGACCGGACGGCGTGCCCCCGATCGCGGCGACCTGATCCCTCTCGCGCCGGATCGACCGGACTCTGATGGGAGACCACCCATGCCCCTCACCAGCACCTCCACCGGGCGTGCAGCCGACTCCCGTTCGGCCCGCCCCGCCGCGTCGTCCCGTCCGGTGCGTACGGGAGGCGGAACGCCCCGGGCCGGCGACACCGACGCGACCCGCCGCCAGGCCCGGTCGGTGGCCAAGCAGCAGCAGGCAGCCGAACGGATCGCCACCGCCACCGCCGAGATCTCCGCGCAGAACGCCCAGGCGTCGGAGGCCTCCCGTCAGCTCTCCGAGTCGATGCAGCAGATCGCGGCCGGCGCCGAGGAGTCGTCGGGCGCGACGCAGCAGAGCCTGGCCGCGATGAACCAGATCGAGGAGCGGGTCAACCGGCAGCAGCAGACCACCCGTCAGGTGGCCGAGGTCTGCCAGGTCCTGCAGAACTCGCTCAACGAGGCCCGGATCGGGATCAACAACCTGCTCACCAACGTCGACAGTGCGTCGGCCCGGCAGAGCGCCTCGGTGTCCACCATCTCCGAACTGGAGAAGCAGGCCGACGAGATCGGCGAGATCGTCAAGACGGTCGCGCACATCGCCGACCAGACCAACCTGCTCGCCCTGAACGCCGCGATCGAGGCGGCCCGGGCCCGTCAGCACGGCAAGGGTTTCGCGGTGGTGGCCGACGAGGTCCGCACGCTCGCCGAGACCAGTGAGCGCAGCGCCCGGCAGATCCGCGACCTGATCGACGAGGTGCGCAACAGCGTCACCGACATCGCCGGGGCGGTGCAGGCGTCCGCGGAGGCGGCCCGCAGCGAGGCGGAGAAGGGCAAGACCATCAACTCGCAGTTGGAGATGATGCGCGCCGACATGGGCTCGATCATGGCCGGGGCGACGGAGATGGCCGAGACCGCGGAGCAGGCCCAGCGGTCGGCGAGCAACGCCAAGCAGTACTCCGAGGAGATCGCCGCGGCGGCCGAGCAACAGTCCGCGGCCTGCGAGGAATCACTGCAGACGGTGGCCCAGCAGACACAGGCGCTGAACCAGAGCGAGCAGGCCGCCGAGTCGCTGGCCGAGGTCGCCGAGTCGCTGCGCAACAGCACCGACATCGCCAAGAGCGCGGAGGACGTGGCCTCGGCCGCCGAGGAGCTCTCCGCCGCGGTGGAGGAGATCAACCGAGCGGCCGGCCAGATCAACGTCGCGATCAACGAGATCAACGCCGGGTCCCGTACCGCTGCGCAGAAATGCCGGCAGACCACTGACGCGGTGACCCAGATCGAGCAGGGCGCCCAGCTCTCGGCGAAGCGCGGCGAGGCGGCGGTGGATCGTTCCGACGCGATCCTGGAACTGCTCGTCACGAACCGGGAACAGGTCGGCTCGATGATCGAGGCGATCGGCACCGCGGCCCGGGAGGGCACCGAGAACGTCCGCAAGGTCACCGAGCTGGAGCAGATCTCCCGCCGGATCGACAAGATCGTCGACGCCATCGCGAACGTCTCGATCCAGACCAACATGCTGGCGGTGAACGGCTCCGTCGAGTCGGCCCGGGCCGGCGAGTTCGGCAAGGGCTTCGCGGTCGTCTCCACCGACATCCGCAACCTGGCCCGGGACTCGGCGGACAACGCGGACCGGATCAAGGACCTGGTCAAGTCGGTGCAGGACCGGATCGGCGAGGTTCGCAGCGATCTGGAGGAGACCAGCCGGCTCTCGCTGGCCGAGGCCGAGTCGGCGAAGACCACCACCGCCCGCCTGGAGGAGATCGAACGCGACATGCAACAGGTGCGCGGCGGCAACCAGGAGGTCCGGGAAGGGGCCAAGCAGATCGCCGGCTCACTTGCCGAGATCCGCAGCGGCCTGGATCAGATCTCCTCGTCGGCGAACGAGGCGGAGCAGCTGGCGGCCCAGTCCGCGACGGCGGCCCGGGAACAGGCGCAGGGCGCCGAAGAGCTCGCGGCCGCGGTCGAGGAGATCGCCGCGCTCGCCGACGAGCTGCAGAACAACGCGGCCTGACCGGACGGGGAGGGTACGACGCATGGACACCGACGAGGACCTCGCCGCCGCAGGGCCCGAGGAGAACGACAGCGCCGACTACGTCACGTTCACCATGGCGGGGGAGCGGTACGCCTTCCCGATGCGCCGGGTCCAGGAGATCATCCGGATGCCCTCGGTGGTCAAGGTGCCGCTCGGCCCACCGTCGCTGGAGGGCCTGGCCAACCTGCGTGGCCGGGTGCTGCCCGTGGTCAACCTGCGGACCTGCTGCGGGATGCCGCAGGCCGAGCACGACGAGCAGACGAGGGTGATCGTGGTCGACGGCGGTGTGCCGCTCGGCTTCGTGGTCGACCTGGTGGCGAGCGTGGTCAGCATCGATCCGCAGAGCATGGAGGCGGCCGAGTCGGTGCAGGCCACGGTCCGCTCCGACGTCCTGGTCGGGGTGATCAAGGACGACGACGGGGCGATGACCACGGTGCTCGACGTGGACCGGCTGATCGGCAGCCAGTTCTCCCGGCTCACCGACAAGCGGTTCGGTCGCGACGGTTCGGCCACCGCCCGGATGCCCGCCGAGGTCGAGGACGACCTGGACGGGGAGTCGGACGACACCCTGGAACTGGTCAGCTTCGCGGTCGAGGGCCAGGAGTACGCCCTGCCGATCGACCAGGTGCAGGAGATCGTCCAGGCGCCCGAGTCGGTCAGCCACATCCCGAACGCCGGCAACCGGGTCCTCGGCGTGATCGACCTGCGCGGCCGGCTGCTGCCGGTGGTGAGCATGCGCCGGGTCTTCGGGCTGCCGGTGACCCCGCTGGAACCGCAGAACCGGATCGTCGTGTGTTCCATCGACGGTGGTGTGGTCGGCGTCGTGATGGACACCGTCCGGGAGGTGCTGCGGGTCCCGCACCAGCTGGTCGCCCCGCTGCCGCCGGTGGTCGCGGGTGAGGGGCGCAAGACCGAGGTGGAGTCGGTGTGCCGTCTCGAGGACGGCAGACGACTGGTCTCGGTGCTGAACGTGAACCGGATGTTCGATTCGCCCGAGGTCCGCGACGAGATCGCCGAATACCAGGAGGACCAGCCGGAGATGATCGAGGAACGGGGCCGGGACGCCGACGACGGGCGTGGCGACGAGGAGCTGTTCGTGGTGTTCCGCCTCGACGACGAGGAGTACGCCGTCGACGTCGACACCGTCCAGGAGATCATCCGGGTGCCCGAGGCGCTGATCCGCGTGCCGAAGTCGTACGACTTCGTGGAAGGCCTGGTGAATCTGCGCGGGACCGTGCTGCCGGTGGTCGACCTGCGGACCCGGCTGGGACTCGGCCGGACCGAGCGCGACGAACGCCAGCGGATCGTGGTGCTGATCATCGGTGGGGTCCGGACCGGCTTCATCGTCGACTCGGTCGCCGAGGTGGCCCGGGTCGGGCGCAACGTCCTCGAGCCGGCTCCGGAACTCTCCGCGGAACAGGCCCGGGTGGTGTCCCGGGTGGCCAACCTGCCGGACCAGCAGCGCATGCTTCTGCTCGTACAGGTGGATCAGCTCCTGGCGGCGAACCAGGCGGCCGATGCCGCCGAACTGTGCGAAACCGTGTGTGAGACCGCCGCCGACGAGGCGCTGGTCGGCGTCTGATCGGAGGCTCCGGTGGCAGCCACCTCTGTCCTGATCGTCGACGACTCGGCCCTCATGCGCCGGGCGCTCAAGGGGATCCTCGCCGACGGCGGCTTCGACGTGCACACCGCTCGCAACGGTGTCGACGCGTTGGAGCAACTCGGCCGGATCCAGCCGGACGTGGTGACCCTCGACGTCAACATGCCGGAGATGGACGGCCTGACCTGCCTGGCCCAGATCATGGACCAGCAGCCCACACCGGTCGTGATGGTCTCCTCACTGACCGACCACAACGCGCTCGTCACGCTGGAGGCGCTGGAACTGGGCGCGGTCGACTACGTCCCCAAACCGGGCGGAACCGTCTCGCTCAACATCGACGACGTCGCCGTCGAACTGGTGAGCAAGGTCCGGGAGGCCGCCTCGGCCCGCCTCAAGCGGGCCGGGGGGCTGTCCGACCGGGTCCGGCAGCAGACCCGCAGGAGCGCCGCGGCCCCACCACGCCGGGAGGTCAGCGCGGTCGGCGCGGTCGACCTGGTCCTGATCGGCTCGTCCACCGGCGGCCCGGCGCTGCTCTCCGACCTGCTGCCGCAGCTGCCGGCCGGCCTCGGCGCCCCGGTGGTGCTGGCCCAGCACATCCCGGCGTCGTTCACCGCGGCCCTGGCCCGGCGCCTCGACGAGGTCTGCGCGTTGCGGGTGCACGAGGTGGACCGCGTGATGAACGTGCAGCGCGGCAACATCTACATCGGCCGGGGCGGGGCGGACGTCGTGGTGGCCCGCCGCACCGACGGCCTGATCGTGAAGAGCGTGCCGTCCGGGGCCGAGTACCGCTGGCATCCGAGCGTGGACCGGATGGTGGCCTCGGCCCGCCGCTACCTCGACCCGCAGCGGTTGGTCTGCGTCCTGCTGACCGGCATGGGCGACGACGGCGCCGCCGAGATGTGCCTGGTCAAGGAGGGTGGTGGCCGGACCATCGCCGAGGCGGAGGAGACCGCCGTGGTCTGGGGCATGCCCGGTGAACTGTCCCGAAGGGGCGGGGCCAGCGTGGTGCTGCCCTCGTACGAGATCGCCCACCGGCTCGCCGACTGGGTTCGCTGAGTTCGTCGAGGAAGGGTGATCACGATGGGACTCGTCCGGAAGCAGGCACCGCAGGCGCCCGAGGAGGTGTCGCCGGAACAACCGGCGGCCGAGGCGCTGATGCGCCAGCTGGACGACCCGGATCCGGAGGTACGCCGGGAGGCCGCCCTGGCGCTGGACGGGGTGACCGAGGCGGTGCACGCCCTGTTGATCCGGGCCACGGTGGAGACCGAGTCCCGGGTCCGGGACGCCGTGCTCACCACCCTCGCGGTGCACGACACCGAGGAGGTGGCCGGGGCGCTCGCCGTACACCTGGCCAGCGACGACCCCGGTCTGCGGACCGCCGTCGCGGAGGCGCTGGCCACCATGCCGAGGTCGACGCCGTCCCTGATCCCGGACCTGCTCGCCGCCCCCGACCACGACATCCGGGTGATGACCGCGATGGTCCTGGCCGACCTGCCGCACCCCGAGGCGAAGACCTGGCTGGTCCGGATGATCGCCGAGGACAGCCATCCGAACGTGGTGACCGCCGCGATCGACGCGCTGCTCCCGGTGGCCACCTCCGAGCACGCCGACGTGCTGGAGGAGGCGGTGCACCGCTTCCCCGGCGACCCGTTCCTGCGCTTCACGGTTCAGACGGCGGTCTCCCGCCTGGTCGGTACCGCGTGATGGCCACCGCCACGGCCGGCCTGTCCGACCCGGACTTCGCGCGGTTCTGCGAGTACTTCTACAAGCGCACCGGCATCCACTTCACGTCGGCCAAGCGCTACTTCGTCGACAAGCGGATCGAGACGTGCATCCGCGAGTCGGAGTACGACACGTTCGCCAGCTGGTTCTCGGCGCTGCGGATGAACGACCGGTCCTCGATGCTGCAGGGCCTGATCAACCAGCTCACCGTCAACGAGACGTACTTCCTGCGCGAGGACTACCAGTTCGACGCGATGCTCAGCACGGTGCTGCCGGGCGTCCTGGCCGACCGCGGCGGGGTGAACCGGATCGTCGGACCGGTCAAGATCCTCTCGCTGCCCTGCTCGACCGGGGAGGAGCCGTACTCGATCGCGTTGCGGCTCCTGGAGGAGTGGGACCAGATCGACCACGTGGACGTCGAGATCCACGGCGCGGACATCGACAGCGAGGTGCTCGCCAAGGCGGCCCAGGCCAGCTACGGCGAACGGTCCCTGCAACGGGTGCCCAAGTCCTGGCTGAACAAGCACTTCGTCGCCGCCGGCGCCGGGCGGTACCAGGTCGAGGACGGCATCCGCAGCGCCGTCACGCTGCACCGGGTGAACATCTGCGACACCCTCTCGATGCGGGCGTTCCGCGACTTCGACGTCATCTTCTGCCGCAACGTCCTGATCTATTTCGACGAGCTGTCCAGCCGGCGGGCGGCCGAGAACCTGTACGGCGCGCTGCGTCCCGGCGGATACCTCTTCCTCGGTCATTCCGAGTCGATGAGCCGGATCTCGCCGATCTTCACGCCGGCCCGCCTGCCGGAGGGCATCGTCTACCAGCGACCGACCGGAGCGAAGTGATGACCTCGGATACCGCGACCAGACCCAGGGTCCTCGTCGTCGACGACGCCGCCACGGTACGGATGTACCACACCAGCCTGCTCGCCGAGGGCGGCTTCCAGGTGGACGAGGCGGCGAACGGGCTGGAGGCCGTCGAAGCGGCGATGACCACCGCGTACGACCTGTTCGTCGTGGACGTGAACATGCCCAAGATGAACGGGTACGCCTGCGTCGAGGCGCTGCGGTCGGCGACCGTCGGCACCCCGGCGCCGGTGGTGATGATCAGCACCGAGGACCGGCCGGGTGACGCGGACCTGGCGTACCGGGCCGGGGCGAACCTCTACCTGGTCAAACCGGTGGCGGGCGACCGGCTGGTCCGGATCGCCGGGATGCTCACCGCACAGAGGGGCGTCCCGGCATGAACCCGCTGCTCTCCCAGTTCCTCGCCGAGGCCAACGACCTGCTCGCCCAGGTCGACGAGGGCCTGCTCCAACTGGAGCAGCGGCCCGGCGACGCGGAACTGGTCAACGAGGTCTTCCGGGGCGCGCACACCTTCAAGGGCTCGTCCGGCCTGTTCGACTTCCCGGAACTGACCCGCCTGACCCACGCCGCCGAAGACCTTCTCGACGCGGTACGCGCCGGCAAACTGGCCCTGGACTCCGGCATGGTGGACGACCTGCTGGCCGCGTTCGACCTGATCCGCGGCTGGCTGGCGCACGTCACCGCCCACGAACGCCTACCCGTCGGCGCGGGCACCGACGCCGCCCTGCTGATCACCAAGCTGCGCGCCCCGATCGGCGGCGAACCGGTCAGCGTCGCCGCCCACGCCGCCGCGGTCCCGCCGCGGGTGGTCGACGCCGCCCCCGAATGGCTCGCCTGGTTCGACGCCGACTGGCTGAGCACGACCGCGGCGTGGCTGGAGACCACCTCGTCGACCATGCGTTTCCTCTGGTACACCCCGGACACGGACTGCTTCTTCCGTGCCGAGGACCCGCTGCACCTGGTCCGGCAGGTGCCGGCCCTGGAACACCTCGGCGCGGTCCGCCCCCAGCAGTGGCCGCCGGTCGACGACTACGACGAGTACGCCTGCCTGATCTCGTTCGTGTTCGCCACCCGGGCCGCGGTCGGCGAACTGGAGTACCTCTTCCGGTACGTCCAGGACCAGGTCCAGGTCGTCGAACTGGACGCCGACGCGATCACCCGGCACCTGCGCGGCGAACCGCCGTTGAAAGCCGAGGAGCCGGTGCACGTGGCGGTCACCGAGGTGGCCGACAGCGAGATCGCCGCCGACGCCCGGGCCGTGCTCAGCGCCGCCCAGCGCTCGCTCGAACTGCGCCCCGACGACGAGGCGGTCCACCTGCGCTCGGTCTGCCACGCGGTCTCCGCCGCGGCGTACGCGCTGGGTGTCCCGACCGTCCTGACGGACGCCGCCCGCCCGGCGATCCTGGCTGCCATCGAACGACTGCTCGCCGAGGCGGCCCCCGCACCGGTGATGCCGCTGACCCCGTCGGGTGCCCCGGCCACCACCGCGGCGCCGGCGGAGGCCCCGGTCGCCCGGGCCGACGACCCGAACGGCCAGGTCGGCACCAAGGTCCTGAAGGTGGACCAGGAGAAGGTCGACCGGCTGATGGAGCTGGTCGGCGAACTCAACGTGGCGAAGAACGGCCTGACCTTCCTCGCCGACGCGGCCGAGGAGGAATTCGGCAGCCGGGTGCTCAGCCGGCGGATCAAGGACCAGTACTCCGGCATGCACCGGATCGCCGAGGAACTCCAGGCCGCGGTGATGGACGTCCGGATGCTCCCGCTGTCGGTGGCCTTCAACCGGTTCCCGCGCCTGGTCCGCGACCTCAGCCGGCGCCTCGGCAAGACCATCGAACTGGTCACCGAGGGCGAGGACACGATGGCGGACAAGGACGTCATCGAGGCGCTCGGCGACCCGCTGGTACACCTGGTCCGCAACAGCCTCGACCACGGCATCGAAACCCCCGACCAGCGGCTGGCGGCCGGCAAACCGGGCTCCGCGAAGCTGACCCTGGCCGCGGTGGCGGACGGCGACGCGGTCATCGTCGAAGTGTCCGACGACGGGTGCGGCATCGACCCGGAACGGGTCAAACGCAAGGCGTACGAGAAAGGGCTCATCAGCGAGGAAGAGCTGGAGACGATGTCCGACGTCGAAGCCGTCGACCTGGTCTTCCGGGCCGGCTTCTCCACCGCCGACCAGGTGTCCGACCTCTCCGGCCGGGGCGTCGGCATGGACGCGGTCCGCGCCAGCGTCGAGAAGCTCGGCGGGACCGTGACCATGCGGTCGCGACTCGGCCACGGCACCACCACCCGGCTGCGCCTGCCGCTGTCCATGGCCGTCACCCAGGTGATGGTGGTCAGCGTCGCGGGTCAGAGGTTCGGGATTCCGGTCGATCTGGTGGTCGAGACGGTACGCGTCCCGGCCGCCGAGATGGGCCGGGTACTGCACCAGGAGGTGGTCGTGATGCGCGGCGAGGTGATCCCCGTGATCGACCTGGCCCGTGCCCTCGACATGCCCTGGTCCCCGGAGGACCCCACCGACCGCCGGATCCTCGTGGTCAGCGTCAACGGCCAGCGGGTCGGGCTGCTCGTCGAACAGTTCCACCGCGAGGTCGACGTGATCCTCAAACCGATGGAAGGACTGCTGGCGTACGCGGACGAGTTCTCCGGAACGGCTCTGCTCGGCGACGGCCTGGTCCTGCTCGTACTCAACATGAAGGAGGTGCTCGGCCTTGCCGCTCGAGTTGCATGACGACAGCGCCACACTCGCCGGCGTCGTGTCGGTCGACGAGGTCGAGCAGTTGGTCGGTTGGCTGCGGGCCGCTCGCCGGCCCCGGGTGAGCCTGCGCAGGTGCAGTCACCTGCACACCGGCGCGCTTCAGGCCCTCATGCTCTTCCGGCCGAAGATCTCGTCAGCACCGACCGACGCCTTCCTGGCATCGCAGGTGCTTCCGCTGCTCACCGGGGGCAGCGGCCAGGCCAGCCGACAAGGAAGTGATCCGCCATGACCACCGTCATGCTCGTCGACGACTCCGCCACCATGCTCATGAGCCTCAAATCCATCCTCACCAAGGCCGGGTACCAGGTCGAGACCGCGGGCCACGGCAAAGAGGCGCTGGAGAAGCTCAGCAAAGGGGTCAAACCCAACCTGATCATCAGTGATGTGAACATGCCCCAGATGGACGGGATCACCTTCGCCCGCGAGGCGCGCAAGGCCCCCGGCATGCGGTTCACTCCGATCCTCATGCTCACCACAGAGTCGGAACAGACCAAACGCACCGAGGCGAAGAACGCCGGCGCCACCGGCTGGCTGGTCAAACCGGTCGGACCGGAGCAGTTGCTCGGCGTCATCAAGCAGGTGCTGCCGGGGGCCTGACCGCTCATGAGTTACGGAGGTATCGCATGCCCAGCCTTCTCCGCCGAGCCGCAACGGCTCCGACCGGGGAGACGAAGCAGGTGAGCGGGGACGTCGTGGCCGACGCACTGGCGCCGATCCCGCCGTACTGCGACGTGATCGACGCCCACGTGCGCGACGTCATCGAGCAGACCGGCGACGCCGCCCAGGCGATCGTCGAACAGCTCCTCAAAGTCGACCAGCTCGCGGAGGTGATGGCCGGCGACGTCTCCCAGCTCGCCGGCACGCTCACCCGCACCGAACACGAACTGACCCGGGTCAGCTCCTCCAACGAGGAACTCCTCGGCAAGCTGATCTCCTACTTCCTGTACCGCGACCACCAGATCCGCGCGCTCGTCGACCAGATGCGCGAACTCAACCAGCACGTCGCCCAGATCGAGGAGGTCAGCCGGGCCACCAACATCCTCGCCCTGAACGCGATGATCGAAGCCGTCCGCGCCGGAGACGCCGGCGAGGGCTTCTCGGTCGTCGCCGACGAGGTGCGCAAACTCGCCCACCGCTCGGCGGAGGCCGCCCAGGGCATCGGCAGCAGCATCGCCGACCTGACCGCCAAACTGGACGCGGTCCTCTCCGACGACAGCCAGTTCGACCGGGCCGAGGACGTACCCGAGATGAACCAGGACACCGCGATGACCCGGCGCCTGGGCGGCATCGCCGACGCGCAGCGGGAGATGTCGGAGATGGTCGGCGGGGTCCTCAAGGACACCGTGAGCGCCGCGGACCAGGTGCAGCGAAGCTCGAACGCGCTCAGCGTGGAGACCACCGGCGCGGTCGGGCACATCCAGTTCCAGGACATCAGCCGCCAGATGCTGGAACACGTCGGCCACGCGGTCGCCGACGTGCGCCGCCAGGCCGAGAGCACCAGCGCGTACGCCCACGGCGACCTCACCGAGGAGGCACTGCGCCAGAATTCCATCAACGTGGAGGACCTGCGGACCCAGCACGTCATGTCCCGTCAGCGGGCCACCCACGCCGCGCAGACCGGCACGAAGGACGCCGCGGGCACCGAACCGCTCATCGAACTCTTCTGACCCACCGACAGCATCAGCGAGAGGCGCCACGATGGCTCGCCACGACGACATCGGCCACGACGTGCCGACCGAGCAGGACGCGGTGGAAGCCCTCGCCGACCTGATCGGCGCGGAGATGGCCGAAGGACTCTGGGGACTCGCCGTCCAGGCGCTCGGCATGCAACGCCCGGTCAGTTCCCCCACCGACCTGCGCAGAGTCGCCGAACACGTGATGGAGGTGGGCGAGTTGAGCCGCGTCGCCGGCCGCTCCCTGAAGGTCCGCATCATCACGTACGAGGCCCTGGCCCGCACTCTCCAGACCTGACCCCCGGTGTGCCGTCACCCGGCACCGGGAAAGGTCATCGTGGGCGTCACGTGGTGCGGTGGTAGGCCGACAGCATCGCCTCCATCCGGTCCGCGGTGATGCGGCCCTTTGCGAAGAGGCCGGCCAGTGCGGTGGCGATCGAGGAGGGCTCCAGGCCCTCGGCCCGGATCGACCCGGCGACGTCGTCGACCGCACGCTCACGTTCGCCGCGCAGGTACATCGTTGCGGGTCGCGCGGATGCCACCGGTGGCGCTGCCGTCGAGCCTGGTGTGCGCCTCTGGTGTAGCCGTCGGGTGGCCGGCGTCATCATCGCCAATGACCCGGCCGGTTGACGACCGTTCCGTCGATGGTCTTGATGATGTCGGGCAAGAGGTGGCGTTCGGGGACTTTGTCGTAGATCTGCAGCGTGGAATCCGCGGCCTGCTTGAGCGTCACGCTGCTCCGTTTCGGAGGGAAGACGGCAACAAGACGTTTGTCGGGAGCGATGCGGCGGACGGACCTGATCGCCGGCGCCATGTCGCTGTCGCCCGAAACGATCAAGGCATGATCGAAAACGTTCACGGCGGCGTCCTCGACGATCTGAACCGCCAGACTGACATCGGACTCCTTCTCTTCGTAGGAGATCCAGGAATGGCCGCAATCGCGGCACCGCATTTGCTTGGATTGAAAGCGGCCGACGTGCAGGCGAGTGCTGGCGCAGTGTGCTCTCAGCGCGTCCAGGTACGTTTGTTGATGTTGCCGGCTCGGGCCCTGCACCAGGGCCGTGAAGTAGTGAACGACCGAGAGTTCCTGATCGGCTCGCAGCAGGGATCCGAGGAGGCTTTCCATGTTCAGCCAGAGGCTGCGCCTTCCTCGTGCGTCATGCATGCCGTTGTAGAGGTTGAAGCCGTCCACATATGCGGCGACCTTCACGATGGCCTGACTCACTGCTCATCCCCGTGTCCTGGTGGACATCCACCTGGGGAACCGGCTAGCATCGGGACATACCCCGCCGGCTGAGCCGGTCAGACGGCCCGCTTTCGGCGGGCCGTTTCCTTTTGGGTGATGTGCGTTGCTTGCCGATTCGCGGGCTCGTTCGACGAGTGGCCGACTCGGAACCGCGCCTCTCGGAACTGCGCCCTTCGAATGGATCTTACGCCCGTAAGGGTACTTATTCACTATCTGTACCACAAGGTGCGCCTAATGGTCATGTGGGCGATATGAGGGATTTTCTTATTCGGGTTGTCGTGTCCGAGGCGCCGGTCGGTGTCCTGCCCCGACAACGGGATAGCAAGATGAGCGCATGACGTTCACGCTTCCCATTCCCGCCGAGGCCAACGCGCTGCTCGACCGGGACCCGCTCGCCGTGCTGATCGGCATCACGCTGGACCAGCAGGTGACCATGGAGAAGGCGTTCACCTCGCCCTGGGTGCTGGCCGAGCGGCTCGGGCACGCGCCCACCGCGACCGAGATCGCCGAGTTCGACCCGGAGGCGCTGCTGGCGATCTTCTCGACGCCGCCGGCGCTGCACCGGTTCCCCAAGGCGATGGCGTCCCGGGTTCAGGAGGTCTGCCGGGTGCTGGTCGACGAGTACGACGGGGATCCGGCGGCGCTCTGGACGACCGCGGCGACCGGCGCCGAGCTCTACCGGCGGATCCTGGCGCTGCCCGGGTTCGGCAAGCAGAAGGCGCAGATCTTCGTCGCCCTGCTCGGCAAGATCTGCGACGTGCGGCCGGACGGCTGGCGGGAGGCGGCCGGCGGTTACGGCGGCGAGGACGCCTACAAGTCTGTCGCGGACATCACCGACGACGAGTCGCTGGTCAAGGTGCGAGCCTACAAGAAGCAGGTCAAGGCGGAGGCGAAAGCGGCCAAGGAGGCGTAGGTCCCGGACCCGCTGGGCATGTCGGCCCGGGCGGTGGGAGGATGACGGGGTCGATCGGAGACCTCGCGTGAAACAGCATCCGGTGTTGATCACCGACGCGGCTCGCAGCCAGGACGATCAGCTTCGCGGCCGGCAGATTCGTTACGTGACGATGATGGCGGCGCGGGCGCTCTGCCTCATCCTCGGTGCCGTCCTGGTCAGCCTGCAGGTGCCGTTGCTCCCGCTCTGGCTGGTGCTCTGCGGCGTGGGCATGGTCTGCCTGCCCTGGGCGGCGGTGCTGATCGCCAACGACCGTCCGCCCAAGACCAAGGCCGAGCGGGCCGCCGACCTGGCCGCCCGGGAGGACTACCGGCGGGCCCTCATCCTGGAGAACCAGGCTCAGGCCACGCCGGAGTTCGTCACCATCGACGCCGAGGTCGTCGAGGAACCCGAAGCGCGGAAGCACACCGCCTAGAGCTACGGGCGGGCGCCGATCCGTCCGACGGCCAGGGCGCCCAGTTCGGCGCCGGCGGTGAGGGCCGCTTCCGGTCCGCGACCGGACAACCATGCGGTGAGCAGGCCCGCCGCGAAGGCGTCACCCGCGCCGGTCGGATCCTTCATGGGTACGCGAGAAGCCGCCCCCGACCAGGACGACCCGTCCCGTCCACACCACAGGGCGCCGCCCGCCCCCTGCTTGACCACCGCGTTACGCACGTGCGCCGTCAGCCGGCCGCCCTGCTCGTCCGCCGTGCCCGGCCCGGCCAGCACGTCCGCCTCGTCCGCGTTGCACAGCAGCACGTCGGTGTCGCGTACCCAGGAAAGGAAGGCCTGTGCACCGGCGTCCCGCAGCGGTCCCGCCGAGGCCGCGTCGACGCTGACCGTGAGGCCGTGCCGTGCGGCGGCTGCCAGGGCCGCCAGGCCGGCCGGACGTGACCCGTCGTGCAGCAGCGGATAGCCGGACAGGTGCACGTGGCTGCCCGCCGGAGCGCCGGCCAGCACCGAGGTCACGTGCTCCGGGTCGAGCAGCAGCGAGGCTCCCCGGTCGGTGATCATCGTGCGTTCGGTGGCGCCGGTCAGCACGACCACGCTGCCGGTGGCCGCGCCGGTGCGCACCTGGACGGCGCAGCGGACACCGCCGGACTCCAGTTCGGCGATCCGCTGGCGCCCGGCCAGGTCGTCGCCGACCGCGGAGACCAGCGTCACGGCCTGGCCGCTGTGTGCCAGCCAGGCCGCGGTGTTCGCCGCCTGGCCGCCGCCGGTGACCCGGATCGCCGCCTCGGTGTCCGACCCGTAGCGCACCGGCCCGTCGTGTTCGACGAGCACGTCGGTGACCAGGTCACCGACCACGATGATCATGGCCGGGGCCCGGAGGTCACGCCGGGACGCCGAAGCCGACCGGGGCGGCCGCGCCGGTGCTCGCCGCCGCGGCGATCCGGGCCGCCAGCGCCGAGTTGCGCAGGATGATCCGGATGTTGACCTCGAGGCTCTTGCCCTCGGTGCTGGAGTGGAAGTGCGACAGCAGGAACGGGGTGACCGCCTTGCCGGTGACGTTCTGCTCGGCCAGCAGGCTCAGGCCCGAGGCCAGGGTCCGGTCGTGCAGGTCCACGTCGAGCTGCTCGTCGACCGGCAGCGGGTTGGCCAGGACCAGCGCACCCTCGGTGACGTTCTGCTCGGCGCGGGCCTTGATGAAGTCGGCGACCTGCTGCTCGGAGTCGAGCGCCCAGTCGATGTCGAAGCCGCCGTCGGTGATGAAGAAGCCGGGGAACCGCTTGGTCTGGAAACCGGCGACGGAGACGCCGAGGGTCTCCAGGCGTTCCAGGGTCGCGCCCACGTCGAGGATCGACTTCACGCCGGCGCAGACCACGACGATCGGGGTGCGTCCCAGTTCGGTGAGGTCGGCGGACTCGTCGAAGGTGACGTTCGCCTCCCGGTGCACGCCGCCGAGGCCGCCGGTGGCGAACACGCCGATGCCCGCGGACGCCGCGATGGCGCTGGTGGCGGCCACCGTGGTGGCGCCGTCGGCCCGCCGGGCGGACGCGATGGCCAGGTCCCGGACGGAGAGCTTGGCGACGTCCGGGGCGAGCGCCAGGTGTTCGATCTGGGCGTCGTCGAGGCCGACGACCACCTGACCGCCGATCATGCCGATGGTGGCGGGAACGGCCCCGTTGTCCCGGACGGTCTGCTCGATCTCCCGGGCGACCCGCAGGTTGTCCGGGTGCGGCAGCCCGTGCGAGATGATCGTGCTTTCCAGGGCCACCACCGGCCGGCCGTCCCGCTGGGCGCGGGCCACGTGCTCGCCGAATCGAATCGCAAAGTCAGTCACGATCAGTACCGTACGGTGCCGGGACGTCGCCTTGTCGTTGGACCGACCACGCGTGAGCTGTCAGACTTGTCGGCTGGAGCCTTGCTCCACCCGTTGCCTCGAAACCCGCCTCAAACCCCACGCTGAAGGGCAGATACCCGTGAGCACCCAGATCCTGGAGCGTCCCGAGACCAAGGACGCCGACACCGGTCCGGAGATGTTCCACTACGTCCGCAAAGAGAAGATCGCCGAGAGCGCGGTCATGGGCACGTTCGTCGTGGCTCTCTGCGGGGAGAAGTTCCCGGTGACCAAGACGCCGAAGCCCGGTTCCCCGGTCTGCCCGGCGTGCAAGGAGATCTACGAATCGATGATGGCCTGATCCGGTCGTGACGGGCGGATACGGACTGCTCGTCGCGGATCTGATCGGTGTGGCGGTGTTCGCCGCCTCCGGCGCCTCGGCCGCCGTCGCGAAGCGCCTCGACATCTTCGGGGTGGCGTTCGTCGGCTTCGCGGCCGCGCTCGGCGGTGGGATCCTTCGCGACCTCGTGATCGGCTCGGTGCCACCCCTCGCGTTCGCCGACTGGCGGTATGCGGTGACCGCCGTGCTGGCCTCGGTCGCGGTCTTCCGGCTTCATCCGAGACTCCATCGGGTACGCCGTACCGTCCTGCTGCTGGACGCCGCAGGCCTCGGCCTGTTCACCGTGACCGGCACGCTCAAGGCGCTCGACGCCGGCGTGCCGGCGGTCGGTGCCTGTCTTGTGGGCATGCTCACGGCGATCGGCGGTGGCCTGACCCGCGACCTGCTCACCGGCGAGATCCCGGTGGTCCTGCAACGTGAGATCTATGCGATGGCGGCTCTGTTCGGAGCCGCGCTGGTAACGGTTATGTACCGGCTCGACCTGCATGGCCTGTTCCCTCTGATCATGGCTGCGTCCCTGGTCACAGGCGTACGCCTGCTCGCGCTCTATCGGCGTTGGTCGCCTCCGGTGGCCGTGCCGTAACACGCGAACGGCGGTCGTCCGCCGCTATGCTGGAACCCGCCTCCGCGCCCTGACGCCGCGGAGGTTTTTCCGTGGAATGGATGAAGGGATCACCGCAGCTTGAGCCCGCCACTGCCGAACCTGGAGATCTTCCCGCCGCTGCGGGACTGGCAGCGCAAGGCGATGGTGACGTACCTTCGCCGCCGCTCCGAGGACTTCATGGCGGTGGCGACCCCGGGGGCCGGCAAGACCACCTTCGCCCTGCGGATCGCGGCCGAGATGCTGGTCGACGGCACCTGCGACGCGGTCACCGTGGTCTGCCCCACCGAGCACCTGAAGACCCAGTGGGCGCAGGCCGCGTCCCGGGTCGGCATCCAGCTCGACCCGAAGTTCCGCAACTCCGACGTGCACTCGTCGAACGACTTCCACGGCGCGGTACTGACGTACGCGCAGGTGGGTATGGCGCCGGCGGTGCACAAGCGGCGCACCCTGACGAAGCGCACGTTCGTGATCCTCGACGAGATCCACCACGCCGGTGACTCGCGCAGCTGGGGCGACGGGGTCAAGGACGCCTTCGAGCCGGCTGAACGCCGCCTGCTGCTGACCGGGACCCCGTTCCGGTCGGACGAGAACCCGATCCCCTTCGTCTACTACGAGCGTGGCCAGGACGGCGTCCAGCGGTCCAAGTCCGACTCGGTGTACGGGTACGGCGACGCTCTCCGCGACGGCGTCGTGCGGCCGGTGCTGTTCATGGCGTACTCGGGGGAGACCCGCTGGCGGACCAACGCCGGTGACGAGTTGGCCGCCCGGCTCGGCGACCCGATGACCAAGGATCTGGTCGCGCAGGCGTGGCGGACCGCCCTGGACTACCGCGGTGAGTGGATGCCGCAGGTGCTGCGGGCCGCCGACGCCCGACTCACCAAGATCCGTGAGCACGGGATGCCGGACGCCGGTGGTCTGATCATCGCCAGCGACCAGACGGCCGCCCGGGCGTACGCGAAGATGGTCCACGACCTGACCGGCAGCTCGGCGACCGTGGTCCTCTCCGACGACGACGGCTCCTCCGGCCGGATCGCCTCGTTCGCCGCCTCCGACGACCGCTGGATGGTCGCGGTGCGGATGGTGTCCGAGGGTGTCGACATCCCGCGCCTGGCCGTCGGGGTCTACGCGACGAGCGCGTCCACCCCGCTCTACTTCGCCCAGGCGATCGGCCGTTTCGTGCGTGCCCGCCGGACGGGGGAGACCGCCACGGTCTTCCTGCCCAGCGTGCCGCACCTGCTCGGGCTGGCCAGCGAGATGGAGGCCCAGCGCAATCACGTGCTCGGCGCCCCCAAGGAGAAGGACGGGCTCGACGACGACGCCCTGGAACGGGCGCAGAAGGCCGAGGACGCGCTCGGTGACCTGGACAAGAAGTTCGAGTCGCTGTCCGCCACGGCCGAGCTGGACCAGGTCATCTACGACGGCACGTCGTTCGGCATGGCGGCCCGGACCGGCACGCCGGAGGAGGCGGACTATCTGGGTCTGCCCGGTCTGTTGACCCCCGACCAGGTGACCTCTCTGCTCAACAAGCGGCAGGCCGACCAGATGGCCAATCAGAAGCGGATCCAGCAGGAGCAGGCGAGGAACGCTCCGGAGAAGGTCGTGGAGCAGGTCATCCCGATGAGTGCGGGGGAGCGGCGCAACACGCTGCGACGTCAGCTCAACACCCTGGTCGCGGCGCATCACCACCGCACCAACCTGCCGCACGGCAAGATCCACGCCGAGTTGCGCCGGCTCTGTGGCGGCCCGCCGAGCGCGCAGGCCACGATCGAGCAGCTCGAGGAACGGATCGCGACCATCCAGACCATGTGAACACCGGGTGTGGTGTTTTCGGGCGTCCTGGACGCCTCAAGTCGCCACGCTGTGATCCGGTGTGGTGATTTCGGGCGCCCACGACGCCTCAAGTCACCACGCTGTGAACGGGTGTGGTGATTTCGGGCGCCTACGACGCCTCAAGTCACCACGCTGTGAACGGGTGTGGTGATTTCGGGCGCCTACGACGCCTCAAAGCACCACGCTCGGGCTCGCCGTGTAAAGCTGACTTGACGTTAAGAGGACTTGACGTCAGGATGGGTGCGTGGCGAGCACGATGATGGACCGTTTCGTTCGGTGGAACCTCGACTTCGACGGCGACCTCTACGGTGACGACGAGCGCGAACGCACCCGGTGGTATGAGGGCATAGCGACCGCGTCGCAGCTGCAGTCGATCCTGGTGCCGTGGGTCGCGGTCGCCCTGGTCTGGATCCTCGGCCGGCCGGCGGTCCTGCCGCTGGCTGTCGTGCTGGCGGCCCTGCTGGCGCCGATGGCGTTCACCTCGATCTACGTGTCGGCCCGTCGGGTCGAGGTGACGCCGCGGGCCTGGAGCGCCAAGCGCAAGCTGCTCGGCGTGCTGGCCGGTGCGCCCTACGTGGTGTTCATCATCAGCGCGTCGTACCGGATGGCCTGGCCGCAGGAGGACTCCTGGATCTCGATCATCATCGGGGCGGTGATCGGCGCGGCGATCGGCGCCGTGTTCCAGGCCTACGCCACCCGCAAGCGCAACCGGGCCGAGGCTGCCGTCTTCGCGGACGAGGACTGATGGCGCCGCCGGTGGGCCCGGTCCGCGCCCCGGAGCCGGGCGGCGCGGCGGGCGACCGGATCCGGGCGGCCCGCAAGACGGCCGGCCTGACCCAGCAGGGGCTGGCGGCGGCGGTCGAGGTGAGCCGTCAGACGATCATCTCGATGGAGACGGGGGACTACGCGCCCTCGGTCTACCTGGCGATCAAGGTCGCACGGGCGCTGGACACTCCGGTGGAGGCACTCTGGGGTCCGTGAGGTCCCCGTCGCTCCGAACGGTCCGCCAGAGCGGATCAGGACAGGCAGAAGGGGCGCCCCCTGGCTGGGGGCGCCCCTTCTTATGCGTCAGTCGGGGGACCGCTGCTTGGTTTGCTAGTTGGTGGAGTTCGACATCATGACCGCGCCGCGCCAGGTGAACTCCGGATCGGCCGCGTACTGTACCGCGATCTTCACCAGGTCCTCGGCGTACCGGTTGGCGTGGTGGCCGCAGAACACCAGTTCGCCGCCTCCAGCCAGGGTCAAACGGAGCTTCCCGGCTGCATTGCAGCGGTCGCACCGTTCATCGGCTGCTAGGCCCGCCAGGCTTCCCGCCGGCGGCGTGAGGGTCGGGGTCATCGCCTTCCTCCTCTGTTCGTCACCGATGAACATGTTCCTCGGCTACTGCTCACACATCGTGCAACACCCTGCACCGTTGCAGCCTTCCCAATGTGCCCCGGGGGGACCGGGGTCACACCGTTGGTTCTGGCTAGTGTGCCGTGATCCAAGGGTGCCACGTCAACGATCATTTCTGCACAACGGTCTGATCACCACCCGTTGATGTACGGGTGGTGACCATTCAGACACGGAATGTTGACTGAAAGTCCTAGTCGAGGTAGTCGCGCAGAACCTGCGACCGGGACGGGTGACGCAATTTCGACATCGTCTTGGACTCGATCTGCCGGATCCGTTCCCGGGTGACCCCGTAGACCTGGCCGATCTCGTCCAGAGTGCGCGGCTGCCCGTCGGTCAGACCGAACCGGAGCCGCACGACGCCCGCCTCACGCTCGGAGAGCGTCTGCAGGACCTGCTGGAGCTGGTCCTGCAGCAGCGAGAAGGAGACCGCGTCGACGGCGACGACCGCCTCGGAGTCCTCGATGAAGTCACCGAGCTGGCTGTCGCCCTCGTCACCGATGGTCTGGTCCAGGGAGATCGGCTCACGCGCGTACTGCTGGATCTCCAGCACCTTCTCCGGCGTGATGTCCATCTCCTTGGCGAGCTCCTCCGGGGTGGGCTCGCGGCCCAGGTCCTGGAGCAGCTCCCGCTGGATGCGGCCGAGCTTGTTGATGACCTCGACCATGTGCACCGGGATGCGGATGGTGCGGGCCTGGTCGGCCATGGCGCGGGTGATGGCCTGGCGGATCCACCAGGTGGCGTACGTGGAGAACTTGTAGCCCTTGGTGTAGTCGAACTTCTCGACGGCGCGGATCAGGCCGAGGTTGCCCTCCTGGATCAGGTCCAGGAACGCCATGCCGCGTCCGGTGTACCGCTTCGCGAGGGAGACCACGAGCCGCAGGTTGGCCTCGAGCAGGTGATTCTTGGCCCGCTCGCCGTCCCGGTTGATCCACTTGAGGTCGCGCTCGAAGTTGCGTTCGAGCACCTCCTCGCCCTCCTCCGCGGCGCGCAGCCGCTCGGCGGCGTAGAGGCCGGCCTCGATCCGCTTGGCGAGCTCGACCTCCTGCTCCGCGTTGAGGAGGGGCACCTTGCCGATCTGCTTGAGGTAGGCGCGGACCGAGTCGGCCGAAGCGGTCAGCTCGGCGTCCCGGCGGGCCTGCTTGAGCGCCTCGGACTCCTCGTCGTCCCACTCGAAGTCGCCGTCGGTGGCCGAGCTGGCGGCGTCGGTGGCGGCGGCCGCGACCATCGCAGCCGGCTCCTCGATCACCACGTCCTCGACCGAGGCGGCGAGCTCCTCGGGAGAGATCTCCTCGCCGCCCTCGCCGGGCTTCCCCGCCTTGGCGGTGGTGGCCTTGCGGCCGGGGACGGCCTTGGCGGCGGCGGTCTTGCGGACCGGAGCCGCCTTCTTCGCCGCACCCTCACCGCCGGCCGGAGCGGCCTGCTTCGGTGCGGGTGCGGCCTTCTTGGCCGGGGCGGTCTTGGCGGTCGTCGCGCGCGAGGCGGGTGTGGTCGCGCGGGCGGCCGACACCTTGCTGCGGCGAGTGCTCGCCGACCCGTCCACGACGACGGTGATGCCCGCGTCCACCAGGCCGCGAAGGATCTTCTTGGCTTGCGCCGGGTTGACCGCGGCGGACTCGAGCGTGTGCGCGACCTGGGCCGATGTGAGTTGCCCGCCCGCACCCTGAGCATGGGTGATCAAGGCCTCGGTGAGAGAGCGAACGTCGGCACCGTTCTGGTGGGCTTCTGTCACGAATGACCTTCCGGAGGCGATGAGGTTGGGCACGGCCAGGATCCGGCGCAGCACACGGGGACGAGTCGCGCCGGAGTCGGTTGAGGAGCCCCCGGGTCACGGACAGTCCCGCGAATGAGTGTCCGTGAAGCGTGGGCAGGGATGAATTGTAGCGCCGCCGGACGAGATCCTCCGCCTCCAGCACGCCGCCAGGGGCCGACGACCTCGTCTGAAGCGCTCGAAGCGAGAATGCTATCGGCGGAAAGGACCCATACGTGAGCGAGATTTCGACGATGCCGACGCCCGACGCGTTGCTGGCGATCGCGGTCCGGGTGGCCCGGGACGCGGCGCGGACCGCGGTACGGATGCGGCACGAGGCGATCGGCGACGTGCAGACCAAGAGCACTGATACCGATGTGGTCACGGCGGCTGACAAGGCCGTCGAACGGCAGGTGGTGGAGGCGCTGCGCGCCGAGCGTCCCGGCGACGGCGTGCTCGGCGAGGAGTACGGGGATTCGGTGGCCGTCGAACCCGGCGCCGTGCGATGGATCCTGGACCCGATCGACGGCACGGTCAACTACCTGTACGGCATTCCGCAGTACGCGGTCTCGTTGGCGGCCGAGGTGGACGGCGCGGTGGTCGCCGGCGTGGTGATCAACGCGGTCACCGGTGACGAGTGGACGGCGACCCTCGGCGGCGGCTCCTGGCATGCCGGGCGCCGTCTCAGCGGCTCGGAGCGGACCACGCTGGACCAGTCCCTGGTCGGCACCGGGTTCGGCTACGACGCGCGGCGCAGGGCGTACCAGGGGGCGGTGCTGGCTCGTTTGATCACCCGGGTGCGTGACATCCGCCGGATCGGCGCGGCGTCGCTGGACATCTGCTTCGCGGCGGAGGGCGTCCTCGACGCGTACTACGAGAAGGGCCTGAACCTCTGGGACCACGCGGCGGCCGGTCTGGTGGCCGCCGAGGCGGGTCTGGTGGTCGCCGGTCTCTCCGGTGCGCCGGCCGGGCGGGAGATGCTCGTGGCGGCGCCGCCGGCGATCTTCCCGGCGCTGCACGACGCGTTGGTGGAACTGGAGGCCGCGGGCGGCCCGTGACGGGTGAACCCGCGGGGTCACGACGAAGTCGGCCCCGCGGGGACATCCGGGCGTGTTCTGCCCTGACGGAGCGTTCTCAGCCCTGAGGCTGCTGCGAGGCGGACTCCTCGACCGGCTCGTCGCCCTCGGCCTCGTCCTCACCGGCGGGCTTGAGGCACGTGCCCGGGGGCAGGGTCGGCTCGCCGATCTCGACCAGCGACTGGTTGACCTCGGTGGTGGTGGCCAGCTGCTGGAACTGGTCGCCGACCACGATGTCGATCGTCTGACCCTCGCGCTTGGCGTCGTAGACCATCTCGGACTGAGCCAGGAAGTACGCCCTCAGGAGCTGCGCCTTGCCGACCGTCTCCGGCCCGAACTTGATCTGGGCGACGCCCTTGAACTTGGTCTTGCTCTTACCGGGGTCCTTCGTGGTGAAGCGGCGGTTCTTGAACTCGTTGCTGACGGACTCGGCCAGCCCGGTGCGGGTGCTGCCGTTGAGAACCTTGACGGTCACCTCGGCCGGATCGTCCGGGAGCAGCACGTCGGCGAGGGGCGCGCCGGCCGGGCAGTCGCTGCCGTTGACCGCGTCACCCTGCGAGTCACGCACCAGGGCCACGACGACGAAGACCACCGCGGCCACGGCGAGCACGCCGACGAGTACCAGCGCTCGGACGCGCGCAAAGCTCATGGGGTTGGCTCCAGGATCGGAAGACGGACCCGGGTAAGGTGCCCGGGCCTGCCGAGAGGTTAGCGTCTGTCCGCCAGGCGCGCGGAAACAGGCGATGCTTCCGGCGCGCCGACAATGATCCAGAGGCCGGGGCCCCTACTTTGATGTCGCCTCGGTCACATCGGGAACAATGTGCCGCTGGAACGCGTACAAGCCTGCCGCAGCAGCGGTAGGGTTCCGCGCTCGCCGGGGCTTGTTCGGGTGTCAGAAATCGTCCAGCGGAACCGGGAACCGAAACCTTGTCACAGGCGTTACAAACGCCAAGTGACACATCGATACAGGAGAGTGAAAACCGATGGCCACCGACTACGACGCCCCGCGTCGCGATGAGGTCGACCTCGGCGAGGACAGCCTCGAGGAGCTCAAGGCCCGTCGCGCCGACTCACAGTCGGGCGCAGTGGACGTCGACGAGGTCGAGGTGGCGGAAAGCTTCGAGCTGCCCGGCGCCGACCTCGCCGACGAGGAGCTCACCGTCAAGGTACTGCCGATGCAGACCGACGAGTTCCGCTGCTCCCGCTGTTTCCTCGTGCATCACCGCAGCCAACTGGCCGTGGAACGCAACGGGGAACTGATCTGCCGCGAGTGCGCCTGAGCGCACTCGCGCGCAGGCGCCCATCACCCGGTCGCGGTTGACGCGGTCGGGCGTACGGCGTTCGCCACGGGGGTTTGACAAGGGGTTTGACCCTGGGGAGTTACCGGGCACAGGGACCGGTGACGACCATGGGAGGGACGACGATGAACCACTCGGACCACTCGGCCGAGCCGGGACACGAGATCGAACCGGCCGTCGCTGAGCCCACCCCCGAGGATGTGGGCCGCACCGTTGCGGCCCTCGCATCGGACGACCTGGAGCCTGCCGGCCGGCGACGGCTGCTGGCCCGGTTGGCCGGAGAGTTCCGTCGTCGTGGGCTGGGACAGCTGTTCCGGCCGAAAGCGGCGATGCGCTGGATGGCCGATCTGGTGACCGACGTGGCGCCGCACGTGCCGGTCCGTGACCGGGACACGCTGCGCCGTCACTTCCCGGACATGGACGACGACGAGCTGGCGGAGCGGCTGGTCCGGAACGCGGCACGGGCCACCGCGGGGGTCGGTGCGGCCGGTGGCGGCATCGCGTCGGTGGAGTGGGTGGCAGCACCCACGCTGCTCTCCGCGCCGGTTCTGCTGGCCACCGAGACGGTGGCCGTGGTCGCGATCGAGATGAAGCTGATCGGCGAGCTGCACGAGGTGTACGGCCATCCGGTCACCGGCACCGCGTCGGAGCGCGCCCTGCGGCTGGTCGAGGCCTGGTCGTCGCAGCGCGGGGTCAACCCGCTGGTGCCGGGGGTCGGTGTGGCCACCGTGCTGGGCACCGCGGCCCGCAAGGAACTCCAGAAGACCCTGTTGCGCCGGTTCGGGCGCAACCTGACCACGCTGGGGCCGATGCTCACCGGCGCCGCCGTGGCCAGCTATCTGAACCGGCGGGCCACCCGGAGCGTGGGTGACAACGTCCGGACCGATCTCAAGAAGAAGCCCGGGAGGCACGCTCTCGGGAACTGACCGCCAGCAGGGCGGTCGCCAGCTCGACGGGCCGGCGGGTGCTGATCACCCAATAGGGTGTCGGGTCCTCGGGGTCGTCGAGAAGCACCTGCACGGCCGGGCCGATCCAGGGACGCTGGACCACGAAGGCGAGCGGGTGCGCACCGACGCCCAGCGCCTCACGCTTGCCGGCGGCGTCCAGTGCGACCACGTCGGAGATCACCGAGACGGGCAGCCGGGCGTCGTCCACCTGGAACTCGTCGTCGGTGACCGCCACTCGCAGCCGGCCCAGCGGGACCAGGAGGGCCACCGCGAGCGGGAGCAGCACCGCGTAGGGCAGCCAGGCGGGCAGGGCGGGCAGGCCGATGACCAGCTCGGTGGCCAGGATCGCGGCGGTGAGCAGGCCGGTGGGCCATGACCACCAGGGGAGGCCGAGCCGTTCCAGATGGGCCGCCGACGTGCGGGCCGGGGTCTCGGGTGTCACCCTCGAAGGGTACGGCGCGCCTCCGGTGCCCGGCGCGGCAGGATGGCAGGGTAGGTGCCGCCCGTGAATGTCGTACCACTCCCCGTACCAGTGAGGACCTCCCCAGTGACTGACGTGGTCGTCCCGGTCCGTCTCCTCGACGCCGACCTGCCCCTTCCGGCGTACGCGCATCCCGGCGACGCCGGTGCCGACCTGGTCGCCGCCGAGGAGGTGGAGATCGCCCCGGGTGCCCGCGCGCTGGTCCGCACCGGTGTGGCCGTCGCGCTCCCGGACGGGTTCGTCGGTCTGGTCCATCCGCGCTCGGGACTCGCCCATCGGCTCGGGGTGACGGTCCTCAACGCGCCCGGTACGGTCGACGCCGGTTACCGCGGCGAGATCAAGGTCAACCTGATCAATCACGACCGGGAGACGACCGCGAAGATCGCCCGTGGCGACCGGATCGCACAACTGGTCGTCCAACGGGTGGAGCGCGCGGCGTTTCACGTGATGGAATCCCTCGGCGACACCGCACGCGGCGCCGGCGGGCACGGCTCGACCGGCGGTCACGCGACGCTGGACTGAGCGACACGCAGGACTTGAAGTGAGACGGAAGGTTGGCAGTGATGTTCTCCCGTAAGCGCGGTGGCGCGAAGCACGTTCGTGCGGCCGACGCGCCGCCCTCCGAGGCGCTCGCCAACAGCCTGAAGTCGGACGGGGACCGCCCCGCTCCGGACTTCGGCCCGTGGGACGCCCGGCACGCCCCGTCCGGGGTGCAGCGTCTCGACCTGGGCAGCCTGCAGATCCCCGCGATCGAGGGCGTCGAGGTCCGGGTGCAGGCCAACCCGGAGGGTGGTGTCGAGCAGATCGTCCTGGTGGACGGCGAGAGCGCGCTGCAGCTGGGCGTCTTCGCCGCACCGCGGACCGAGGGCATCTGGGACGAGGTCCGCGCGGAGATCCTCGGGGCGATGGCCTCCGACGGGGTGACGCCGCAGGAGAGCATCGGGCGCTACGGCATCGAGCTGGCCGCCCGGGTGAACACCCCGGACGGTCCGGCCGACGTCCGGTTCGTCGGGGTGGACGGGCCGCGCTGGATGGTCAGGGCGCTCTACCAGGGCGCGGCCGCGGCCGACCCGGCCCGTGAGGGCGTGCTCCGCGACGTCCTGGAGGGTCTGGTCGTGGTCCGTGACGACGAGCCCCGCCCGGTCCGTGAGCCGCTGCCGTTGCGGCTTCCCAAGGAGATGGCCGAGCAGGGCCAGCAGGCGCCGGCCGCACCCGGTCACCACCACCACTGACCGGCGTCGGCGTACCGTGGAGGGGCCATGACCACCGAGGAACACACCGGCCTGCGCCGGTTCCTGGACAGATTGACGGCCACCGACTCGGAGCTCGACGCCGAGGAGCTGCAGCGGGACAGCGCCAAGTGCGGCGCCGTCCCGGCCGGCCAGTGCCGGCGGGGACAGGTCGTCTCGGTGTCGGGGCGACTGCGGACGGTGGCGTACACTCCTCGCACCAACCTGCCGACGCTCGAGGCGGACCTCTACGACGGCAGCGACGTGGTGACCCTGGTGTTCCTGGGGCGCCGGTCGATCGCCGGCATCGAACCCGGGCGTCAGCTCACCGCGCGCGGCCGGATCGCGGTCCGGGACGACCGTAAGGTGATCTACAACCCGTACTACGAGCTGGAGGCGCCCCGGTGACTGGCAGCGAGCCGCGTCACGCCGCGCACGAGTCGGTCGAGGAGCGGCTCGCCGAGGAGATCGTCGAGGAGCTCGACCTTCATCCGGTGCCGGAGACGCCCGCCACGAAGGACGACGAGGAGGAGCCTCTCCCGTCGATGAGCGAGCAGATCGCCGAGCAGCTCGGCGGGGTGCGCGGTCTCATCGAGTCAAGCCTGCCGGTCTTCGCGTTCGTCATCCTCAACGTGCTGCTCGGCGACGCGGTGCTGGGCCTGGAGAAGCGTCAGGCGCTGCTCTGGGCGATCATCGGTTCGGTCGGCACGGCACTGGCCATCGGCGGCGTCCGGCTGGCCCGCAAGCAGCCGGTCCGGCACGCGGTCAACGGACTGCTCGGCATCGCGATCGGTGCGTACCTCGCGTGGCGTACCGGTGATGCGAAGAACTTCTATCTGCCCGGCATCCTGCTGACCTTCGGCCAGGCCGCCGCCCTGCTGCTGTCGGTGGTCTTCCGCAAACCCCTGATCGGGTACGCCTGGGGCATCATGGCCAACAAGGGCCACCAGGACTGGTTCGGCAACGCCCGGCTGTTCCGCACGTTCCAGTGGCTCACCCTGCTCTGGGTGGTGTCGCTCTGCATCCGGGCCGGCATCCAGTACTACCTGTGGGCGCTCGGCGAGGCCAACGCGATCGGCGTGGTGCGCATCCTGGTGAGCTGGCCGCTGTACGCGGCGACGTTCGCCTTCACCGCGTGGGCGATCCACCGGGTGACCAGCGCCCAGCGCCGGGACGCCGAGACCGCGACCGCCTGAGACGATGCGCGTCGAGGAGCTCGTCCGGTTGCGGCGGGCCCGCGACCGGATGGACCGTGACTACGCCGAGCCGCTCGACGTGCCGGCTCTGGCCCGGACGGCACTGATGTCGCCGGGGCACTTCTCGCGCAGTTTCCGGTCGGCGTTCGGCGAGACGCCGTACTCCCATCTGATGACCCGGCGGATCGAGCGGGCGAAGGCGCTGCTGCGGCGTGGGGACCTGAGCGTCACCGAGGTCTGCTTCGCCGTCGGGTGCACCTCGCTGGGGTCGTTCAGCACCCGGTTCACCGAGCTGGTGGGGGAGAGCCCGAGCGCGTACCGCGCCCGTGACCACGACGAGGGCGCCGGGATCCCGGCCTGCATCGCCAAGATCTACACCAGGCCGGTCAGGAACGGAGAAGCGCGGAGCACCCGCCCGCCCGTAGCGTGATTCGCATGGACATCACGCTCTCCACCTGCTTCATCGCCGTCGACGACCACGACAAGGCGCTCGGGTTCTACCGGGACGCGCTCGGCCTGGAGGTCCGCAAGGACGTCGGGTTCGAGGGCATGCGCTGGGTCACGGTCGGGTCCCCGTCGCAGCCGGATGTGGACATCGTCCTCGAGCCGCCGCTGGCCGACCCGAACGCGTCCGCCGCGGACCGGGAGGCGATGGCCGCCCTGTTGGCCAAGGGGCTGCTGCGGGCGGCCCTGTTCAGCACCGACGACGTGGACGCCGCCTTCGAGCGGGTCCGGGCCACCGGCGCCGAGGTGCTGCAGGAGCCGATCGACCAGCCGTACGGGGTCCGCGACTGTGCCTTCCGTGACCCGGCCGGCAACATGGTCCGGATCAACCAGAAGACCGGTTCCTAAGCGTCCGGGCCGAGAACGACGGCCCGGACCTGGTCCTCCACCTCGCTCGTGCAGATGAAGATCAGCTCGTCACCGGACTCCAGCGGGTCGTCCGGGGTCGGCACCAGAACCCGCTTGCCGCGGAGGATGGCGACCAGCGCCGCATCCCGGGGGATGGGGACGTCCCGCACCGGCTTGCCCTCGTACGGGGCGTCCCGCGGCAGGGTGATCTCCACCAGGTTGGCCTCACCCTGCCGGAACGTCATCAGCCGGACCAGGTCGCCGACGGTCACGGCCTCCTCGACCAGGGCGGCCATCAGGCGGGGCTTGCTGACCGCGACGTCCACCCCCCACTGCTCGGTGAAGAGCCACTCGTTCTCGGCGCGGTTCACCCGGGAGACCACCCGGCCGACCGCGAACTCGGTCTTGGCGAGCAGCGACACCACCAGGTTGGCCTTGTCGTCGCCGGTGGCCGCGACCACCACGTCGCAGCCGGCCAGGTCGGCCTCCTCGAGGCTGCTCAGTTCGCAGGCGTCGGCGAGCACCCACCGGGCCTGCGGCACGCGCTCCGGGCAGAGCTGTTTCGGCTCCCGCTCGATGAGCATCACCTCGTGCCCGTTGCCGATCAGCTCCTGGGCGATGGAGCGCCCCACGTTGCCCGCCCCGGCGATGGCGATCCGCATGTCAGTGGCCCTCGTTTCCGGTGCGGTGGGCGATGTCCAGGACGTGGGCGGCGGTCTCGTCGGTCACCAGCAGGTAGACCTGGTCGCCGTCCTGCAGGACGGTGGACGGGTGGGCGAGGGAGCCCATCCCGAAGCGGCTGAGGTAGGCCACCCGGGCGCCGGTGGCGTCCTCCAGGGTCTTGACGGTCCGGCCGACCCAGTCCCGGTGCAGCGGCGCTTCGACGATGCTGACCACACTGGTCGGGTCGCGGAACACCTCGACCCGGTCCTCGGGGACGAGGTGGTGCAGCATCCGGTCGGCGGCCCACCGGATGGTGGCCACCGTCGGGATGCCCAGTCGTTCGTAGACCTGGGCCCGCCGGGCGTCGTAGATGCGGGCCACCACCCGGCTCACGCCGAACGTCTCGCGGGCCAGCCGGGCCGAGATGATGTTGGAGTTGTCACCGCTGGAGACCGCGGCGAAGGCGTCCGCCCGTTCGATCCCGGCGGTCCGCATGGTGTTCCGGTCGAAGCCGACGCCGGTGACCGTGAGCCCGCCGAAGTCTGAGCCCAGCCGCCGGAACGCGTCCGCGTTCTGATCGATCACGGCGACCTGATGTCCTCGTTCGTCCAGGTGCAGAGCCAGCGTCGAGCCGAGCCGCCCACACCCCATGATCACCACGTGCACGGTCCCGTGCCCTCCCGAATCAGTACGGACGCTCGTGAGCCTGCCATGTGGCCGGTGAGACCGCCGTCCGGGGCGGGGCACACGTGACAGCCCACAGCCGTACTCTGCACACGTGGCAAGTACCACCTCCCTCGCCAAACGGCTGCTTCTGGGCCGGCCGTTCCGTTCGGACAAACTGCAGCACACGCTGCTGCCGAAGCGGATCGCCCTGCCGGTGTTCGCCAGCGACGCCCTCTCCAGCGTGGCCTACGCCCCCGACGAGATCCTGCTGACCCTCTCGATTGCCGGCGCTGCCGCCTACCTTTATTCGCCCTGGGTGACACTCGCGGTCGCGGTGGTCATGGTGACGGTGGTCGCCAGTTACCGGCAGAACGTGCACGCCTATCCCTCCGGCGGCGGCGACTACGAGGTGGCCACGGTCAACCTCGGGCCCAAGGCCGGTGTCGGCGTGGCCAGTGCCCTGCTGGTCGACTACATCCTCACGGTGGCCGTCTCGGTCTCCTCCGGCGTGACCAACCTGGGGTCGGTCGTCCCCTGGGTGGCCGACAACAAGGTCGGCATCGCCATCGTCGCGGTGGTGGTGCTGAGCGCACTCAACCTGCGGGGGCTGCGGGAGTCCGGCACCGCCTTCGCGGTCCCGACCTATCTGTTCATCGTCGTCATGCTCATCATGATCGGGACCGGCCTGGTCCGGGTCTTCCTGCTCGGCGACGATCTGCGGGCGCCCAGCGCCGACCTGGTGATCGCGGCCGAGGACCACCATCTGAGCAGCTTCGCGTTCGCGTTCCTGCTGCTGCGGACGTTCTCCTCCGGTTGTGCGGCGCTGACCGGCGTCGAGGCGATCTCCAACGGGGTGCCCGCGTTCAAGCAGCCGAAGAGCAGGAACGCGGCGACCACGCTGCTGCTGCTCGGCAGCCTGGCGATCACCATGCTGGTCGGCATCATCGTGCTGGCCCGGGCCACCCATCTGCAGTTCGTCGAGGACGAGACGGTCCAGATCGTCTCCGGTCCGGCGAACTACGTGCAGAAGACGGTCACCACGCAGCTCGCCGAGACCGTCTTCGGGTCCGGCTCGTTCCTGCTCTACCTGGTCGGCGGGGTCACCGCCCTGATCCTCTTCCTGGCCGCGAACACCGCGTTCAACGGGTTCCCGGTGCTCGGTTCGATCCTGGCCCAGGACCGCTACCTGCCGCGGCAGCTGCACACCCGCGGTGACCGGCTGGCGTTCAGCAACGGCATCCTGTTCCTGGCGGTCGCCGCGATCGTGCTGATCGTGGCCTTCCACGCCGAGGTCACCAAGCTGATCCAGCTCTACATCGTGGGCGTGTTCGTGTCGTTCACGCTGTCGCAGGCCGGCATGATCCGGCACTGGAACCGGTTGTTGCGCATCCAGAAGGATCCGGAACGCCGCCGCCAGATGATCCGTTCCCGGGCGATCAACACGTTCGGCATGGGTTTGACCGGCGCGGTGCTGATCGTGGTGCTGATCACCAAGTTCCTGCTCGGCGCGTGGATCGCGATCGCCGCGATGGTGGTGATCTACATGCTGATGCTGGGTATCCACCGGCATTACACCCGGGTCGCCGAGGAGCTCAAGGCGACCGACGAGCGGCCCGTGCTGCCGTCCCGCAACCACGCCGTGGTGCTGGTCAGCAAGGTGCACCAGCCGACCCTCCGGGCGCTCGCCTACGCCCAGGCGACCCGCCCGGACACGCTCACCGCGGTGACGGTCAACGTGGACGAGAAGGACACCCGTACCATTCAGGAGGAGTGGGAGCGCCGGCAGTTGCCGGTGGCGCTGGCCGTCGTCGACTCGCCCTACCGCGAGATCACCCGGCCGATCATCGACTACGTGAAGAGAGTGCGCCGCACCTCGCCGCGTGACGTGGTCACCGTCTTCGTGCCGGAGTACGTCGTCGGCCGTTGGTGGGAGAACCTCCTGCACAACCAGAGCGCTCTGCGGATCAAGGGCCGGCTGCTGTTCGAGCCGGGCGTGATGGTCGTCAGCGTGCCCTGGCAACTACGGTCCAGCCAGGACCGGGATCTCGACCGCCTGGACCGGGTGCTCAGCCGGGCGCCGGCCCGCGGACCGCGCAACCGCGGCGACATCCCCGAGCCCGTCGATCACCATGAGGACACGTGACGCAGCTTTTCGACACCCCGCCGGAGACCCCCTCGGAGACCCCGCGGGAGGTCCGGCCGCAGACCCCGCAGGACGACCTGGTGGAAGGCGACCGGGTCGAGGTGGTGGTGGGCTCGCCCGCACACGGCGGGCACTGCGTGGCCCGGATCGGCGGCGCGGGCGGCCGGGTGGTCTTCGTCCGGCACGCGCTGCCCGGCGAACGGGTCACCGCCGAGATCACCGAGATCCACCGGGGATACCTCCGGGGCGACGCCGTGGAGATCCACGAGCCCTCGCCGGACCGGGTCACGCCGCCGTGCGCGTTCGCCCATCCGGGTGGGTGCGGCGGCTGCGATCTGCAGCACGCCTCCGGCGATGCACAGCTGCGCTGGAAGACCGCGGTGCTCCGGGAACAGCTCGAGCGTCTGGCCGGCCTCACCCCCGAAGATCTTTCCGGGGTACGCGTGGAGCCGTTGCCGGAGAGATCGGGCAGTCCCGTCACGTCCCGGGACGGTGCGGCGAACCCGTTGCTCGGATGGCGCTCGCGGGTCCGCTACGCGGTGGACGCGATCGGCCGGCCCGGGCTCCTGCAGCACCGGTCGAACCAGGTCGTCCCGATCGACCGCTGCGTGATCGCCCATCCGGCGGTCCAGGAACTGGACCTGTTGCAGCGGACCTGGCCGTCCGAGAACGCGCTGCAGGCGGTCGCCACGACCGGCGGTGACGTGACGGTGCTGGCGCGGCCGGTCGGCGGTGCGGGACCGGTCGGCGGCGACGACCTCGACGACGCCCCGTCCGGGGGCACGCTGACCCGGTTGAGCGGGCCCGCCGAGGTCACCGAGGTGGTCGGGGAGCGTGCTTGGCGCGTACCCCCGGAAGGTTTCTGGCAGGTGCACCCGGCCGCCGCCGAGACGCTGACCGCGACGGTCCTGGAGATGTTGCGGCCCGCCGAGGGCGAGGTCTCGTGGGATCTGTACGGCGGGGCGGGCCTGTTCGCGGCGGCGCTGGCGGCCCGGACCGGCGGGCGTACGACGGTGGTCGAGTCGTCCCCGTCCGGGGTGGCCGCGGCCCGGCGCAACCTGGCGGACCTGCCGGGTGTGGAGGTCGTGACGGCCAAGGTGGAGGCGGCGCTGAGCCGGCGGCGGATCGCCGGGCCGGTGGATCTGGTGGTGCTCGACCCGCCGCGGGCCGGTGCCGGTGCCGCGGTGGTGCGGGCGATCGCGGCGGCGGGCCCGCGGGCGGTCGCCTATGTGGCGTGTGATCCGGCCGCGCTGGCCCGGGACATCAAGACGTTCCGGTCGCTGGGCTGGCGGGTCGCCGAGGTCCGGGCCTTCGACTGTTTCCCGATGACGCAGCACATCGAGTCGGTGGCGCTGATCCTGCCGGCCTGAGTCTGCGATGTGTCAGGCGGCGGGCAGCTGTTCGCGGAAGCCCGCCGCCACCCCCATCAGCCGGTCCAGGGCGTCGCGGGCACGGACCAGGTCGTCGATGCGTTCGTCGAGGCGGGCGCGTTCCTCGGTCATCCGGATCATCGCGGCGTCCGAGTTCGCCAGGCTCGGTGACTCGGTGCACGGGAGCAGCTCGGCGATGGTCCGGCTGGAGAGGCCGGCGGCGTAGAGCCGCTGGATGAAGCCGACCCGCTCGACGTGTTCGGCGCGGTAGTGCCGCTGGCCGCTGGTGCTGCGCTCGCTGACCAGCAGTTGCTGCTCCTCGTAGTAGCGGATGGCCCGCACGCTGACGCCGGCCTTCGCCGCGAGGTCCCCGATCCGCACGTCGCCTCCCGTTTATTCCCTGTTGTGACCCGTCGCGCAGAGCTTGCCTCTGACGTCAACGTCAGGTTTTAGCGTAGCCGCACCTGACCCGACGGACCACGAAGGATCCCGATATGTCACAGCTTTTCAGTGCGTACCGGCTCGGCGATCTGACCCTCCCCAACCGCGTCGTGATGGCCCCGATGACCCGGGTCCGCGCCGGCGCCGGCGGCCTGGCCACCGCGTCGATGGCCGCCTACTACGCGCAGCGGTCGACCGCCGGCCTGATCGTCTCGGAGGGCGTGCAGCCGAGCCTTCTCGGACAGTCCAACCCCGGCACCCCCGGACTGCACACCGACGAGCAGACCGCGTCGTGGCGGCAGGTGACCGACGCCGTACACGTCAACGGAGGCCGGATCTTCGCCCAGCTGATGCACGGCGGCCGCGTCTCGCACCCGGACACCACCGGATTCCAGCCGGTCGGCCCGTCCGCGGTCGCGGCCACCGGGGACGTCTTCACCCCGGCCGGCCCGCAGCCGGCGCCGCTGCCCCGGGCACTGGACACCGCCGAGGTCCCGGAACAGGCCCGGTCCTACGGCGACGCCGCGCGGCGGGCGGTCGCGGCCGGCTTCGACGGGGTGGAGCTGCACGGCGCCAACGGGTACCTGATCTCGCAGTTCCTCTCCAGCAACGCCAACCTGCGGACGGACGTCTACGGGGGTTCGGTGGCGGGACGGATCCGGTTCGCGATCGAGGCGGTGGCGGCCACCGTGGACGCGGTCGGCGCGGACCGGACCGGGATCCGGCTCTCGCCCGGCGGCGGGTTCTGGGGCGTCGAGGAGAACGACGCGCCGGAGCTGTACGCCGCGTTGCTGCCCGAACTGGCCCGGCTGGACATCGCGTACGTGCACGTGGAGGCGACGGCCGACGAGGAGACCCTGCTCGGTCTCCGCAAGGCGTGGCCGGGTGTGCTGATCATGAACCCGGTCTTCCCGATGGGACCGAGGCAGACCAGCCGTGTCGAGGCGGACCACTGGCTGGGGCTGGGCGCCGACCTGATCAGTTTCGGCCGGGCGTTCATCGCGAACCCGGACCTGGTCGAGCGCCTGCGGACCGGGGTGGCGCTGGCGCCGGTCGACGAGGCGACGTATTACCAGGGTGGTGACGCGGGCTATCTGACCTACCCGGCGCACCGGTACGCCGCTTGACCGACCGTGGTGCGTGGTGACTTCAGGCGCTGGGCGTGCCTGAAGTCACCACACCGGGTGGGTGCGTGGTGATTGCGGGCGCTGGGCGTGCCTGAAATCACCACACCGGGTGGGGCGTGGTGATTTCGGGCGTTCAGCGCGCCTGAAATCACCACACGAGTGGGGTCGAGCGTTACGGGTTGGCGCGCTCGGCGGCGGCCACGGCGTTGCGGAACAGCATGGCGACCGTGGTCGGGCCGACACCGCCGACGCGCGGGGTGATCGCGCCGGCCACGGAGGCGCAGGACTCGTCGACGTCGGGGAGCAGGCGGCGGCCCTCGTAGCGGACACCCGCACCGATGACCGTCGCGCCGGGCTTGACGTGTTCCGGCTGGATGATGCCGGGGACGCCGACCGCGGCGATCAGGATCTCGGCCCGCTTGGTGTACCGCTCCCAGTCCTTCACCCCGGTGTGCACCACGGTGACCGCGGCATTGGCGGTCGGCCGCTTCTGCGCGAGCAGCATGGCCAGCGGGCGGCCCAGGGTGGCGCCGCGACCGAGGATGACCACCTCGCGGCCGGCGACCTCGATGTCGTGGAAGGCGAGGAGCGCCTCGATGCCGGCCGGGGTGCAGGGCAGCGGGCCGGGCAGGCCGACGGCGAGGCGTCCCATGTTGAGCGGGTGCATGCCGTCGACGTCCTTGTCGGGGTCGAGGGTCTGCAGGGCGGCGTCGTAGTCCAGGTGGGCCGGGATCGGGTACTGGATCAGGACGCCGTGCACGTCCTTGTCGTCGTTGAAGCCGGCGATCACCTTGAGCAGGTCGGCCTGGGTGACGTCGCCGCCGAGGTGCTCGTGCGGGGACGCGAAGCCGAGGTCGGCGGCCTGCTTCTGCTTGATCCGGATGTATCCGGCGCTGGCGTCGTCGTCGCCGACCAGGATGGTGGCGAGACTCGGGTGGACGCCGCGGGCCTTGAGGGCGGTGACGCGCTCACGCACGTCGGCGAGAACCGATTCGGCGACGGGGGCGCCGGGAAGAAGACGAGCGGTGGACATGGGTATCCCTCCTCAGGCGGGAGCCCAGGCGGTCGACTCCTCGTGACGAGCTCCCCGATGGTTGAACCATCCCCTGGCCGCCAGTCGCTGCTATCTCTCCAGGATGCCGGACGTCACGGGGCGGTGACCGGCCGGGGGCTGATGTGAAGGTTGTGTGGAGGAGAGGGGGACAAGCTTTCACTCCAGTAGCACGGCGGCGGCGCACCGATAGACTCTCTGCTCATGAGCGACTCCCCCTCGACCCCGGCCGGCCTGCTGACGACCATCAACACCCCCGGTGATCTGAAGCGACTGTCCGCGGAGCAGCTGACGCTGCTCGCGGCCGAGATCCGTGACTTCCTGGTGGCGAAGGTGTCGCGGACCGGGGGTCACCTCGGTCCCAACCTGGGCGTGGTGGAGACGACCCTGGCGCTGCACCGGGTCTTCGACTCGCCGCGCGACAAGATCCTCTTCGACACCGGCCACCAGTCGTACGTGCACAAGATCCTGACCGGCCGGCAGGACGGGTTCGACCTGCTGCGCCAGCGGGGTGGCCTGACCGGCTACCCGAGCCGTGCCGAGAGCGAGCACGACCTGATCGAGAATTCGCACGCCTCCACGGCCCTCTCCTACGCGGACGGTCTGGCCAAGGCGTTCACGCTGCGCGGCGAGGACCGGCACGTGGTGGCGGTGGTCGGTGACGGCGCGCTGACCGGCGGCATGTGCTGGGAGGCCCTCAACAACATCGCGGCCACGAAGAACCGGCTGGTCATCGTGGTCAACGACAACGGCCGGTCGTACGCGCCGACCATCGGCGGCCTGGCCGACCACCTCTCCACGCTGCGCCTGAACCCGGGCTACGAGAAGGTCCTCGACCTGGTCAAGGACGCGCTGGGGCAGACGCCGGTGGTGGGCAAGCCGGTGTTCGAGGTGCTGCACGCGGTCAAGAAGGGCATCAAGGACGCGGTCAGCCCGCAGCCGATGTTCGAGGACCTGGGCCTGAAGTACATCGGTCCGGTGGACGGCCACGACCAGCAGGCGATGGAGTCCGCGCTGCGCCGGGCCAAGGGCTTCGACGCCCCGGTGATCGTGCACGCGGTGACCCGCAAGGGCTACGGCTACAGCCCCGCCGAGCAGGACGAGGCGGACCGCTGGCACAGCCCCAGCGCGTTCGACGTGGAGACCGGCAAGATGGTGGCCTCGTCCACGCTGAAGTGGACGAAGGTGTTCGCCGAGGAGCTGGTGGAGATCGCCGACGAGCGCCCGGACGTGGTCGGGATCACCGCCGCGATGGCCGAGCCGACCGGGATCGCCGCGCTGGCCAAGAAATACCCCGAGCGGACGTACGACGTGGGCATCGCCGAGCAGCACGCGGCGACGTCCGCGGCCGGCCTGGCGATGGGCGGCCTGCACCCGGTCGTGGCGGTGTACGCGACCTTCCTGAACCGGGCGTTCGACCAGGTCCTGCTGGACGTGGCGATGCACAACCTGCCGGTGACGTTCGTGCTGGACCGGGCCGGCATCACCGGTCCGGACGGCCCGAGTCACTACGGCATGTGGGACATGAGCGTCTTCGGCGTGGTGCCGGGCCTGCGGATCGCCGCGCCCCGGGACGCGGCGACGTTGCGTGAGGAGCTGCGCGAGGCGGTCGCGGTCGACGACGGCCCGACCATCGTGCGGTTCCCGACCGGCGCGGTCGCCCCGGACACCCCGGCGCTGCGCCGGGTCGGCCAGGTCGACGTGCTGCGCGAGGACGAGGGCAAGGACATCCTGCTGGTCGCGGTGGGTTCCTTCGCGGGCCTGGGGCTGGACGTCGCGGAGCGGCTCGCCGAGCAGGGGTACGGCGTGACGGTCGTCGACCCGCGCTGGGTCCGTCCGGTGCCGATCGAGCTGACCGGCCTGATCGCCCAGCACCGTCTGGTGGTGACGATCGAGGACGGTGTCCGGGCCGGCGGTGTCGGTGACGCGGTGGCGAGTGCCCTGCGGGACGCGCGTGTCGCGGTGCCGTTGCGGGACTTCGGGGTGCCGGTCGGCTTCCACCCGCACGGCACCCGGGCCGAGATCCTCACCTCGCTGGGACTGACCGCGCAGGACATCGCCCGGGACGTCACCGGTTGGGTGTCGGGTCTGGACGTCGAGGCGCCGACCGAGAAGGCGTCGATCTGACATCACGCCACTGAGCGACTTCGTTATGTAACCGTTACCTTTGTTGGATGGGTGCGGACATCGCGAGCGGGCCGGTCGTCGTCATCGAACTGGGGCTGGACCGCGGCGAACCGGAGACGTACTCCCGGCCGGGGCGGCGCACCACGCCGCTCTGGCTGGGACCGGCGCTGGTCGCGCTGGCCGTCCTGTTCGGGGCGGTGGCCTCGGCGCCGCCGCCCGGCCCGCCGATCCGCGAGGTGTTCCGGGTGCCGATCGGGCCCGGCGACCCCTACGCGCTCACCGACGACGGCCGGCTGCTGCTGCAGAGTGCCGGGATGCTCACGTCGTACCGGCTGGCCGACGGCGAACCCGTCTGGCGGGTCGGCCAGAACATCCCGGTCTACCGGCTGCGGACCGGCAACGACATGCTCCTGCTGCGGCCCCGGGCCGCCAACCGCGCCGCCGAACCCGGCACCACGGCCCTCTCGCTGCGCACCGGCGCCCGGGAATGGCGGCACGACCGTGAGGTGGTCAGCTTTCCGGGCATCCCGCTGATGTTCGCGGTGGACGCGGTCCGCAGCCTCTCCAGCAGCCGCCGGGTGCAGAACACCGTCGAGGCGATCGACCCGGACGCCGGCCTGCCCCGCTGGCGGGTGGAGGTGCCGTCCACCGCGGTGCTGATCCCGGTCCCGGGCGTCTCGGACAGCCTGTCCCGGATGCTGCTGATCCGTGACGACCGGACCGCCGACCTGTACGACATGCAGTCCGGGGCGCACCTGGCCGGCCGGGCACTGCCGGCCGCCGGCTACGACCCGGAGAACCCGGTGGTGGCCGGTGGCGTGGTGCTGCTGCGACACCCCGGACCGGACGGCATGGCGGTGACCGCGTACGACCCGGTGGACATGCGGCAGCTCTGGAGCAGGCCGTTCCACCGGACCCGGGCGATCCGGGTGTGCGGGGACCTGGCCTGCCTGATCGGGGTGGACGGCGTCCGGGCGGTCGAGCCGTTCACCGGGGACGAGAAGTGGTCGCAGCCGGGCTGGACCGGGGTCGAGACGTACGGCTCGCGGCTGGTCGCGTACGGGTCGCCGGGCGGGGACGACCCGATCGCGGTGGCCGACACGGCGACCGGCCGTCCGGTCGTGGACCTGGGCGGATGGCGGCCGGTCAGCGGCGATCCGGGACACGGCGAGATGCTGCTGACCCGGATGGCCGGCGACGGGACGCGTACCATGGTCGCGGTCGTGGCCCCGGGGGCCGCGCGGCCCCGCCTGGTGGCCGAGCTCCCGCAGGGGACCGGTGAGTGCCGGGCGGCGCCGAGCCGGCTGATCTGCCGGTCGATGTACGGCGAGCTCGTGGTCGGGGAGTACCTGACGACGGCGGGCGCGGGCTGATCCGCGCGTACTGATTGAGGGTTGTCGCGTGACGCTGATCGAGCTGGACCTCGACGCGACGCCCGGCCCCGCGCCGGGCCGGCAACCCCCGCCGTGGCGCTACCGCCGGACCGGTCTGCTGGTGGCGGTGGTCCTGGTGATCGCCCTGGGCGGGGCGGCGCCCGCGGCCGGCATGTTCTGGCGTCTGCTCGGCGAGGTGGCCGGCGGTAACGTCGCCGAGTCGCCGGCCCAGCTGGTCGGCGGGCGGATCTACACACTCTCGGCGACCTTTCCGGACCGGGAGCTGAGCGCCTGGGACCCGGCGGACGGCCTGCGGCGGCTGTGGACCGCGCGGATCGTCGCGCCGCGGGACGCGGTCCGCGGGCTCTTCCTCTCCCGGATCACGGTGAGCGCCGCCGGTGACGTGGTGCTGGTCGGCGACCGGCTGAACACCACGGCGCTGGACGCGGCGGACGGCCACACGCGGTGGACCAGGACCAGCCCGGTCACGCCGCTGGCCGCGGGCGGCACCGGGATCGTCACCGACGTGGTGTTCCGGGCCGGCACCGAGTACGACCAGGAGTCCGGCGATCCCGGCATGCTCTATTTCTCGGCCGACGGCGCGCCGCACACCGAGCCGCCGATCCGCACCGACGTCCGCGGCGTCGATCTGGTCACCGGTCAGGTGTTGTGGACCGCGCAGGCGCCGGGTTCGGTCAACGTCGAGCCGGCCGTGGCCGGGCAGCCGTCCGTGCTGATCACCTCGGCGACCGGTCTGGAGTTGCGGGACGGGCGCAGCGGGACGGTGGTGCGGGCGGCCGCGCTGCCCAAGGTGGCCGGATCCTGGCCGAGCAACGGTGCGATCCTCGGCGACGTGGTGCTGGTCCGGTACGACCAGGCGAGCCGTCAGGTGGGCTACGACCTGCGGACCCTGGAACAGCTCTGGAGCCGCGACATCCCGGACATGCAGGCCGAGCCGGCCGACTGCGACCAGGTGCTCTGTGCCGGGGACCGGGGCGACCTGAGTGTGCTGGACCCGCGCACCGCGCGACCGGTCTGGACCGTGGTGGACGCCGTCGACCTGAGCATGCGCGCCGGTCACGTGCTGGAGACCGACGCCGAGACGGGCGCCCCGCTGCGGCTGGCGGACGCGCACACCGGCCGGATCCGGCGGGAGCTGTCCGGATGGTCCGAGGCGCTGGACGGGCCGGCGGCCGGCCCGCTGGTGCTGCGGCGGACGGCCGGGGACGGCGAGGCGGCGTTCGGGGCGGTGCCGCCGGGGCACGCCGAGGTCCGGCTGCTCGGTGCGGCCCGGGTCGGCGACGGGGACTGCCAGGCCGACGACCGCTACGTGGTGTGCCCGAACGGGCAGGATCTGCGGATCTGGGCGTACCGGTTCTGAGACCGCCGGCGGCAGAATGAGGGGGATCGCCGCCGATCGGGGGGCCCGGTGTGAGCGAGAACCGGATCGACCTCGGCGAGATGCCGCGCGGTGCCGCACGGGCCGAGACACGGGAGCCGCCGGTGCCGCGGCGCTCGCTGCTCGCCGTCGTGTCGATGCTGCTGCTCCTGACCATGTCGGCGGCGGGCGCGACGGACCGGCCGGAGCCGCCCCTGCTGCTGCCCGCGGCCCGCGGCGACACCATGACGGTCGCCGGTGACCGGCTCTTCGTGATCAGCGGGCGGGCGACCAGCCGGCGGACCGTGCAGGCGTACGCCTTGCCGTCCGGCCGCCGGTTGTTCCGCAACACGTTCGCGGTCGGCGGCGAGGTGGTGAACATCGTGGACGCCGGTGACGACCGGATGCTGGTCACCGTGCAGAACCCGCAGAGCGGCGTGTTCAGCACGATCGCGCTGCGTGGCGGGGTGCCCGAGCCGCTGTGGGAACGCCCGGCGCTGTCCCACGGGGTGTCGGTGGCCGACGGCGTCGTGGTGATCCGTCAGGAGGAGGTGGTCGGCGCCGGGCTGACCGAGTGGCACGGCGTCGACCTGGAGACCGGCGAGTCCCGCTGGACGGTGCACGAGGGTCTCGGCGACGACGTGACCCTGTCCACCTGGACCTGTGGATATCCGCAGTGGCTGTACATGATGACCCGGGACGGCCGGCTGCAGGCGCGGGACACCCGGACCGGCCGGGTGACGGCCCAGGTGGACGTGCCGGAACGCCGCAGCGGGGGTGTGGTGCTGTGGGCGGCCGGCGAACTGGTCATGATCGGTGCCGGTGACCAGGGCACCACCGGATACGACGCGAGCGCCGGGCTCGCCCCGCGGTGGCGGAGCGGCCTGAACCTGACGTGGTACAGGGGACCGACCGGGTGCGGGGAGCTGATCTGCGCGTACCTGCCGCAACGCGGGGTCGTGGTGATCGATGCGCGGACCGGCCTGGAACGGTGGTCGTCGGACCGGTGGGAGTCGGCGGAGCCGGTGGGGGACTACCTGCTGGCCGGGGCGCCGGACACCGCCGTTCCGGCGTTGCACGTGCTCGATCCGGCCACCGGCGACGTGCTCGGTCAGGTGGGGCCGTGGCGCAGCGGTGGCCCGGGCCCGGAGCCGCGGACCGCCTGGGTGTTCCGGGCCGCCGAGGGGGAGGGCCGGATCTTCTACGGGGTCCTCGACCTGCCCCGGGCGCGGGTGCGGATGCTGGGTGCGGCGGAGGAGGCCATCGGCGACTGCCGGTTCGCCGCCGGCACGCTGGTCTGCCGCCGTTCCGACTATCGGATCGGGGTGTGGCGTTCTTAGAATGCGAGAACGGGACCGGAGGAGAATTCCGGCCCCGTTCTCATGATTCCGCGGTCGACGCCGGGAGGTAACGCCCGGCACCCCCGTCGCCGCGGAATGACCAATCAGCCGATCGTTGCCGACTAGTAGTTCCGGATGTCGATGCGGTCGTACGCGTAGGCGCTGGGCAGCCGGCCCTTGTAAGTGCCGTAGAGGCCGGTGACGGTCCTGCTGGTCGAGCCCTTGCCCTGCGCGATGATGACGCCGGTGTTCACGTCCCACACCCGCCACGGGCTGTCGCTGCCCCGGGTCGAGACGCTGATGTACAGGGTGTGTGCGCTGGTCGTGCTGATCGTTCCGGTGTTGCAGCTCCGGCCGTTGAGCGGGTTGTAGAAGGACGGCGCCGAGCAGCCGACCCCGGTCTGGGCGACCGCGGCGGAGGCCGGCGCGGCGATGCCGGCCAGGATGGCGGTGGTCGCCGCGGTGATGGCCACGGCGCGCTTGGTCGTCGGATTCATCAATTCCCCGTTTCTCGTTCCGGTGGTGACCGCGGTGACGGTAGTAGAACGTTCTTATATTTTCCAGTCGATCTATGTAATCGGACTGTAACGGGCCGTGTGACGATTCAAAATGGACACTCGGCGTCGAATTCCGTCAATTATTTGTCGCGTTCGGCAAAATTGTGACGAGTGGCTATGGGCGGCTCGGGGCATCGCGGAATCCGAAGGGGTGTCATGCCTTCGGTAGCCTGCAGCTACGTCCCTCCCGTGCCGGTCCGTGCCGGGATCGACCGGACGGCTACGGAGGTCTGCGGTGCGGGTGCTGGTGGTGGAAGACGAGCGGAACATGGCCGACGCGATCGCGCGCGGACTGCGCCGCAAGGGGATGGCGGTGGACGTCGCCTACGACGGTCTGCAAGGACACGAGATGGCGTTCGTCACGCGGTACGACGTCCTCGTCCTCGACCGCGACCTGCCCGGCATGCACGGTGACGAGATCTGCGCCGACCTGGTCGCCTCCGGCACCCTGACCCGGGTGCTGATGCTCACCGCCAGCGGCACGGTCGCCGACCGGGTCGAGGGCCTCGAGCTCGGTGCCGACGACTACCTGGCCAAGCCGTTCGCCTTCGAGGAACTGGTGGCCCGGGTGCAGGCGCTCGGCAGGCGGGCCACCCCCGCGGCGCCGCCGGTGCTCGTCGTCGGCACCCTGGTGCTGGACCAGACCCGCCGGGTGGTCACCCGCGGAGGCGCGCCGGTCGAGCTCACCAACAAGGAGTTCGGCGTCCTGGAGGAACTGCTCAAGGCCCGCGGCGGCGTGGTCTCCGCCGAGGAGCTGCTGGAACGGGTCTGGGACGCCAACACCGACCCGTTCACCACGACCGTCCGGGTGACCATCAACACCCTGCGCAAGAAGATCGGCGACCCGCCGCTGATCGAGACCGTGGTCGGCGCCGGTTACCGGGTCCCCGAACCGGTCGTGGCGTCGTGACGGTCTACCCCGGCCGGAAGACCCTCTGGCAGATCTGGACGCGGCCCACCCTGCGACTGCGGCTGACCCTGCTCAACGGCATCCTGCTGATCGGCGCCGGCGCGGTCCTGGTGGTGCTCGCCTGGCTGCTGGTCAGCGAATCGCTGCACCCGGTCGACGAACTGCTCGCCGGTTCCACCGTGTCCCTCGCCGACGGCACCACCCGGGACGCGCTCGACTGGCAGGCCGACATGGAGGCGCAGTCCTCCCAGGAGCTGCTGGTCAAGGGACTCAGCGCGCTGGTCGGCATCGGCGTCCTCGGGATCGCCTGCGCGTACGTGGTGGCCGGCCGGGCGCTGCGCCCGCTGCAGGCGGTCACCCAGGCCGCCCAGCGGCTCGGTGAGGAGACGCTCGACCAGCGGATCCGGTACTCCGGGGCGGACGACGAGGTGGCCGAGCTGGCCCGGACCTTCGACGCGATGCTCGACCGGCTGACGGCGGCGTTCGAGTCGCAGAAACGGTTCGTCGCCAACGCGTCGCACGAGCTCCGGACCCCGCTGGCGGTGATGCGCACCGAGATCGACGTCACGCTCAGCGACGACGAGGCGGACGTGGCGGAGTACCGCCGGATGGCGAAGGTGGTGCGCAACGCCTCCGAACGGGCCAACGGGCTGGTCGACGCGCTGCTCGTGCTCGCCCGGTCGGAGGCGCAGTCCGGCCGCCGGCTGGTCCGCAAGGTGCCGGCGGACCTGGCGACCAGCGTCTACAACGCGCTGTCCGCGGTGAAGGCGGAGGCCGGCCGGTTGAAACTGGACATCACCACCGACCTGGAGGCGGCGCCGGTGGTCGGCGACCCGAGCCTGCTCGACCGGCTGGCCGGCAACCTGATCGAGAACGCGATCCGGTACAACCACCTGCTGGGCCGCCTGTGGGTACGCACCGAGTCGTCGGACGGCCAGGTCCGGCTGATCGTCGGCAACACCGGATACGAGGTGGAGCCGGCCGACGTGCCGGGGCTGTTCGAGCCGTTCCGGCGGGGCGGCTGGGAGCGTACCGGCTCGCGGGGGTCCGGGCTGGGCCTGTCGATCGTCCGGGCGGTCTGCGACGCGCACGGCGGGACCGTCTCCGCGGTGGCGCAGGAGGGCGGTGGCCTGGAGGTCACGGTCGTCCTGCCGGGTGCGTCGGCCACCCCGGTCGTCTCCGCCACCGCGAGCGTCCCCAAGGTCAAGGCCTGAGACGGGACCGGGCCGGCACGCTCAGCGCGCCGGCCCGGAACGTACGAGCAAGAAGGGGTCAGCTCTTCTTCTCGATCTGCGCCCGCAGCTTCGGGAACTCGGCCTTCACCTTGGCGGCCTTCTTGAAATACCACATCACCATGCCGATGCTGCCCTCGTCGGCCCAGCTGCAGACCGCCACGTCGATGCCGGACGCGTCCGCGGTGCCGCACTGCGCCGCGCCACCGAGGTCACCGGTGCTCGCGTCGCCGAGGTCGTTCACCTTGAGGCCGCCCAGACCGATGCCGGCGAAGGTCTGCGACAGGGCGAGGTCGGGGTCCGGGATCGGCGCCTCGACGGCGATCGCGATCACGATGTTCTGCTTCTCCACGTCGCCGTAGAACGCGCCGAACGAGGTGCCCGCACCCGGGTAGCCGGTGGCCAGGCCGGACTCCATCTGCTCGGTGATGCCGGCGAACTGGCCGTCGGTCAGTTTCTCCCGGCCGCCGAGCGTCTTCGGCTCGGTGATGGTGACCGACGAGGTGTTCTCGGTCTCGGTCGCCTCCGGCAGGCCGGGCGCCGCCGAGGCGGTCGGCAGGGCGTCGAACGCCTCCTTGGCGTCCTCGACGGTGTTCTTGCCGATCAGGACCACGCTGGCGATGCCGCCGATGCACAGCACCAGGAAGATGGCGACCGAGGTCAGCACGATCGGCAGGACCTTGGACTTCTTCTGCGGCGGGCCCGGCGGGTAACCCGGCGGCACGCCGAAACCGGGCTGGCCGGGCTGGCCGGGAGCCGGGTATCCGGGCTGCTGGGCGTAACCGGGCTGGTCGGCGCCGGGCGGCGGGTAACCCGGCTGGCCGTAGCCGGGCTGACCGGGCTGGCCGGAGACCGGGTGACCCGGCGGCGGGGGATAACCGGGCTGACCCGAGACGGGCTGACCGGAGGCAGGCGGGCCGAACTCGGGCCGGCCCGGCGCCGGCCACCCGGGCGGCGGGCCCGGTTGCGGCGGCACCGAGGTCGGGTAGTCGGGGTTGGGCGGGCCGAACGGCGGCTGCGACATCAAAGCTCCATGATCTGTACTCGTCGTCCGGGGAGCCTAGCCGCAGGGTGCGACACCCGCCGTCCGCTTTTCCGGCACCTAGGCTCCGGCATCCGGACAACGGAAAGCCCCGCGCCGGACGACGCGGGGCTTTCCGGGGTAAAACGCCTCGATCAGGCGGGTACGCCGGCCACACCCTGTGGCAGGAATCGCTTACCTGTCACCCGTTCGGCGGTCCCACTCCGGTCCAGGTAGGGCGTCACACCACCGAGGTGGAACGGCCAGCCGGCCCCGAGCACCATGCACAGGTCGATGTCCTGCGCCTCGGCGACCACACCCTCGTCGAGCATGATCCGGATCTCCTCGGCCAGGGCGGCGAGGGTGTTCTCGCGTACCTCGTCGGCGGTGGACGGCGCGGAACCGCCCTCCACCAGCGCGAGCACCTCGGGGTTGAGTTCGTCGTCGACGAGCAGCGGCAGACCCGCGTCCACGATCCGCTTGAGGTTGGGGCTGTCGGTGAACCGGTCCGGGAAGGCCGCGTGCAGCGTCTCGCCCACGTGGTACGCCACCGCGGGCCCGACCAGCTGCAGCAGCGCGATCGGGCGCATCGGCAGGCCCAGCGGGTCGAACGCCTCGTTCACCACCGACAGCGGCGTGCCGGCGTCGACGGCCCGGAAGACCTCGTTGGTGAACCGGGTGAGCACCCGGTTCACCACGAACGCCGGGGCGTCCTTGACCAGCACCGACGACTTGCGCAGCTGCTTGCCGACGGCGAACGCGGTGGAGAGGGTGGCGTCGTCGGTCTTCTCGCCCTTGATGATCTCCAGCAGGGGCAGGACGGCGACCGGGTTGAAGAAGTGGAAGCCGACCAGCCGCTCCGGGTGCTCCAGATCGGCCGCCATCGCGGTGACCGAGAGCGAGCTGGTGTTGGTGGCGAGGACCGCCTCCGGGGTGACGATCTTCTCCAGCTCGGCCCAGATCTGCTTCTTGAGATCGAGGTTCTCGAAGACCGCCTCGATCACGAAGTCGGCGTCGGCGAAGACCGCCTTGTCCACCGAGCCGCTGACCAGGCCGCGCAGCTTGGCCGCGGTGCCCTCGTCCATCCGGTGCTTGCCGACCAGCTTGTCGATCTGCGCGTGGACGTAGGCGACGCCCTTGTCCACCCGAGCCTGGTCCAGGTCGGTGAGTACCACCGGCACCTGCAGGCGTCGCAGGAAGAGCAGGGCGAGCTGGGAGGCCATCAGGCCGGCGCCGATGATGCCGACCTTGGTGACCTTGCGGGCCAGTCCGGCGTCCGGCACCCCGACCGGGCGCTTGGCGCGACGCTGGACCAGGTCGAACGCGTACAGGCTGGACCGGGACTCGTCGCCCATGATCAGGTCGGCGAGCACCTGGGTCTCGGCGGCGGTGCCGTCGGCGAAGGACGCCTCCTTGGCCAGTGCGAGCAGCTCGAGCGCCTTGTTCGCGGACGGGACCGCGCCGTGCAGCTTCTCGTCGAGCTGCTGCTTGGCGAAGTACAGCACGCCGTCCCACATGTCCTTGTCGACCTCGGGGCGGATCACCTCGACCTCGCCCCGGACGACACCGGCAGCCCACGCGAGCGAACTCTCCAGGAAGTCGGCCGGCTCGAACAGCACGTCCGCGACACCCAGCTCGGCGGCCTGCTTCGGCCGTAGCGTCTTCTGGGTGAGCGGGTTCTGCAGGATCACCTGGGCCGCACCCGGGATGCCGATCAGGTTGGGCAGCAGCTGACTCCCGCCCCAGCCGGGCACCAGGCCGATGGCGACCTCCGGCAGGCCGAGCGCCGCCGCCCCGCCGGAGACCGTGCGGTAGTGGCAGTGCAGGGCGACCTCGAGGCCACCGCCGAGCGCCGCGCCGTTGATGAAGGCGAAGGTCGGGATCGCACTGTCCTTCAGCCGGGCGAACACCCGGTGGCCGAGCTCGCCGAGCTCGACGGCCTGGGCACGGTCCTGCAGGAACGGGATGCCGGTGATGTCCGCGCCGACGCAGAAGATGTACGGCTTACCGGTGACGGCGATGAAGGCGGGCGCCGCCGCGGTGGCCGTGGTGATCGCCTCGTCGAGCGAGGTCAGCCCGGCCGGGCCGAAACTGTTCGGCTTCTTGTGGTCGAAACCGTTGTCCAGGGTGATCAGCGCGGCCTGCTTGTCCAGCCCCGGCACGCTGACCAGACGGACGATGGCCCTGGTCACTACCTCTTTGGGGTGAGAGATCACTTCGCCGCGCCTTCCCAGTTCGGGTTCTCCCAGATCACGGTGCCGCCCATGCCGATGCCGATGCACATGGCGGTGAGGCCGTACCGCACCTCGGGGTGCTCGGCGAAGTGCCGGGCGAGCTGGGTCATCAGGCGCACGCCGGAGGACGCCAGCGGGTGACCGATGGCGATCGCACCGCCCCACGGGTTGACCCGCGGGTCGTCGTCGGCGATGCCGTAGTGGTCGAGGAAGGCGAGGACCTGGACCGCGAACGCCTCGTTCAGCTCGAACAGGCCGATGTCGTCGATGGTCAGGCCGGCCTTCTTCAGGGCCTTCTCGGTCGACGGGATCGGGCCGTACCCCATGATCTCCGGTTCGACGCCGACGTAGCCGAAGGACACCAGCCGCATCGCCACCGGCAGGCCCAGCTCGCGGGCGGTCGCCTCGTCGGCCAGGATCGCCGCGGTCGCGCCGTCGTTGAGACCGGCCGCGTTGCCCGCGGTGATCCGGCCGTGCGGGCGGAACGGGGTCTTCAGCGTGGCGAGCTTCTCCAGCGAGGTCTCGCGGGGCGCCTCGTCCACGGTGGCCAGGCCCCAGCCCTGCTCGGCGCTGCGCAACGCCACCGGGACCAGGTCGGGCTGGAGCTTGCCGTTCGCATAGGCCTTCGCGGTCTTGATCTGCGAGTTCAGGCCGTAGGCGTCGGTGCGCTCCTTGGTGATGTGCGGGAGCCGGTCGTGCAGGTTCTCCGCCGTCGCGCCCATCACCAGGGCGGACGGGTCGACCAGTTTCTCCGCCAGGATCCGCGGGTTGGGGTCGGCGCCCTCACCCATCGGGTGCCGGCCCATGTGCTCGACGCCGCCCGCGAACGCGATGTCGTATGCCCCCATGGCGATGCCGCCGGCGACGTTGGTGACCGCGGTCATCGCACCCGCGCACATCCGGTCGACGGCGTAGCCCGGGACGGTCTTCGGCAGGCCCGACAGCAGGGCCGCGGTGCGGCCGATGGTCAGGCCCTGGTCACCGGTCTGGGTGGTGGCCGCGATGGCGACCTCGTCCACCCGGTCCAGCGGGAGCTGGGGGTTCCGCTTGATCAGCTCTCGGATGCATCGGATCACCAGGTCGTCGGCGCGGGTCTCGGCATACATGCCGCCGGCCTTGCCGAACGGGGTGCGGACGCCGTCGACGAAGACGACCTCGCGTACTTCACGGGGCACAGCAAGCCTCCTTGCGGGCGTGAACCCAAATGTGTCGGCAATGCTACTCGCCGGTAACTAGAGGGTGCCATCCCCTTGAGAATCAACATCGAGATCAGGATGTCGTAGCGGGGTGGTGGGTGCGGACCGTCGCTCCCGCCGAGGGCCCCGAAGAACTTCACTGGCCGCTGACGCGTCCAGAACGTGAAGCCCTCCGAGGCGACCTGCGTGAGTGGTGGCGCTCGACCCCGCAAAACCCGGTCGGTCAGGTGGCGGACGGGTCGGGGAGGACCTCGGCGATGCGGTCGGCGATCAGGCCGACCTGCCAGTTACGGGCGCCGAAACCGCGCAGCGTGTCACCGACCGTCTGCGGGGACACCTCGTCCGGCGGCGACCAGGCCAGCCGCCGGATGAAGTCCGGGCTGATCAGGTTCTCCGGGGGCAGGTTGTGCTTCTCGGCGGTGCCCACCACGACCTGCCGGCACCGGGCCAGCCGGGCCGCGGCGACCGGGTCACGCTCGGCCCAGCGGTGCGGCGGGGGCGGACCGTCCACCGGCTGGTTCACCGGCAGCGCGTCGTCCGGCAGGGCACGGGCCTGATCCAGCGCGTCCAGCCAGATCTTGGCGAGACGGCGGACCGAGCGTCCCCCGAAGCCGGCGATGGCGAGCAGGGTGCGCTCCTCCTTCGGATCCGACTCGGCGGCGGCGACGATCGCGGTGTCGGGCAGGACCCGGCCGGGGGCGGTGTCCCGGCGGGCGGCGACACCGTCCCGGGCGTACCAGAGGGCGCGGACCCGGGACTGGGCGCGGGCGCCGCGGACCCGGTGGATGCCGGAGGTGCGGCGCCACGGGTCGGGGCGGACCCGGGGCGGCCGGTCCGCGGAGGCCACCAGCGCCTCGAACTCCTCGGCGGCCCACGCGGTCTTGCCCTGCCGCTCCAACTCGGCGGCCAGCAGGTCACGCAGGTCGGTCAGCAGCTCGACGTCCAGGGCGGCGTACGTCAGCCAGGACTCCGGCAGCGGCCGGGTCGACCAGTCCGCCGCCGAATGGTGTTTCTCCAGCGAGTAGCCGAGCAGCTGCTCGGTGAGCGCGGCCAGGCCGACCCGCTCGAACCCGGCCAGCCGCGCGGCCAGCTCGGTGTCGAACAGCCGGCGCGGGCGCATGCCGATCTCGGCGAGACAGGGCAGGTCCTGGCTCGCGGCGTGCAGCACCCACTCGGTGTCGGCCAGGGCCTCGTCCAGGGTGTGCAGGTCGTCCAGCGGCAGCGGGTCCAGCAGGACGGTCCCGGCGCCGGCGCGGCGCAGCTGTACGAGGTAGGCCCGCTGGGTGTAGCGGTAGCCGGAGGCCCGTTCGGCGTCCACGGCCACCGGGCCGGTGCCCGCGGCCATACGCGCGACGACCTCGGCCAATGCGGCCGCGGTCTCCACGGGTCTCGGGGTCCCCTCACGGGGCGCGGTCAACGGTGTTGCGGATGGCTCTTGCTCGGAACCGCCAGAACTCGGGCCGGGCGGCACTTCGTGCGGTCCGTCCCCTGCTGTGTCCGGCGAGTCCCGACGGCGCAGGGGTGCTTCGTCGGTCACTCCGTAACCCTACGGGGGACGGTGGCCCTGTCGTGCGCAGCCGGGGTCCGGCGCGTCGATTCCCGATCTTCGTCATCCGATCTTCGCCCGGAACTCATCCGTTGGGCGTTCCGGTGCGTATCACCTGTCGGCAGCACCGAGACCACGGGAAGGCCGCGCCAGTGACCTCTTTCGAGCCCTTCACGCCCGCTTCCGGCGACGACCCCCGCCGGAGGCGCGAGGAGAGCTGGGCCCGGCCGAACGACGACTGGCGCACTGATCTCTCCTGGGAGCAGCAGCAGCCCTCCTGGGCGCAGCCGTCCCAGCAGCAGCCGCAACAACCGCAGCAGCACTGGGCGCCGCAGGACCCGTGGTCCCAGCAGGATTCCTGGACGCAGCCGTCCCAGCAACAGCCCCAGTACGCGCAGCCGCAGCCCGACCCCTGGGCCCAGTACCAGCAGGCACAGCAGCCGCAACAGCCCCAGCAGCCGCAGTGGAGCACGGCTCCGGAGCCGGCGTACGCGCCGGGGCCCGCGCCCCGGGCCCGCCGTGGTTTCCCGGTCAAGACGCTCGGCATGGTGCTGGTCGGCGCGTTGATCGTGGTCTCGGCGTGGCAGGCCTTCCGGGTGGAGACCCTGATCAAGAGCAGCTCGGACCTGACCGAGGCGGTCGCGAGCGGCAGCGCCGGACTGGACCAGCAGCCCGCCGCGGCCTTCGACCCGGAGGGTGTCTCCGAGGCCGTGCTGCCCAGCGTCTTCCGGGTCCGGGCCGGTGACTTCACCGGGACCGCGTTCGCGGTCGGCACCACCAACGGCGGAGCTACCAGCCTCTTCACCAACTATCACGTGGTCGAGGAGGTCTTCGAGGACGGCGACCGGGACGTACAGCTGGAGCGGGGTGACCGGCAGATCTCGGCGACCATCGTCAAGGTCGCCCCGGACCGGGACCTGGCCCTGCTGCGGACCAGCACCGAGATCGAGCCGCTCGACGTGGAGTTCACCGCGGTCAAGGCCGGTCAGCCGGTGCTCGCCGTCGGCGCGCCGCTCGGCCTGGACGACTCGGTCACCTCCGGCGTGATCAGCGCGCTGCGCGACGACGACTCGGCCGGCCCGGCCATCCAGTTCGACGCGCCGATCAACCCGGGCAACTCCGGCGGCCCGGTGGTCAACGCGAACAAGAAGGTCGTCGGGATCGCCACCGCGAAGGCCCGCGACGCCGAGGGCATCGGCCTGGCCATCCGGATCGAGCTGGCCTGCACCGAGATGGGTGCTTGCGGCGAGGGCTGACCCCCACTCCCCAACCGCGTGTGTTGACTTTCGGCGTCCAGCGCGCCCAAAGTCACCACACCCCCGCAGGTGTGTTGAATTTCGGCGCTCTGGACGCCCAAAGTCACCACACCCCGGCAGGTGTGGTGACTTTTGGCGCGCAGAGCGCCCAAATTCAACACACAGCCATGGGTGTGTTGAATTTGGGCGTCCAGGCCGCCTTAACTCTCCACACCGCTGTGGGTGTGTTGAGTTCGGGCGTTCAGAGCGCCCGAAGTCAACACACCGGGTCAGGAGGCCGGGGCGTGGTGGCGGTCGGTGAGCGACGAGACACCGGGCGGCGGCAGGCCGGCCGTCGAGGCCAACATCGCGCACCAGCCGCGCAGGTGCGCACCGAAGTCGCCGGACGTCGGCGTCCAGGACGCGCGGACCTCCAGGTCAGCGGTGGGTTCCGGGCCGGCCAGTTCGCCGAACCGGGTGGACGCGGTCTGCGTGATCGTGCCGCCGATCGCGGTGTAGGCCGCCGCGTTCTGGTCCAGCGCGTCGGTCAGCCAGGTCCAGGCCACGTCGGGCAGCAGCGGATCGGTGGCGAGATCGGACTCGAGTTCCGCGGTGACCAGGGTGACCAGACGCAGGTCACCCTGCCAGGCGTCGTGCCCGGCCGGGTCGTGCAGCAGGATGAGCCGGCCGCTCGCGACCTCGTCGCCGCCGCGGAGGACGGTGGCGCTGAGGGCGAACGCGAAAGGCGCGAGACGCTGGGGCGGGGCGATCTCCTCGAGCAGGATCTCCGTCCACGGCGAATCCGCGCGTAACCCGGCGACGGCGCGGGTGAACGCCTCGGGGGCAGCGGAGGGGGACGCCATGGTGGAAGACTATGCCGATCTACCGGATGGTCCGTGCTCGCCGCGCCGCCGGGTCGCTTCACTCACGTGTCACCATGGCTCGGTGACGGTTCTCGACGATTCCCCCTTCCTCCGCGCGTGCCGCGGCCTTCCCGGTTCGCACACGCCGGTCTGGTTCATGCGGCAGGCGGGGCGCTCGCTGCCCGAATACCGCAAGATCCGGGCGGGGATCGGCATGCTCGAGTCGTGCCGCCGCCCCGATCTGGTCACCGAGATCACCCTGCAGCCGGTGCGCCGGCACGGGGTGGACGCGGCGATCCTGTTCAGCGACATCGTGGTGCCGCTCGCGGCGGCCGGCATCGATCTCGACATCGTGGCCGGCACCGGCCCGGTGGTGGCCGAGCCGGTGCGTGCCGAGACCGACCTGGAGCGCCTGCGCCCGATCACCGCGGACGATGTGGACTTCGTCGCCGAGTCGGTGCGGCTGCTGGTCGCCGAGCTGGGCACCACCCCGCTGATCGGCTTCGCGGGTGCGCCGTTCACGCTGGCCAGCTACCTCATCGAGGGCGGTCCGTCGCGGACCTACCTGAAGACCAAGGCCATGATGTACGCGGAGCCGAAGCTCTGGCACGCCCTGCTGTCCCGGCTCGCCGACATCACGCTGACGTTCCTGCGGACGCAGGTCGAGGCCGGGGTGAGCGCGGTGCAGCTGTTCGACTCGTGGGCCGGCGCGCTCTCCGAGGCCGACTACCGCGAATACGTGATGCCGCATTCGGCCGGGGTGCTGAGCGGCCTGGCCGACGCGGGTGTGCCCCGGATCCACTTCGGTGTGGGGACCGGGATGCTGCTGAAGGCGATGGGCGAGGCGGGCGCGGACGTGGTCGGCGTCGACTGGCGTACCCCGCTGGACGTCGCCACCGGGCTGATCGGGCCGGACAAGGCGGTGCAGGGCAACCTGGACCCGGCGATCCTGTTCGCCGGCTGGGAGACCGTGCAGCGCGAGGCCCGGCGGGTCCTGCGGCAGGGCACCGCGGCGCCCGGTCACGTGTTCAACCTCGGCCACGGTGTGATGCCGGAGACCGACCCGGAGATGCTGACCCGCCTGGTGGCGCTGATCCACGAGGAAAGTGCCCGCTGACCCGGGACCTATGACCCTGTGGCGGTGGGCCGGACCGTCACAGACTCGGACCCCGGCGGGTGCCGCCGGAACAGACCTGGGAGTGTGAGGAACGTGCGCAAGCGGATCGCGGTGATCGGCGGCGGCATCGCCGGACTGGCGGCCGCCGTGCGTCTGCGGGATCTTCTCGGGCCGGACGCCGACCTGGTGGTGTACGAGCAGGGTGACGCCCTCGGTGGCAAGCTGCGCACCGGTGAGCTGGGCGGCCTGACCGTGGAGCGCGGCGCCGAGTCCTTCCTCAACAGCGGCCCGGACGGGGCCGAGTCCGCGGCGGTGGCCCTGGCCCGGCGGATCGGCCTCGGCGACGACCTGGTGCACCCGGCGGCCCGGCCCGCGGCGCTGGCGATCGGCGGGCGTCTCGCCCCGATCCCGGGCGGCACCCTGGTCGGTGTGCCGGGAGATCTGTCGACCCTGGACGGGGTGGCGCTTGCGGAGGCCGGTGCGGACCGTGACGAGGGCCGTCCGCTGCTCGCGCCCGGCCAGGACATCGCGGTCGGTGAGCTGGTCCGCGCGCGGTACGGCGCCGAGGTGGTGGACCGGCTGGTCGATCCGATGCTCGGCGGGGTGTACGCGGGACGCGCCGACCGGCTGTCGTTGCGGGTCACCATGCCGCAACTGGCCCGGACCGCGGAGACCGAGCACACCCTGCGGGACGCGGTCCGCGCGGCGCAGGCGCAGAGCCGCCGGGTTCCCGGACGGCCGGTGTTCGCGGCGGTGAACGGCGGGATGGCCCGGCTGGTCGAGCGGGCCGCGGCGGCCGGGGGCGCGCGGATCGGGCTGGGCACGGCGGTGCGTGCGGTCACGCGTACCCCGAAGGGCTGGGAATTGACGCTCGGCCCGGCGGCTGCCCCGGAGACCGAGCACGTCGATGCGGTGATCCTGGCGGTGCCGGCCAGGCCGGCGGCCCGGCTGCTGTCGGCGGTCGCTCCCGGTGCCGCAGAGGCGGTGGGCCGGCTGGAGTATGCGAGTGTGGCGCTGGCCGGCCTCGCCCTGCCGCCCGGGACGAGCCTGCCCGACCTGTCCGGATTCCTGGTGCCGCCCGGTGCGGGGTCGCTGGTCAAGGCCGCGACGTTCTTCACGCACAAGTGGCCGCATCTGGACGGCGGGGACGGTCCGGTGATCGTGCGGGCGTCGTTGGGACGCGCCGGCGAGGAGGAACGTCTGCACCTCGACGACGACGCGCTGCTCGAGGTGGCGCGCAAGGAACTCGGCGAACTGATCGGAACCGGTCTGCCGACGCCGACCGCGTCCTGGGTCCAGCGGTGGGGCGGTGGTCTTCCGCAGTACGCGCCGGGGCACGCCGACCGGACCGTGGCCGCCCGCGCGGAGCTGCCGGACGGCCTGGCGCTGGCGGGCGCGGCATTCGACGGTGTCGGCATTCCGGTGTGTATCGCCAGCGGTGAGCGTGCCGCGGAAGATGTTTGCAAGTACTTGGAGGAACAATGAGCGAGCAGACCAACGCGGCGCGGATCAATGAGCTGAACGCCACCATCCGCTACACGATGTGGTCGGTGTTCAAGGTCGCGTCGCCGTTGCCGGCGCTCCGCGACGACCTGGCCGGTGAGGTCGACACGCTCTTCGCGCAGCTGGCCGAGAAGGACGTGACCATCCGCGGCACCTACGACCTGGCCGGTCTGCGGGCCGACGCCGACGTGATGATCTGGTGGCACTCGTCGTCCTCGGACGCGCTGCAGGACGCGTACAGCAAGTTCCGCCGCACCGGTCTGGGCCGGCACCTGACCCCGGTCTGGTCGCAGATGGCGCTGCACCGCCCGGCCGAGTTCAACCGCAGTCACCTGCCGGCGTTCCTGGCCGGCGAGGAGGCCCGGCACTACATCTGCGTGTACCCGTTCGTCCGCTCCTACGAGTGGTACGTCCTGCCGGAGGAGGAGCGTCGCCAGATGCTCGCCGAGCACGGCAAGATGGCCCGGCCGTTCCCGGACGTGCGCGCCAACACGGTGGCGTCGTTCGCGCTCGGCGACTACGAGTGGATGCTGGCGTTCGAGGCCGACGAGCTGCACCGCATCGTCGACCTGATGCGGGAGCTGCGGGCCTCGCGGGCGCGGCTGCACGTCCGCGAGGAGGTCCCGTTCTACACCGGCCGTCGCCGTTCGATCACCGAGCTGGTCAACGACCTGCCGTGACCCGCTTCATGGGTACGTGGGGGATGCCGTCCTCCACGTACTCCGGGCCGGTCACCTCGAACCCGAACCGGGCGTAGAAGTCCCGCAGGTGCGCCTGGGCGTCCAGCACGCTCGGGCGGTTGCCGATCACGGCCAGCGCCTCGGTGATCAGCTTTCCGGCCAGTCCGTGACCCCGTGCGTCCGGGGCGGTCACCACCCGGCCGATCCGTTCCACCCCGTGGTCGGCGAGGATCCGCAGATAGGCGCGGATCTCGCCGTCACGCTCGAACCACAGGTGCCGGGTGCCGGGTTCGGTGTCCCGCCCGTCCGGGTCGGGATAGGCGCAGTTCTGCTCCACTACGAATACGTCCGAGCGCAGTCTCAGGATGGCGTACAGCGTCGTGGTGTCGAGGTCCCGGAATGAGGCGACACGTAGGTCATCATGCGGTGCTGGGTGCATCCGCACAGCTTAGGCGGCGTGTCCTCACGTCCCGGCGACTCCTGCCGTTATACGGATTGGGGTCCGGGTCGTTTTTGGAGGACACATGATCAAGCGCAGCAAGCTCTTCGGGAACAAGACCCGGGTGACCTTCTCGCTGCCCGCCGACGAGCCGGCCGGGACGGTCAGTGTGGTCGGCGACTTCAACGACTGGCAGCCCGGGCGGCACGAGATGCAGGTCCGGCGCAACGGTACGCGGACCGTCAGCGTCCCGTTGGACCCCGGCCACTACAAGTTCCGCTACCTGGCGACCGACGGCGTGTGGCTCGACGACGAGCAGGCCGACGTGGTCGGGCCGCATGGTAGCGAAATCCGCCTATAAGCAGTTCACCGCCCTCGCCGAGGCTATTCGCTTGATCGGTAGCCGAATCTGCAGAGGGAGCCACCGTGGCTGACGTCAAGCTCACGATCATCTACTACTCGTCGACCGGGACCGTGCACGGCATGGCCGAGCGGTTGCGCGACGCGGGACAGAAGGCGGGTGCGGAGGTACGCCTGCGTCAGGTCCCGGAACTGGCCCCGAAGGAGGCGATCGCCTCGAACGCGGCCTGGAGTCAGCACTTCGACCGGACCAAGGACGAGCCGAAGGCGACCGCGGACGACGTGGTCTGGGCCGACGCGGTGTTGATCGGCACCCCGACCCGGTACGGCAACGTGTCGAGCCAGCTCAAGCAGTTCATCGACACGCTCGGACCGCAGTGGGGGCAGGGTCTGCTGGCGAACAAGGCGTATGCCGGGTTCACCGCCTCGATGACCGAGCACGGCGGCCAGGAGTCGACGCTGCTCGCCCTCTACAACACGATCTACCACTTCGGCGGTGTGGTGGTGGCTCCCGGGTACACCGATCCGCTGAAGTTCGCCGACGGTAACCCGTACGGTGTCTCGCACGTCACCGGCGGCGGTAACGACACGCCTCTCGGTGACGCCCAACTGGCGGCCCTGGATCATCTGGCGACCCGGATTGTGACGATCGCCGGGAAGCTGCGCGCCTGATCGCGGCGGTCCCCGCCGGGGCGCTAGGTTTTCGCCATGGCCGTCGACACCCAGTACGAAGACCTGCTCCGGCGGGTGCTGCAGTCCGGCACGCCGAAGGGCGACCGGACCGGCACCGGCACCCTCAGCGTGTTCGGGGAGACCCTGCGCTACGACCTCTCCCAGGGGTTCCCGCTGATCACGACGAAGCGGGTGCACTTCAAGTCGATCGCGGTGGAACTGCTGTGGTTCCTGCGCGGCGAGACGAACGTGGCGTGGATGCGCGACCAGGGCGTGACCATCTGGGACGAGTGGGCCGACGCCCAGGGCGAGCTGGGGCCGGTCTACGGCCACCAGTGGCGGTCCTGGCCGTCGTCGTCCGGCCCGGTGGACCAGATCTCCGAGGTCGTCGAAGCGATCCGGACGAACCCGGACTCGCGGCGGATGATCGTCTCCGCCTGGAACGTGTCCGACATCCCGGAGATGGCGCTCGCGCCGTGTCACGCGCTGTTCCAGTTCTACGTCGCCGGCGGCAGGCTGTCCTGCCAGCTCTACCAGCGCAGTGCCGACCTGTTCCTGGGCGTGCCGTTCAACATCGCCAGTTACGCCCTGCTCACCCGGATGATCGCGGCCCAGGTGGGCCTGGAGCCGGGCGACTTCATCTGGGTCGGCGGCGACTGCCACATCTACACCAACCACCTGGACCAGGTGAACGAGCAGCTGACTCGGGAGGCGTACCCGTTTCCGGAGCTGACGATCGCGCCCCGGGCGAGCCTGTTCGAGCACGAGTTCGCCGATTTCACCGTGGTGAATTACCAGCACCACCCGCTGCTGCGGGCACCGGTCGCGGTATGACGATTCACATGATCTGGGCACAGGCCCGGAACGGGGTGATCGGCGCGAACGGTTACATTCCGTGGCGCGTCCCCGGCGAGCAGCAGATCTTCAAGGACCGGACGATGGGCGCGGCCGTGGTGATGGGCCGCGCCACCTGGGACTCGTTGCCCGAGCGTGTGCGCCCGTTGCCGGGCCGGCGCAACATCGTGCTCACCCGAGACCCGGCGTGGACCGCGGCCGGCGCCGAGGTCGTGCACTCGCCGGACGACGTCACGCTCGACGAGTTCTGGGTGATGGGCGGTGCCGAGGTCTACCGGGCATTCCTCGGACGGGCCGACCACATCGTGCGGACCACCATAGACTTCGATTCTGAGGGCGACGCGTACGCGCCGGACCTCGGACCCGGCTGGATCGTCGCGGCGAGCACCGGTCCGGTCGTCGCTCCCGACGGCCAGAAGTACTCGGTGGACGATCTGGTGCGTTCCGCTGGACAGCCGGGAGACACCTGACGGTCGTCTTCCGCGGGGTACTTCTGCGGCCGGCTGCGGAGTCTCTGGGGGACGGAATCATGCTGATCCTGTCGGTTGTCACCCCGATGTACAACGAGCGGGAGGCGGTCGACCACTTCGTCGCCCGCCTCCGCCCGGTCCTGGACGGCCTGGACGTGACCTACGAGGTGGTGGCCGTCGACGACGGCAGCCGGGACGCCACCGTGGCGCGGCTGATGGAATTGCGTGACGGCTGGCCCGCGCTGCGGGTGGTCAAGCTGCGCCGCAACGTCGGCCACCAGCCGGCCCTCGCCGCCGGCCTGCGCGCCGCCCACGGCGAGTACGTGGTCAGCATCGACGCCGACCTGCAGGACCCGCCGGAGATGATCGGCGAGATGCTGGCCAAGGCGCGGGCCGAGGACCTCGACGTGGTGTACGGCGTCCGTGACGACCGCAGCGCCGACACCGCGTTCAAACGGGGTACCGCGGGGGCGTACTACTGGTTGATGCGCCGGCTGCTCGGTCCCTGGGTCAGTGGCCAGGCCGGTGACTTCCGCCTGATGAGCCGGGCGGTCGTGGACACCCTCAACGACCTGCCCGAGCAGCAGCCGGTGTACCGGCTGGTGGTGCCGTCGCTCGGCTTCCCGGCCGGTGAGGTCGGATACACCCGGGCGCAGCGGGTGGCCGGCACCACGAAATACCCCCTGACCAGGATGGTCAAGCTGAGCGTGGACAGTGTCACCGGCTTCTCCGCCGCGCCGCTGCGGGTCGCCACCTGGCTCGGCCTGGTCACCTTCCTGCTCTGTCTGGGCCTGATGGTCAGCGGGATGGTCGCCTGGGCGTCCGGCGTGGTGGTGCCCGGCTGGACCTCGCTCTACATCGTGATGCTGCTGCTCGGCGCGGTGCAGCTGATCTGTCTCGGTCTGCTCGGCGAGTACGTCGGCCGGATCTACGCGGCCACCCAGCGGCGTCCGCGGTTCCTGGTCGCGTTCGACACCGACACCGACACCGACACCGACACGGGCACCGGCGACCGGACGGTGCTGCCGGTGGAGCCGCACGAGAACGTCAGGCCGTCGCCGGCGTCCACCCTGCGGTGAGCGTCGCCGTCCTCGCCGCCTTCACGGCGTACTCGATTCTCTGTATCACCCTGCCCGGCACCCTGATCCGGCGTGCCCTGCGGGGCGGCGCCGGTCTTCTGCCGGTCGACGCGGCTCTCGGCACCGCTGTCGGACTCGCCGTCGAACTGCCGGTCTATCTGCTCTGCCGGGCGCTGGGCGTCCCGCTCGCCGTCCTGGCCTGGCCGGTGGCCACCGTCCTGGCGTTCGCCGCGGTGCCGCGACTGCGCCGGTTCTGGCGCGGCAGCGGCCGGCGGCTCCCGCGCGGTGTCCTCGCCACGGCCGGCGGGGCGCTGACCTTCACGATGCTCACCGCGTCGATGGGGGTGTTCCGGTGGAACGCGCTCGACGAACCGGCCGCGTCCGGGATGCACGTCGACCTCCCGTTCCAGATCGCCCTGGTCGGACTGCTCAAGCACGACGTGCCGCTGGACACCCCGTGGGTGGCCGGCACCGGGCTGGACTACCACTGGTTCGTCCACGCGCACGGCGCCGCGGCGAGCTGGATCACCGGCGCCGAGCCGCAGGTGCTGGTGATGCGGCTGCTGCCGGTGCCGCTGATCGCCGCGTTCCTGCTCGCGGTCCCGGCCCTCGTGCACCGGATCACCGGTCGGTGGTGGCCGGGGAACGTGGCGGTGACGATGACGCTGATCGGCGCGGTGACCGTGCCGACGGCGTGGACCGGTAGACCCCTGGACGCCGGGGTGATCACCGACAACCTGTGGGTGAGCCCGACGCAGACGTACGCCGCGCTGCTCTTCGTGGTCCTGATGACCGTGCTGCTGGACCTGTTCCGGGGTGCGGGCGGCCGTGGGTCCTGGGTGTTGTTCGTCGCGCTGACCGGTGCGCTGGCCGGTGCCAAGGCCACCTTCCTGCCGATGCTGCTGTGCGGCCTGGTGGTCGCGCTGCTCGTGCGCCTGGTCCGCCGGGAGCCGCCGGGGCCGGAACTGCCGGCCCTGCTGGTCACCGGAGGCTGGCTGGGGTTCGCCCAGATCGTCCTCTTCGGTACGGGCTCGCAGGGCACCGAGATCCACCCGCTGCAGACGGTCAAGTTCGCCCCGCTGGGCTGGGCGGTGCTGGGGCGGCAGGGCCCGCCGGACGACTGGCCGGCGCTGCTGGTGCTGACCGGGGTCGCGCTGCTCGCGGTGATGTTCGGCTGGGCGGGCATGGTCGGTCTGCTGCGCTGGGAGTTCCGTGCCGACCCGATCGTGCACGTGATGCTGGGGTTCGCGGCGGCGGGCGTGGGCGGAATGCATCTGCTGGCACACCCAGGGCTGAGCCAGACCTACTTCGGGCGGTCCGCTACGCCGTACCTGGCGATGCTGTCCGCGATCGGGTTGTCCGCGCTGCTTCCGGCCGGCCGCCGGCCGCCGCGCCTGTTCACCGGGCTGGTGGTGGCCGGGGTGGTGGCGGTCACGGCGGCCCTGATCGGGGTACGGGCGACGGCCGGGCACGATCCGCCGGCGAGCCGGTACTTCGCCTGGACGCTGGGGGAGGCGGTCCGGCCGTACCTGGTCCTGGCCGCCGCGGTCGGCGGGATCGCGCTGCTGGTGGTCCTGGCGGCCCGGGCCGGTGGTCTGGACCGGGACCGGATCCTGGCGGCCGGGGCGATCGTGGTGGCTGCCACCGCGCTCGCCAGTGGGGTGATCGGCACCCGGCCGGTGGTGACCGGTCTGCTGAGCGCCGACCCGATGCGGGAGCGGGTTCTGCCCGGTGGCCCGCGGGCCATGCCGCCCGGGGCGATCACGGCCGCGCGCTGGCTGCGGGACCACTCCGATCCGCACGACCGGGTCGCGACCAACAGTCACTGCCGGCTCGGCGCGGGACCGTGCGACAGCCGGGACTTCTGGCTGGCGGCGTTCGCCGAGCGGCAGGTCGTGCTGGAGGGCTGGAGTTACACCGAGCCCGCCTTCGCCAGTGGCGGGCTCTACGGTCGTACCCTCTATCGCAGTGTGTTCTGGGAACCGGAACTGCTGGCGGCCAACGACGAGGTCTTCCACGCTCCCACGGCCGAGCGGGTGGACGCCTTCACCCGGGAGCACGACGTCCGGTGGCTGGTCGCGGTCGGGAACACCACGATCCCCGATCCCGGCCGCCGGGGTCTCCGCGCCGCTGACCCCGGCCTCGGCAGGTTCGCCGATCAGCGTTTCCGGGCCGGGGACGTCACGGTCTACCAGGTGCGCCCTACTTCGGGTCCAACCTGATCGACAGGCTGTTCACGCAGTGCCGGGTGTTCTTGGCGGTGAAGCCCTCGCCCCGGAAGACGTGGCCCAGGTGCGAGTCGCAGCGCGCGCAGCGGATCTCGACGCGGACCATGCCGTGGCCGCGGTCCTCGATCTCCTTGATCGCGCCCGGGATGGCGTCGTCGAACGACGGCCAGCCGCAGTGGCTGTCGAACTTGGTGTCACTCGGGTAGAGCGGTGCGCCGCAGGCCCGGCAGTCGTAGACGCCCTCGGTCTTGGTGTTCACGTACTCCCCGCTGAACGCCGCCTCGGTGCCGGCTTGCCGGAGCACCCGGAACTCGTCGGGGTTGAGGCGGATCCGCCACTCGTCCTCGGTGGTCGGCAGGGTGGTCTCATCGGTTGCCATGCCATCAACGGTACGTCGTGACCCGTGTCGCACCCGGCGTGCGGCCACGGCGCCGGCCGGTCCGTTGAGCCGTCTATGGAAGCTGCATCCCCGGCTACGTTCCGGCCGACCTGGCAGCAGGTTCTCGGCCATGCTCTGTACCTCGGCGCGCTGAGCGCGTCGGCGAGCCTCGCTACGGGGGTGATCCTCAGCATCGTCTGGCTGGAACCGGACGAGCCGCCGGGATGGGTGTGGCCGCTGCTGCTGGTGCTTCCGGGACTCCTCGGCGCGGCGCTCGGTGCGGTGTCCGGTCGCCGGGTCGGCGTCGAGGTGGGGGTGCGCGGCATCCGGACCGCCTCCGAGGAGGCACCGTGGAGCCAGGTGGTCGATCTGCGGGCCGAGCGGCGGGGGCGGCGCAATGTCGTCTCGGTCTATCTGGACTCCGGGGAGAGTGTGCAGTTGGCGGCCCCGTACAGCGGGGGTCTGTTCGCCGCTGATCCGCTTTTCGAACTTAAAGTGTTCCGTTTGTCGCATTTGTGGCGAAGTCACCGTTTTGGTGGTGTTCCTAGTTGATGACGCGCCGAGGGATGATTTCGGATAAAACGGGCAATCATCGCTAAGCTGCCGTGCGGAACCATTCAGCCACAGAACGGATACTCCTCATGAGCATTTCGCGTCGGCTGGCCGCCGGACTTCCGGCGGTCGGCGCCACCGTCTTCGCCGCCCTGGCCCTGACCGGGGCGCCGGCCCTCGCCGCCGAGACCGCTGCTCAAGGTGCCCCGGCCGCCATGACCAGCCCCGAACCGGCGAACACCCGGGGCAACGCCGGATACGGCACGGAACAGCCGGCCGCACCCACCGGAGACGTCCGGGGCAACTCCGGATACAGCAGTGTGAGCCCGGAGACCCCGGCGCCGACCACCTCCGCGCCCGCCCCGGCGACCAGCGCGCCCGCCGTCGCGCCGGCCACCAGCTCCCCGGCGCCGAACGACCTCGGCCCCACCGGCGGCGTCGCCTCGGCCCCGGGCAGCGGCGTCGACGCGGCGACCTTCACGCCCAGCCCGGACCAGAGCGTCGGCGGCGCGGGCGTCGACTCCGGCAGCTCCGGCGGCACCCTGCCGCTCACCGGCGCCCCGCTCGGCGGGACCCTCGCCCTCGGCGGCCTGCTGGTCGCGGCCGGCGGCGCGGCGGTCTACTACACCCGGCGTCGCCGGGCCTGATCCGATCAGGAGGGAGGGGAGGCCGTCGACGGCCTCCCCTCCGGCCTTCCGGCGTCTAGGGTCGGGGCATGCCGAAAGCCGTCGCGGAAGAGATCGAGGTCGCCGGGCACACCGTGCGGCTGAGCAGCCCTGACAAGATCATGTTCCCGGAGCGCGGCTACACCAAGCGCGACGTGTTCGACTACTACCTGGCCGTCGGCGACGGCATCCTGCGCGCGCTGCGCGACCGCCCCACCACCCTGCAACGCTTCCCCGACGGACTGGCCGGCGAGACCTTCTTCCAGAAGCGGATCCCCACCCGCGGAGTCCCCGACTGGATCACCACCGCCACGATCAGCTTCCCCAGCATGCGCACGGCCGACGAACTGTGCCCGGCCGACCTGGCCCACGTGGCCTGGGCCGCGCAGATGGGCACCGTGGTGTTCCACCCCTGGCCGGTCCGCGCCGCCGCCCCCGACCACCCCGACGAACTGCGCATCGACCTAGACCCGCAACCCGGCCTCGGCTTCACCGACGTGGTGTCGACCGCCGGCGTCGTCCGCGAGGTGCTCGCCGAACTGGGCTGGACCGGCTTCCCGAAGACCTCCGGCGGCCGGGGCGTGCACGTCTACGTGCGGATCCGGCCGGACTGGTCCTTCGTCCAGGTGCGCCGGGCGGCCATCGCCCTGGCCCGCGAAGTGGAGCGGCGCAACCCGGCCGGCATCACCACCTCCTGGTGGAAGGAGGAACGCGGCGACCGGGTGTTCCTCGACTACAACCAGATGGCGCGGGACCGGACGATCGCCTGCGCGTACTCGCTGCGCGCCAACGCCCGGGCCACCGTGTCCATGCCGGTGACCTGGGACGAGCTGGACTCGGTCGCACCGGACGACTTCGACCTGCGGACCGCGCCGGCCCGGTTCGCCGCGTCGGGCGACGCCCACGCGGCGATCGACGACGTCGCGTACGACCTGACGCCGCTACTGGACTGGGTCGACCGGGACGAGAAGGCGGGCCTGGGCGACCTGCCCTACCCGCCGGACCACCCGAAGATGCCCGGCGAGCCGAAACGGGTCCAGCCGTCGAAGAACCGCGATCTCAAAGCCCTCGAAGAGTGAGCTTCATGCCCTCGTGGGACGCCTCGAACCCCAGCTTCTCGTAGAACCGGTGGGCGTCGGTGCGGCGCTTGTCCGTGGTGAGCTGCACGATCCGGCAGCCCCGCTCCCGGGCCCGGTCCACCGCCCAGCGGATCAGCTCGCCGCCCAGCCCCCGCCCGCGCAGCCGCGCATGGATCCGGACCGCCTCGATCTGCATCCGCTCGGCGCCGTCACGGCTCAGCCCGGGGATGAAGGTGAGCTGGCAGGTGCCGACCACCTCGCCGTCCTCGACCGCCACCACCAACTCGTTGCGGTCGTCCGCGTCGATCGCCTCGAACGCCGCCCACACCCCGGCGTCCACGTCCTCCCCGACGACCCCGAACCCGCGCTGCCGCGAGATGTCGTCGTCGGCGAGCAGGCCGAGGACCGCCGGGACGTCGGCGCGGGTGGCCGTGCGGAACTCCACCGACGTCACTTCGCCGGGCAGCGCAGGCCCACCTGGGGCGCACGCAGATCGATGAGGTAATCGTCCACCGCGTCGACGATGCAGGACGTCGACGGGTACGCGGTGTGCCCCTCGCCCTCCCAGGTCACCACCTGCCCCACGCCCAGCATGTCGGCCAGGTCGGCGGTGTTCTCGTACGGCGTCGCCGGGTCGCCGGTGGTGCCGACCACCAGGATCGTCGGCGCGCCCTTCGCCTCACCGGACGGGTAGGCGTCCCGCTTGCCGGGCCAGGAGACGCACGGCAGCATGCCGACCGCCAGCGGCGCACCGAACAGCGGGTACTTCGTCCGCCACTCGCTCTGCAGCCTGCGGATCTCGTCGAGACCCGGCACGTCGTCGGCGTCCGTGCAGTTCACCGCCAGGTTCGCGTCGAACATGTTGGTGTAGCTGCCGTCCCGGCCCCGCTCGGCGTAGCCGTCGGCCAACTCGATGATCCCGGCCGGGTCGTCGTCCTGCAGATCGGCGATGGCCTGAGCCAGTTCGGTCCAGCCCGACTCGGAGTACAACGAGGAGATCAGCCCGGTGAAGATCCAGCCGGCGCTGACCTCACGGCCGTCGGCCGACCGCAACGGAGACGTCTTCGCCGCGGCCAGCGCGTCGGTCACCGCACCCCGGGCGTCCGGCGCGATCGGGCAGCGGGCCGCCGCCGTCGCACACCACGCCGTGAAGTTGGTGAAAGCCCGCTCGAAGCCCTTCGCCTGCGCTTCCGACCTCTGGATGTACGTCTCCGTAGGATCGACCGCACCGTCCAGCACCAGCGCGCGGATGTTCTGCGGGAACAGTTGCGCATAGGTGGCGCCGAGCAGCGTGCCGTACGAATAGCCGAGATAGGTGGTCTTGGGGTCGCCGGTCGCCTGACGCAACGCGTCCATGTCCCGGGCGGTCTGCTCGGTGGAGAAGTACTTCAGCTGATCGCCGTACTTGGCGCCGCACGCGGCACCGATCTTCTTGTTCAGCGTGACCAGCTGATCGAACTCGGCCTGACTCGCCGGATCCGGGTTCGCCGCGAAACTCGCGTCCTGGTCGTCGTCGGGGATGCACTTGACCGGGCTGGAGCGGCTGATGCCCCGCGGGTCGAAACCGATGATGTCGAACCGGTCGGTGACCTCGGTGGGCAGACCACCGAGCGACTGGCCGAAGGAGAGGTAGACCGCGTAGTCGACACCGGAGGCGCCCGGCCCGCCCGGATTGAGCATCAGCGAACCGATCCGGTTCTTCTGCCGGTCCGAACGGATCCGGATCATCGAGATGTCGTACGTCTCGCCGCTCGCGGTGTTCTCCCAGTCGCGGGGGACGGCGACCGTGGCGCACTCGTAGGTCATCCCGGAGGCGGCACGGCCGACCAGATCGCGGGGTACGTCCGGGCAGGGCGTCCACTGGGCGAGCGCGCCCGGGGTGGAGGCGCCGCCGGAACCGGACGGGCGCACCGGGTCGTCGGCGCCGGTGGGCGCGAACGTGGGCAGGGTGCAACCCGCGGTGGCGACGATCACGGCGGTTAGGAGCCCGGTGACCAGGCGGGAGCGACGATCCACGTTCACGACCCTATCCGGTGCTTTCGTCCTTGCTCGGTGCCCGGCCTCTTCCTCGTCTCGTCTTCTCCTCGTCGACGGCTGGTCGGAACCGCCGTTGTCAACGGCTCGTTCAGGGCCGTCTCCGTGAACGGCTTGCTCAGGGCCGTATCCGTCAACGGCTCGTTCAGGGCCGTCTCCGTGAACGGCTTGCTCAGAGCCTTCTCCGTCAACGGCTTGTCAGGACCTCGGCCAGGTCGAAGCGCACCGGGCGCTCCAACTGCTCGTAGGTGCAGGTGCGGGGATCACGGTCCGGTCGCCACCGTTCGAACTGGGCGGTGTGCCGGAACCGGACACCCTCCATGTAGTCGTAGCGCACCTCGACGACCCGCTCCGGGCGCAACGGCGTGAACGACAGGTCCTTGCCGGCGTTCCAGCGGCTCACCTCGTTCTTGCGCGGGGTGCGCTCGCCCTGCTCGTGGGCGGCCCAGTTCCACGGGTGCCCCTCGAACTCGGTGACCAGCGGCTGGAGTTCCGCGAACAGCTCCTCACGGACCTTCATCGGGAACGCGCCGATCACGCCGACACTGACCAGGACACCCCGCTCGTCGTGCAGACCGAGCAGCAGCGAGCCGATCCGGTCGTCCGCGGACTTGTGAACGCGGTAACCGGCCACCACACAGTCGGCGGTCCGCTTGTGCTTGATCTTCGACATCACCCGCTTGTCGGGCTGGTAGGTCAGGTCACGGGCCTTGGCGATCAGGCCGTCCAGGCCGGCGCCCTCGAACTCGTCGAACCAGCGCCGGGCGGTGTCGAGATCATCGGTTGCCGGCGTCACGTACACCGGCGGGGGTGAATCCTGAAAAATGCTCACCAGGCGCTCACGCCGCTCACTGAACGGCCGGTCGGTGAGATTCTCGTCGCCGATCGCCAGGAGATCGAAGGCGACGAAACTCGCCGGGGTCTGCTCGGCGAGCAGCCGGACGCGGCTGGCCGCCGGGTGGATGCGCTGCTGCAGGGCCTCGAAGTCGAGAGTGTTGCGCCCGGTGTCGGCCACGATCACCTCGCCGTCGACCACCGCCCGCTCCGGGAACGCCGCCAGCACGGCGGTGACCAGCTCGGGGAAGTACCGGGTCATCGGTTTCTCGTTGCGGCTGCCGATCTCCACCTCGTCGCCGTCGCGGAAGACGATCGACCGGAACCCGTCCCATTTGGGCTCGTAGAGCTGACCCGGCGGGATGTCGGCGACCGGCTTGGCGAGCATCGGCTTGACCGGGGGGTTCAGCGGCAGCTGCATCCGCCCAGTCTGCCGGGAAATCTTTCCGCCGGTTGTCCCTTTACTCGTCCCCTGGGGCAGGGTTCACCATCGTTCGCATGGGACAGCAACGGCCTCGTCACCTCTCCTCCATGACGATCGGGGATTTCAGCAGGCGCACCGGACTCTCGGTCAAGGCGCTGCGGATCTACGAGACCACGGGGCTGCTCGTGCCGGCTTCGGTGAGCCCGGCCAGCAACTACCGGTGGTATCACCCCGACCAACTCGTGCTGGCCCACCGGATCGGCCACCTGCGGAGGCTCGGCATGCCGCTGACCGTCATCGCCGAGATCGTCAACCGGCCGGAGCCGGAGTTCGTGGGCCGGCTGGACCGCTGGTGGGCCGGCGAGCAGGAGGCGATGGCGGCCCGGCAGCACAGCTACACCTGGTTGCGGAGCCTGCTGGCACACGGGTCCGAGCCGGAGTTCCAGCACGAGGTGCACACCCGCCTTCAGCCCCAGCGCAAGGTCGCCACCATGCGGGCCGAGACGGATCAGGACGGCCTGGTGCCCGCGATCAACACGCTGGAGTGGGCGATCCGCGACACCCTCGACGAGCAGCACGCCGTCACCACCGGCGAGCACTGGGTGATCTACCACGGGATCGTCACGCCGGAGAGCACCGGATCGATCGAGGTGTGCGTGCCGTTCACCGGACCGGTCGAGCCCACCGGCCGGGTCACCATCCGGATCGAGCCGGAGCGCCTCGTGGCATACACCGAGGTGAGCCGGGACGACACCTTCCACCCGCGCATCATGCGGGCCTACCAGGCGGTCGAGGAGCACGTTGTGGGCGCCGGGATGTTCCGGTCAGCGCCGGTCCGCGAGATCTACCTCGACTTCTGGGAGCGGCTCTCCGGCACCGACCCGTTCGTGCACGTCGCACAACCTTTCGAAGGGTGATACCGATGGACTACACGCGACAGACCGCCTACTCCGACCCCGGCCGTCACCTGGGCCGCCTGTCCGCCCTGCCGGAGGACGTCGCCGGCATCGCGGCCGCGGTGCGCAACCTGGTGGTCCACTACCGCGCCTCCGGGATCGACTTCCCACCCGATCGACTGGCCGAGATCAACAACCGCTGGGTCGAGCGGATGCTCGACTCCTGCCACCTCACCGGACCACTCGACGAACCGCTGGCGGCCACCGACCGGATCGTCGGGTGCTGCCGTGACTTCACCCTGCTCGCCGTGTCGATCCTGCGAGCCAGGGGCATCCCGGCACGCAGCCGGATCGGCTTCGCCGACTACTTGGAGGCCGGGTTCCACGGCGACCACGTCATCGCCGAATACCACGACGGCAGCCGCTGGATCGCCACGGACGCGCAGCTCGACCCCGCCGCGGGGTTCCCGGTCGACGTCGCCGACGTGCCGCTCGCCCCGGGCGGATTCCGCACCGCCGCGCAGGCCTGGCGGTCGATCCGGCGCGGCGAGGAGGACCCGGCACTGTTCGGGGTCGGCCGTGGCAGTCCGATCGGCGGTGCCCGCCTGGTCCGGCAATATGTGTTGAACGAGGTGGCGCACCGGTTCGGCGACGAGCTGCTGCTCTGGGACATCTGGGGTGATCTGGCGACGGCCGCCGACGAGCTGGGCGACCGCCCGTTCGATGCGGCGTGGGAGGACCTGCCGGCCGCGGATGCCGGGGACGTCGCCGTCATCGACGAGATCGCCGGCTTGCTGCTGGCGGCCGATGGCGGTGATCAGTCCGCGGAGGGCAAGCTCGCTTCGCTGTACGCCTCGGACGCCCGGATCCGGCCCGGTGACACGGTCAGTTGCCACTCGCCCAGTGGCTCGCGGGCCCGGGTCGATCTGCGTCGTCGCGCGGTCGACGTGTTCTGAGCGGATTCGACGTGCGTCGTCGGTCCCGAGCCGGGGCCGATCTGTTCAGGGCGTGGCTGACCTGTTCCGGGCCGATCGGTTCAAGGTAGGGCTGACCTGTCCCGGGCAGGGCTCTGCCCTGTTCCGGGCAGGGCCGAGGTGTTCCAAGCGGGGTCGACTTTGCGGGGCTGATGTTTGCGAGGAGCATCCACTGGTTTCGTGACCGATTCAGCCGTGCCGCGTTTTGTGGCTCCGGCGGGGTCGGCCACACCGCAGTCCTCACGGCTATCTATCAGACCAGCAGTTCGACTATCTATCAGGCCAGCAGTTCGACTATCTATCGGACCAGCAGTTCGACGAGCCTCTCCAACTCGGCGGCAGGGTCAGCGGCCAGACCCATGTGGACCGGACCGGCCCGCAGGATGGTGCTGCGCGGAGCGACCAGCCAGCGGAAACGCTCGCCGAGGCGCATCTCGGCGGACGCTCCACCGCCGAGGCAGGTCTTCTCCCACGAGGCCAGCGCGGTGGCGACCGCCGTGACGTCGGCGGCCGGGTCCAGGGCGCGCAGGCGGGTCTCGTCCAGGTGGGTGCCGGCCGACAGGAAATCGTGCCGCTGGGAATACAGCAGCACGCCGACGTTGATGGTCTCGCCGCGTTCGATCCGGGGGACGGCCTGGATGATCGCGTACTCGTAGGGGGTCTTCGTGGAGGTCACGGCAGCCACGCCTCCGGCTGGGCGGCGCGTTCCGAGAGATGCTTCAGATAGGCATCGCCGTCGCCGTCGTCCAGCCACTCCTCGGGCACGAGAGCGACCACCTCGGCCAGCAGCTCCGGGGTGATCCGGGCGGCCAGGCGCGGCCCCTCGGTCGCGAGCGCGGTGGCATACGGCTTGAGGACGTGATCGTCCCAGCGGTACGCGCGGTGCACCACGTTCGCCGCCCGCGGCCAGTTGTGGTGGAAGTAGAGCGTGGCGCCGTGGTCGATCAGCCACAGCTCGCCGTGCCAGATCAGCAGGTTCGGGTTGCGCCAGCTGCGGTCCACGTTCTCCACGAAGGCGTCGAACGCGAGAACCCGGCTGGCCAGCCCGGCCTCCACCGGGTGGGCGTTCGGGTCATAACCGAGGGAGCCCGGGAGGAAGTCCATGCCGAGGTTGTTTCCGGCACTGGCCTTGATCAGCTCCTGGACCTCTTCGTCCGGCTCGGCCCGCGCCACCACCGGATCCAGCTCCACCCGGGTCAGCTCCGGCACCGGCAGCTCCAGCCGCCGCGCCAGCTCCCCCGAGATCACCTCGGCGACGAGGGCTTTCGGGCCCTGACCGGCGCCGCGGAACTTCACCACATATGTCCCGAGGTCGTCGGCTTCGACGACGCCGGGCAGCGAGCCGCCTTCACGGAGAGGAGTGACGTAACGGGTGGCGGTGACCTGACGAAGCACGCTGCCCAGCCTACGGTCCCCGGCAACCACTTTCCGCCGCCGACCCTGCCGCCGGGTCCGCCGCTGACCCCGTCGGCGGGCCGCCGCTGACCCCCGCTGCCGGGCCCGCTGTCTGCCGGTCAGGGACCGAAAGCCCTCGTCGCCGAGCTGAGTGGGCCGGGCAGGCCTCAGGCTGGTGCTCCGCGGCCTGCCCGGGTGGGGTCTTGTCGGGTGGCGGGCTTTGTCAGGTGGTGGGGCCCTGGCGGCGTAGTTCGTCCACCTGGGTCATGGCGTTGCGCAGGTCGGTCAGCCAGTCCTCGGTGTGGCGGCCCACCAACTTGACGCACCAGGCGAGGGCTTCGGAGCGGGACCGGGCGACACCGGCGTCGACCAAGGTGTCGAGGACCTGTCGCTCCGGCTGGCGTAGGCGGGTCATCACGGGGGCGGCCAGGTGGGTGAAGAGTTCGGCGGTGTCACCGCAGCGCAGGCCCCAGGCGACCTTGCGCTGGTAGCGGTGCTCGACCTGGCGGGCCACCCGGATCCGGGCGTCCCGGGTGTCCTCGCGGAACTGGGCGATCCGGCCGCCCTGCCCGGCGGCCCGGTCCGCCTCGGTGGCGTCGGCTCCCAGCTCCGGCGGTGCCAGCCGGCCCCAGATGATGATCTCGTCGCGGTCGATGACGACTTCGGGCGGCTCGGTGAACCACCCGTCCGGAACGGCACCGGTGATCCAGGCCGCGGCGTCGTCGGCTTCGGGTGGTTCGGTCCGCCCGCCGGGCGGAGCTACACGGATGCGCATGTCCAACCTCCCCAGAAGTTACTTGATTACATGCTTACACCGTTGCGGGCGCCTCCGTCCCGCCCGTTCACGCTGAGCGAACGCCGAGCCGGACTGAGCCGGACTGGGCTGGGCCGAGCCGGACTGGGTCGGGCCGAGCCGGACTGAGAGCCGGACTGAGTCAGGCCTTGGCTGCCGGGTCAGACCGGCTCTCAGTCGGCCCACGTCGGTCCGGAGATTGCTTCTACCTGCCGTATTCGGTGCCGGCCGGTTCGTTCCCGGTGGCGTTCTTCCGCCGAACGGCCTCGCATTCTCGGTGCGCGGCGTAGCAGGGCAGCGAAGGGCGTCCACCGAGGATTGCAGCTGGAGGGTTTTGCGGCGGTATGTCGTGGAGCGGCTCCCGAGATGCCGGGAAATCAGTATCGTCGGTGACGCTGGGAGCGCTCCCGGCGCTGATCACGTGACGCATTCACAGGTTCGAAAAGGGGCCGTGTCCGGCCGGTTCGGTAGGCCGCCGATCGCAGTGGCAATTGCGACATGCCAAGAGGGGCAATTTGCACTGGATACCGGGGGCGCGACAGAATGAATGCGACGACGACGATTCGGGGCCTAGACTCCGCGCGGGCACAGCCGTCAAACCGAATGACATCGCTGTAGGAGCGAAGACACATGGCCAAGCAGATTATTACCCTTCTGACCGACGACCTCGACGGCGGCGAGGCCGACCGCACCGTCGAATTCGGGCTCGACGGCGTCAACTACACGATCGACCTGTCCGAGAAGAACGCCGGCAAGCTGCGCAAGGCCCTCGAGCCCTACCTCACCGCGGCCACCCGTCTCGGCCGCAGCGGTGGCGTTCCCACCGCCGCCCGCCGGGTGGCGCCGGTCGCGTCGAGCCGGTCCAGCCGTGACCAGAACCAGGCCATTCGCGAGTGGGCCAACAAGAACGGGCACAACGTCTCCGAGCGGGGCCGCATCCCGAGCAACGTCGTCGAGGCCTACCACGCCAAGCGATGACCGTCGAGAAACGGCGTCGCCCGGTGGGAGCCGGTGGCGCCGTTTCTCCGGCTGACCTGCCCCTGAAATGCGGCCCGTCGCCGACGGCTCAGTGATTGCGGCCGCAGCCCGGCAACGGCCGCCGGATTGTGGCGGCAGGTCGGCGACAGCCCCTGGATTTGTGGTGGCAGGGCCGACATCGGTTGCCGGATTGGGGCCGTCGGTCGACGACGACACCGTGATTGTGGCCACCGGGCGGCGACGGCTTCCGGATTTGTGACCGGGCGATGCGGAACGGCGACGGCCCCGGATTTGTGGCGGATCACCCCAGGGGCATCCCCGGATCACCCCCGGATCACCCCGGAACGGCTGCGGATCTCGGATTTGTGGCCGGTCACCCCACAGAACGGCAACGGCTCCGTATCGTCGTTCCGGACAAGTATCGTTCCGGGGAATCCGTGCCGCGCGGAACCCGCCGTGATAGTGGGCGGCGGCCCGGACGGATTTCCGCGAGCACTTTCCCGGGCCGGCGGTCACTTTCGGCGCGCCCGGGTTGGCGGTTACTTTCGGCGCGCCTGGGAGGGTGGTCACTTTCGGCGCGCGTACCCGCGGATGTTCAGACGGCCAGCGGCTCGGCGTTGCGCAGCCACGCCAGCACCTCGGTCGGCCCCAGCGGGCTCGAGAACAGGTACCCCTGCCCCAGCGGGCACCCCATGTGCCGCAGCACGTCCCGGTGCTGCTCCGTCTCGATGCCCTCCGCCACCACCGTCAGGCCCAGCGACTGGGCCAGGCTCACGATCCCGCTGACCAGCGCCAGCGGCTGCGGGCTGGTGACCATGTCGTCGATGAACGTCTTGTCTATCTTGATGACGTTGATCGGGCGCTGGCGTAGGTAGCTCAGTGACGAATAGCCGGTGCCGAAGTCGTCGATGGCGATCCGGATGCCCATGTCGCGCAGGGTGGCCAGATCGGTCCAGATCCGCTCGTCGTCCTTGACCAGCAGCGTCTCGGTGATCTCCAGCATCAGGGCCTGCGGCGGCACCGCGTACTGGGCCAGTGCACCCCGTACCTGGTCCACGAATCCGGCTTCCCGGAACTGCCGGACCGACACGTTGACGCTGACGTACGGCGCCGTCCCGGGCGGCAGGATCCGCTGCCATCCGGCGAGGGTCCGCAGCGACTCCTCGAGTACCCAGCGCCCCATCGGGATGATCAGGCCGCTCTCCTCGGCGACCTCGATGAACTGGTCCGGCGTGATGATGCCCTCGCGGGGATGCTGCCAGCGGACCAGCGCCTCGAAGCCGACCGCCGCTCCCGAGCCGAGATCCACGATCGGCTGGTAGTGCAGCAGGAAGTGGCCCTCGTTGACGGCGTGGTCGAGTGCCGACCGCAGTTCCAGCCGGGCCACCATCTCGTTGTGCAGGTGCGCCTGGTAGCGCCGCCACTGGTTCTTCCCGGCGCCCTTGGCCACGTACAGCGCCAGGTCGGCCTGGCGCAGCAGCTCGTCGGCGTCGTTGGCCTCCGGTGTCGTGGTGATGCCGATGCTCGCGACCGCGTACAGCGGTTTCGCATCGGTGACGACCGGTTCGGCGAGGGCGGCCAGGATCCGGTTGGCGGTCTCCTCGACGGCGCCCGGGTCGTTGACGTTCTCCACCAGGGCGGCGAACTCGTCGCCGCCGAGCCGGGCCGCGGTGTCGTCGGCCCGCAGCGATCCGGCGATCCGGTGGGCGACCTCGATGAGCAGCTGGTCGCCGACGGCGTGCCCCAGGGTGTCGTTCACGATCTTGAAGTCGTCCAGGTCGATGAAGAGCACGCCGACCACCGAACCGTCGCGGGCGCTGCGGGCCAGGGCGTGCTTGAGCCGGTCGGTGAAGAGCACCCGGTTCGCCAGGCCGGTCATCGCGTCGTGGAAGGCCTGGTGGGTCAGTTCGCGTTCCAGGTTCCGCTGCTTGGTGACGTCACGCATGGTGATGACCAGGCCGGACACCGTCGGTTCGGCGCGCAGGTCGCGGCAGTGCATCTCCAGCAGGGCGTCGGCGCCGTGCGCGCGGAAGTCCAGTTCCTGCATCACCTGCTCGCCCTCGCGGACGGCGGCCAGCACCTCGGCGAGGCGCCCCCGCTCGTCCGGGTGGATCACCTCGGGCAGCCGGATACCGCTCGGGTCGTTGCCGAAGACGCCGACCGCGGACGGGCTGGCGTACTGGATCCGGTCCTCCTCGTCCAGGATCGTGATCACGTCGGCGGTGTTCTGGATCAGCGTGCGGAAGTACGTCTCACTGTTGCGCCGGGCCACCTCGTGCCCGAGGGCGATCCGTTCCAGGGCCAGCGCGACCTGGCCGGCCAGCACCTCCACCGACTGTTGCAGAGCCAGCAGCGCCCAGGTCGGCGCGCCCACGTGCAGGACGCCGACCAGCGGGTCACCGGTCGGCCGGTCCTTGAGCACCAGCGGGCAGCGCAGCGTCTTGGTGAACTGGGTCAGGCGTACCGCCACCGCCCAGTCCACGTCCCGGGTGGTGACCAGGCGGGCGGCGGTGCCGGTGGCCCGGTCCACCGCGGACTGGGCCGCGCCCTCCGGGGACGGCGGCTCCACCTGGGCGATGGCGATCGCCAGCACGACACCGTGCGGGACGTCCCCGGGGAGCAACTGGGCCACCGCGGTGCGTACCGCCAGACCCACGCCCTCGTTGTCGACGGCCGAGACCAGGGCGGCGGAGGCCCCGCGCAGGGCCCGTTCGCGGGCCAGCGCCTGCCGGTGACTCGTCATGATCCCGGCCATCCGGGCCAGCACCAGCAGCAGCATCAGCATGCTGAGCGCGGCCACGCCGGTGAGGCCGCCGGCCGCGGTGTCCCGGTACATCTTGACGACCAGCACCGCCGGGGCGGCCAGCGCGGCGAGCCCGAGCAGGGCCAGCCGGGACCGGCTGTCCTCGGCGGCCGGCTCCTGCGCGGCCCGGGTCAGTTCGGCCATCGTCGGGAGCAGCGCGGCCAGGCCGGCGGTCAGGTAGACGGCGAGGTGCCCGTACAGCGGCGAACCGGCCACGTCCGAGACCAGCAGGACCAGGGTGCCGGTGCCGAGCCAGTGCCCGGGGGCGACCAGCCGGCCGGGCATGGTGGCCAGCCGGATCAGCAGGCCCAGGCAGAGCAGGTCGGCCAGTGGCATCGCCAGGTCGGCCCAGTTGAGGCCGGCGTCGACCATCCGCGGGCCGACGACGAACGTCCAGATCATCAGGGCCACGCCGGACGTGACGGTGAGCGCGTCCAGCAGACCGGCCCGGTCCCGGGCGGCGTTGGTGCGCCGGTGCACGAAGGTGGCCAGGGCCAGCGCCAGCAGCGGGTAGGAGAGCAGCAGCGCCCCACTGCCCACCGGCACCAGCCACGTCATCCGGGTGGTCAGCCAGGGCGGGGCGTCGACGGCCGCGCCGCCGGTCGCGGAGAGGGCCATCGAGCCGGCGAGCACCCACCACGGGATGCGGTCGTCGGGCCGTCCGGCGCGCATGCCGACGATCACGGCGGCGACCGCGGCGATGCCGGCGATCAGGCGTACCGCGCTCTGCCACGCCTCCTCACGCCCGAGCGTCAGGGAGAGCGCCAGCATGCCGGCGCCGAAGAGGGCAGCGGGCCACCGTGTCGGCACTCCTGCCCCCTCCCGAAGAACCCCGATGACGGGCTGATCGGCCCGCCCGGCGTGTGACTGAGCGAAACCGGCACAATCGGGAGGTGCATTTGGAGTTCGTCCACGCCCATACCGTGCCGTCACCGGTTCCCTTCGTTCCCGAGGTCACCCTCCATCAGGCCGCGGAGCCGATCGCGCTCTGGGAGGCGACCGAGGCGGGCGGCGCGTCGCAGCCGCCCCCGTTCTGGGCGTTCGCCTGGGCGGGTGGTCAGGCGCTGGCGCGGCACGTGCTCGACGATCCGGACCTGGTGGCCGGGCGCAGCGTGCTCGATCTGGCGACCGGCTCCGGTCTGGTCGCGGTCGCCGCCGCCCTCGCCGGGGCGCGGCCGGTCACCGCCAACGACATCGACCCTCTCTCGCTGGCTGCCGCTCAGGCCAATGCGCAGATCAACGGGGTACGCGTAGAAGCCGTCGAAGAGGACCTTCTGGACACGGACGAGCAGTTCGGGGTGGTGCTCGCCGGTGACGTGTTCTACAGCCGGGAGATGGCCGGACGGGTGCTGCCGTTCCTGCGCCGGGCGGCCGGGCGTGGCTCGCTGGTGCTGGTCGGCGATCCGGGGCGGGCGTACCTGCCGGAGGGCCTGATCGAGCGTGCCGTCTACGACGTGCCGGTCAACGAGGAGCTGGAGAGCGTGGCGATCCGGCGCACCACGGTCTGGCAGGTCGTCGCCGCTCGGTGACCCGGCGGGAGTGCGGGCGGGCATGAGCCGGCGGCCTGGGACGGCCGGGAGGTGACTCCTGGCCGGTCGCGTCGGGTCACGGGACTCCCGCCCCGCTCGTACGAGACAGGGGGCGTCAGGAAGTCGCCCGGAGTGCGGTGAGCAGGGTGTGGCCGTCGGTGACCTCGAGGTCGGGGGCGGGCCAGGCGGCGGGGTCCTCGGCGTCGGTGCGGGCGGAGCGCATCAGGACGGCGTGCCCGGCGTCGGCGCGGCGGGCGCAGAGGATGTCGCGGCGGCGGCTGTCGCCGACGAACCAGCAGTTCGCGGGGGAGACGCCGAGGAAGTCCGTGGCGTTCCAGATCATCTGCGGGTTGGGTTTGCGGACGCCCGCCTCGTCGCTGTAGACCTGAATGCCGAAATATCGGGACAAGCCTGCTTTGTCGAGGAAGTCGCGGTGCGCGGCGCCGGCCAGCGTGTTACTGACCACGGCCATCGGAATGTCCGCGCCGGCCAGGAATTCCAGCACGTCCGGAATGCCCGGGCGCACCACCCAGTCCTGCCAGGCCCAGTCGTAGCTGAGACGCGCGATGGACGTCCGGATCCACGCCTGCGCCGGCGCCGGCCAGTCGTGGATCACGAACTGTTCCCAGACCTCCGCCTGCGGCATCTCGTCCGGATGATCCTCGTCACGCCACCGCGCGTAGGCCGCCGCACCCTCGGCGAACGACCGCTGGATCCGGCCCGGCGCGAGCGTGCCCTTGATCAGGTTGTAGACCCGCAGGACCAGCTCCGGCGGTGCGGACCGGCCGGTCGGCGCGGCGTCGGCCAGCACGCCGCCGAAATCCAGGAGCACCGCCCCCGGACGCGCGGACATCAGCGCTGACCGAGGGTCCAGGCACGCACCCCGCCGACGATTCCCGCAGTGTTCGGCACCACCACCACATCGTCGCCCATCCGGGCCAGCTGCGCGGGCGTGATCAGGCGGGAGTTGCCACCGCCGAGGTAGACCCGGTCCCACATGAAGACCGGCCGCAGACCCTCGATCACGTTGCGGACCCGGCGTGACCAGAGCGCGTCCCCGAGCCGCCGGCGCTCGTGCTCACCGATGTAGGTGTCGTAGGACATCCCCCAGCGGATCGGCGCCTGCGACATCTCCAGGTGCGGCGCCAGCTCGCCGCCGTCGAACAACGCGCAGCCCAGCCCGGTCCCCAGGGTCAGCACCAGCTCGCAGCCGGTGCCCGCGACCACCCCCGCGCCGTGCACCTCGGCGTCGTTGAGCACCAGGGTGGGCAGGCCGAACGCGTCGGCCAGGGCGGTCCGCGCGTCGAACCCGGTCCACGCGTCCACCAGCTCCGGGTCGACCTTGGTCCGGGGTCCGCTGCGGGTCACGTAGTGCGGGGTCGCCACCACCACACCGTGCCGGATCATGCCGGGCATCCCGACCGTCACCCGGTCCGGTTTCGGCAACTGCTCGCCGAGGCCGACGAGCGTCTTCACAAAAAGCTCAGGGGGAAGCGGGTACGGCGTCGGGACCCGGATCGGATGCGCCCGCATCGTGCCGGCCTCGTCCAGCACCGAGCCCTTGATACCGCCGCCGCCGCAATCGATCGTCAGGGTGAAAGCCACGCCGCCAGTCTGCATGACCTCATCCTGCCTCCTCCGCCCAGACGCGCCAGTTGTCGAGTACGCCATGCAGCGCGGGCGTCAGCCACCCCGGAGCGGACCGCCGGAAGACCCCCGGATCCATCGACCCGGCACCCGACGGCAGGGCTCCGACCAGGTGCGGGACCAGCTCGCCGAGGTTCGCCCAGTGCACCAGCTCGGGCTCGTGCGGCCAGGCGCCGAGGATCACCTTGGCGGTCACCCCGCGCCGGTTCAGCGCCTCCAGGGTCAGGGCGGTGTGGTTCAGGGTGCCGAGACCGGCCCGCGCGACGACGAGCATGCCGGAACCCAGCGTGGTGGCCAGGTCGGCGAACGTCCACGGCTCGCCGGACGGGCGCAGGCCCATCGGGACCAGCAGGCCGCCGGCCCCCTCGACCAGGACCAGATCGTGCTTGTCGGCCTCGGCGCGGACCGCGTCGACGACGTCGAAGAGATCGAGCGGGGGGAGATCGGCGACCTTGGCGGCGGCGAGCGGGGCGAGCGGCTCGGGGTACTCGGCGAGGGTGCGCACGGTCTCCGGCCCGGCCAGCCGGGTGATCACGTCGGCATCGGTGGGCGCGCCGGTCGCCGTCCCCGTCTGACCGGGTTTGATCACGGCGACGCGAAGCCCGGCCTGCTGGGCGGCAGCCGCCACGGCGGCGGTCGCGACGGTCTTGCCGACCTCGGTGTCGGTGCCGGTGACCAGCACGATCCCATGCCATTCGCCGAGGTCCGGCCGGGCGCCGCGAGCCTGTGGTCCCGGTGCCGGAGTCGCTTGCGGCTCCTTCGGGGGTACGGGCGGAGCCTCCGTCCCCGGACTCCCGCCGTGCGACGGCAGCGGATCGGGTTCCCGGCGCTCGGCGGTGACGGTCGGCAGGCCGTGCCCACCGCTGCGGATCAACAGGGGACGGGGATGGGGGACGTCGGCGGTCACGGTGCGCACTCCACGATCACGTTCAGGGCCCGGGCGAAGTCCGCCTCGGGGACACCGGCGTTCACCGTCAGACGCAGCCGGGAGCTGCCGTCCGGTGTCGACGGTGGACGGAAACAACCGACCGCGACGCCGCGGTCCCGGCAGTCGGCGGCCCAGGACAGGGCGGCCTCCGGACCCGGCGCGGGCACCGACAGCACCCCGGCGGCCGGATCGGTGGCGGGCAGCCCGGCGTCGCGCAGCCGGGCGGCGATCCGGGCGCCGCGCTCGAACAGCAGCGCCCGCCGGTCACCGGCGTCCCGGGCCACCTCGACGGCGGCGAGCACCCCGGCCACCACGGCCGGCGCAGGGGCGGTGTCGTAGATGAAGCTGCGACCGGTGTCGACCAGATGCCGGACCAGCGCCCGCGGGCCGGCGACCACACCACCGGCGCCGCCGAGCGCCTTGGAGAGCGTGGCGGTGACCACCACGTCCGGCATTCCGGCCAGGCCGGCGGCGGCGACACCACCGGCACCGGATTCGCCGAGCAGGCCGATCGCGTGCGCGTCGTCCACGATCAGCAGGGCGCCGCGGGCCGACGTCACCCGGTGCAGCTCGGCGAGCGGGGCCAGATCGCCGTCGACCGAGAACACCGACTCGGTGACCACCGCGGCCCGCCCCGGATGCGCGTCCAGCAGGGCGGCGACCGCCTGCGGATCGTTGTGCGGCGCGACCTTCACCGGCAGTCCGGAGATCTTGCAGCCGTCGATCAGCGACGCGTGGTTGTACGCGTCCGAGACGACCAGCTCACAGAGCGGCGCGACGGCCCGGACCACGGCCAGGTTCGCCAGGTAGCCGGAGGAGAAGACCAGCGCGTCCTCGGCGCCCAGCCAGTCCCGCAACGCCGACTCCAGGGCTATGTGGACGTCGGTGGACCCGCGGACCAGCCGGGAACCGGTCGCCCCCAGACCGAAATCGTCGAGCGCCGCACGGGCCGCGCCGAGCACCCGCGGATGCGTGGCGAGCCCCAGGTAGTCGTTGCCGGCGAGGTCGACGACGGCGTCACCGGCGGCCCGCGGGCGCAGCTGACGGGTGAGCCCCGCCTTGGCCCGCTCGTGAGCCAGACGGTCCAGCGCCTCCAACCAGTCCGCCAAGACACCCCCAGAGATCATGAGAAACGGAAACTATCACCCAGCGCCGACAGGTCCACCGACCCGGGAACTCTGTAGGGTACGGGCATGCCAGACATCCTCGACCGGGCGCGGGCCCGAGTCCTGACCGACGGCGCCGGCCTCTCCGAACCGGAGATCCTCGAAGTGCTGAGGCTCCCCGACGAGGACCTTCCCGAGCTGTTGCAGCTGGCACACGACGTCCGGATGACATGGTGCGGCCCCGAGGTCGAGGTCGAGGGCATCGTCTCCCTCAAGACCGGCGGCTGCCCGGAGGACTGCCACTTCTGCTCCCAGTCGGGCCTTTTCGCGTCACCCGTACGGGCCGTGTGGCTGGACATTCCCTCTCTGGTGAAGGCGGCGCAGCAGACCGCCGCGACCGGTGCCAGCGAGTTCTGCATCGTGGCCGCCGTCCGCGGCCCGGACAAGCGGCTGATGGACCAGATGCGCGAGGGCGTGAAGGCCATCAAGGAGGCCGTCGACATCCAGGTCGCGGCCAGCCTCGGCATGCTCACCCAGGGCCAGGTCGACGAGCTCGTCGCGATGGGCGTGCACCGTTACAACCACAACCTGGAGACCTGCCGCTCCTACTTCCCGAACGTGGTCACCACCCACTCGTTCGAGGAGCGCTGGGAGACGCTGACCATGGTCCGCGAGTCCGGTATGGAGGTCTGCTGCGGCGGCATCCTCGGCCTCGGCGAGACCATCGAGCAGCGCGCCGAGTTCGCCGCGCAGCTGGCCGAGCTGGACCCGCACGAGGTCCCGCTGAACTTCCTCAACCCGCGCCCCGGCACGCCGCTGGGCGACCGCCCGGTGGTGGAGGGCAAGGACGCGTTGCGCGCCATCGCCGCGTTCCGCCTGGCCATGCCGAAGACCATCCTGCGGTATGCGGGCGGCCGCGAGATCACCCTCGGCGACCTGGGCACCCGCGAGGGCCTGCTCGGCGGCATCAACGCCGTGATCGTCGGCAACTACCTGACGACGCTGGGCCGCCCGGCGACCGCCGACCTGGAACTCCTGCAGGACCTGAAGATGCCGGTCAAGTCCCTGTCGTCGACCTTCTGATGTTCTGCGACCGCTGCGGCCTGCCCGTGACCGACGGCGACCACACGGCGTGCGCGGCGGCCCGCGAGCTGGAGCCGCCGCGTTTCTGCCCGTCGTGCCGCCGCCGGATGAAGGTCCAGGTGATCCCGACCGGCTGGACGGCCACCTGCGTGGAGCACGGCCTTCGCGAGGGCTGACCGGCGCGGTCGCCGGCCGGATCAGCGGGTGGGGGACTCGTTCGTGGCCGGGTGGGTGGCCGTCGGCAGGGTGGCGCTGATCAGCGCGCCGTCCCGCTCGATGTGGGCCGTGCCCAAGCGGCGCACCGTGTGCAGCATCGCCGTGTTGTCGGCGGTGGTGTGGGTGACCACAGCGGACAGACCCGACCGCCCGGCCCACGCGTGCAGCCGCCGCAGCAGGGCCGTGCCCAGGCCGCGGCGCTGCCAGCCGTCCTCGACCAGCAATGCCGCCTCGCCCAGGTCGCCCTCGACGGTCAGGGTCGCCATCGCGACCACCGCGCCGCCGGGTGCCGTCGCCAGCAGGGTCACGCCGCCGGAGGGTTCCAGCAGACGGCGCATCCGGGCCTCGGTGGGCAACCCGCCCAGGTAACGGCGGCCGAGAGCGGTCGGCGAGCACTCCTCGTGCAGTTCGCGGACCGCCGGCAGGTCGTCCGGGACGGCGGGGCGCAGGGTCAGCTCGGTGCCGTCCGGCAGGAGCATGCTGACGCTCTCGCGGTGCTGGCGGTGCAGCCGGCCCGCGATCTCGACCAGCGCCTGGGCCCGTGCGTACTCCGCCGGAGTGAAGCTCGGCAGCGCGCGCAACACCTCGTAGGAACCGCCGGACTCCTCGGACAGTGTCATCCGGCAGCCCTGGAAGCCGGGCAGGTCCGCGGCGTGCTGCGGGCGCCAGCGGACGTCGGTCGCGTCGAGCAGCGCGGCCAGGGTCTCGCCGAGGGAGTCGGGTTCGTGGACCAGCCGGCCGGCCAGGGCCAGCGCCCGGGTCGGCTGGTCGGCCAGACCCTGTGCTTCTGCTCTGGTCACGAACGCGTCCCGGCCGCGGCCCTTGGCGACCGCGGCCAGCAGGTCGGACTCGGTGAGGGAGTCCGGCGCGTCGACCAGGAAGTCGTCGATCGCGCCGGCCTCGGTGGTGTGCACCTGGACAGCCAGGATGTTCACCGACCGCAGAGCCAGGCTCGCGGTGAGAACGGAGAGGTAACCGGGACGGTCGTCGACCGTGGCTCTGACTCGCCACAACGCCATGCGGGGCACTCCTTTCCTCCAACCTCAAGAGTGCACCCTCGTTGTTGCACGGCGATTGCCTGAGCAGCGGTTACGGCGTTACAGCGATCACACTGCCGGCGGAGTCCAGCCGGTCGCCGAGGATCTCGGCGGCGGCGCGGACGATCTGGGCGACCCGGTCGACCTCGGTGATGTGGAAGGCGGCGGCGGGCAGGTCGTCCTCGTCGGTGCGGGCGACGACCATGACCAGTCCGGCCCGGCCGAACGGGGCCACCGCGTACCGCGGTCCGCCCGGCTCGATCAGGGGGCGGGCCCGCAGCGGGGTCACCTCGGGCAGGTGCAGCGGGGACGGGGCGCGCCAACTCGCGTACACCACGCCGGGTTCGCTGCCGACGCCGTTGGCGCCGCTGCGCGCGGCCCAGTCGGCCGGGACGACCGCGGCGGCGGCCCAGTCGGCGGCCAGCAGGCCGGGCATGGCGTCGACGAGGGTGGCGAGGCCGTCGGCGGGGTTCGCGGCGACCTGGGCGAGGAGTTCGGCGTCGTGGCCGCCGTTGACCGGTGCCCCTATCGCCTTCCACACCCCGTCCACCTGGACGCCGGGTATCGCGGCGAGACCGGCGAGGAGCCGTTCCACGCGGGAGGCGCCGGGCCAGACGACGGTGAAGTCGTCGACGGCGCGTCCGCCGAGCCGTTCCAGCACCACGACCTGGACGATGTCGGCGCCGGCCACCCCGAGGGTGCGCGCGACCTGCCCCAGGGCGCCGGGACGGTCCGGCAGGGTGACTCTGACCCGCAGCAACATGTAACTCCTCCCGTCGCGGACGGCCGGTGGCGCCGTCCCCGGTGAACAGCCTCCCCAACTGCGGTTTCGGACCCGTTGCGCCGCCGTGTCCCGACAGTCAAGCAGCAGGAATTCGCCCGAATATCGCAACTCAGAGTAGGCGGCCGGAAGTCTATCGACAGGGATCCGAGTGGGTAGTGTCGAGGGATGATCTGCCAGGAATGCCGGAACCGCCGGCATGAGGAGTGCCGTGGCGGTTCGTGGTGCGACTGCCAGCACCGCAAGCCGGAGCCGACGCCGCCGGTCACCGGCCCACCCGGCCCGTGACGGCGACCCCGGAGTGGCCGGCCACGCGGGACGGGCTGATCGCGCTCTATCCGCGGATTCCGGAGCCCACCTTGCGGGTGAATTTCATCGCCGGTGTGGACGGCGCCCTGACCGTCGACGGGTTGTCGGCCGGCCTGCAGGGGCCCGGTGACAAGGAGATCTTCGACGGGTTGCGGACCGTCTGCGACGCGCTGATCGTCGGGGCGGGCACGATCCGGGCGGAGAACTACGACGCTCTGCGCCTGACGCCCGAGGCGCGGGCCTGGCGGACCGCCCACGGTCTGCCCGAGTTCCCGCTGATGGTGATCGTGTCCCGGTCGCTGAACCTTGATCCGGGGCAGCTGGTCTTCGCCGACGCGCCGGTCCCGCCGATCGTGGTGACCCGGCCCGGCGTGGACGCCGCGCACCTGAAGGGGGTCGCCGAGGTGGTCGACGACGTGGACCTGGCCGGGATGGTCACGATGTTGCGCGACCGGGGCGCCGCTCAGCTTCTCTGTGAGGGCGGCCCGTCGCTGTTCGGCGATCTGATCGCCGCCGATCTGGTCGACGAGCTCTGCCTGACCGTCTCGCCGTTGCTGGCCGGTGGCTCGGCGGGCCGGATCGCGCACGGGCCGGACGGTCCGGCGCGGCGGATGGCGCTGCGTCACGTACTCATCCGCGAGGACATGCTTTTTCTGCGGTACGCCCGAAAGTTCCGTACTGGTCGATTTCCTGACCCGCGCGCCTCCACCTGCTGATCAAGATCTTGTGCATAACTCTGTGGATGGACCCCACAGCTTGTGGACAACCGATGCCGCGGGCATTGTGTCGTACCTCTGAGGCACCATGATCGACGTGTCTGACGAAAATTCCCCCGTCGGCCGGGTGCTCGGTACTGCCGACGCGACCCCGCTGCAGTTCTGGACGGCCGTGAACCCCGGCAGCTACCTGCAGCTCGACGACGTCGTCGTGACCCGCCGCGACCTGCCGGACCGCGAACCGGTGACGATCGCCGGCGTGGTCACCCAGGTCCGGGCCCGCCATGAGGGCGCCCAGTTCGACTCGGACGTCTTCGCCATCGCCGACGGCACCCTCCCGGCCATGGTCCAGGAGGCAGCCGAGATCACCACCACCCGGGTCGACCCGGAGCTCTACGTGCCGCCCGCCCCCGGAGCCGTCGTGCACCGCGCGACCGGCGAGGCCCGGGACGCCGCGTTGCACTTCGACCGGATGGAACGCCGGGTCCCGATGGGCACCGGCCGCGACGGCGTGCCGGTCTTCCTCAACGCCGACTTCCTGGACGGCACCCGCGGCGCGCACGTCTCCATCTCCGGCATCTCCGGCGTGGCGACCAAGACCAGTTTCGCCACGTTCCTGCTCTACTCGGTGTTCCGCTCCGGCCAGCTGGGCGCCGACGGCACCAACGCCCGTGCGCTGATCTTCAACGTGAAGGGCGAGGACCTGCTCTTCCTCGACCACCCCAACACCAAACTGAACGCCGAGACCGAGAAGGCGTACGCGCTGCTCGGCCTGCCCGCCGCGCCGTTCCCGGACGTCCGGGTCTACGCACCGCCGCGTCCCGGCGACTCGTCCGGTTCACCGGACGTGAGCAGCAGACTGACCGGGGTCGACGCCTTCTACTGGACGCTCGCCGAGTTCTGCGAGATGAAACTCCTGCCGTACGTCTTCGCCGACGCCGACGACGAGCGCCAGCAGTACACGATGATCGTGCACTCGGTGACCGCCCACCTGAACCGGTACGCGGTCCCCGCCGAGGGTGGCATCAGCATCGACGGCAAGCGTCTCGGGTCGTACCAGGACCTGGTCGACCACGTCGTCGAGCAGCTCACCGACGACGACACCCGGTCGACCTGGGCCGGCAGCGCGGTCAACATGGGCACGGTCAACGCCTTCGCCCGCCGTCTGATCGGCAGCAAGCGGGACCTGTCCCGGCTGATCCGCGGTGACCTGGCGCAGCGCCGGCCGCACCAGATCAAGACCGCGGACAGCGCCCAGGTGACCGTGGTCGACCTGCACAACCTGCCGGACCGGGCGCAGCGGTTCGTGGTCGGTGTGACGCTCAAGAGCGAGTTCGAGGAGAAGGAGAAGTCCGGCACCGGGCGCCCGCTGCTCTTCGTCGTGCTCGACGAGCTCAACAAGTACGCCCCGCGCGAGGGCTCCTCCCCGATCAAGGAGGTGCTGCTGGACATCGCCGAGCGCGGCCGGTCGCTGGGCGTGATCCTGATCGGCGCGCAGCAGACCGCCAGCGAGGTGGAACGCCGGATCGTCACGAACTCGGCGATCCGGGTGGTCGGCCGGCTCGACCCGGCCGAGGCGTCCCGCCCGGAGTACGGCTTCCTGCCACCGGCGATGCGGCAGCGCGCGTTGCTGGCCCGTCCGGGCACCATGTTCGTCAACCAGCCGGACATCCCGGTGCCGCTCTGTGTCGAGTTCCCCTTCCCGGCCTGGGCCACCCGCAAGTCGGAGTCGGGCCCGCCCCCGGCCGACACCCTGCGGTCGATCGTTCAGGGCGCCGACCCGTTCGCGGTGATCGGTGGCCGGGGCGGGGCGGACGACGACATTCCCTTCTAGGTCTCGGACTAGGGTTCAGCGATGCGCATCCTGCACACCTCCGACTGGCATGTCGGGAAGGTTCTCAAGGGCCGAAGCCGCTTCGAGGAGCACACCCGTGTCCTCGCGCAGGTGATCGAGATAGCCCAGGCGGAACGCCCGGACCTGGTGATCGTCGCGGGCGACCTCTACGACACCGCGGCCCCGACCGCGGACGCGACGCGGCTGGTCACCCGGGCTCTGTCCGCGCTGCGCAAGACCGGTGCGCGGGTGGTGGCGATCGGCGGCAACCACGACAACGGCCAGGCCCTGGACGCGTTGCGCCCGTGGGCCGACGCGGCCGGCATCGAACTGCGCGGCGCGTTCCGGGAGAACCCGGAGGACCTGCTGATCGAGGGGACCACCGAGGGCGGGGAGCGCTGGCGGCTGGTGGCCCTGCCGTTCCTGTCCCAGCGGTACGCGATCCGGGCCGCCGAGATGTACGAGTTGACCGCCGCCGAGGCGAACCAGACGTACGCGGACCTGATCGCCCGCCTGATCGCCAAGTTGAGCGCGTCGTTCGCCGAGCCGGGCGCGGTCAACCTGCTCACCGCGCACCTGACCATCGTCGGGGCGTCCGCCGGCGGCGGCGAGCGGGAGGCGCACACCATCATGGGGTACGCGGTCCCGGCCACCGTCTTCCCGCCGAACGCCCACTACGTCGCCCTCGGGCACCTGCACCGTTCGCAGCAGGTGATCTCCCCGGCCCCAACACGCTACTCCGGCAGTCCGCTCGCCGTCGACTTCGGCGAGGAGGAGAACGTCAGCTCGGTCGCGATCATCGACGTCTCCACCGAGCAGGCCGCCCGGGTCCGTGACGTGCCGGTGACCTCGGCCCGGACCCTGCGGACCGTCCGCGGCACCCTGGAACAGCTGGCGACGGTGAACCTTCCGGATGCCTGGTTGCGTGTCCTGGTCCGGGAGACGCCGCGACCGGGTCTCCGCGAGGACGTGCAGGAGCTGCTGCCGAACGCGCTCGAGGTGCGCATCGATCCGGACATGCTGCCGGACCGGGCGGGCGAGCGGACGGCGCAGCGGGCCGGCCGGTCCCCGCGGGAGCTCTTCGGCGACTACCTGGACAGTCGCGGGAACGCCGAGGAGGGCGTCCGCGAGCTCTTCGACGCGCTGTACGACGAGGTGAGCAGCAACCAATGAGGCCTCTGAGGCTCGACATGGCCGGCTTCACGGTGTTCCGCGACCAGACCACCGTGGATTTCACCGATGCCGACTACTTCGCCCTGGTCGGTCCGACCGGTTCGGGCAAGTCGACCGTCCTGGACGCGATCTGTTTCGCCCTGTACGGCACGGTTCCGCGGTGGGGTGGCGCGCGGGGCATCGTCAACGCGTTGGCCCCGTCGGCCGCCGAGGCCCGGGTCCGGCTGGTCTTCGAGTCGGCCGGTGACCGTTATGTGGCGACCCGGGTGGTCCGCCGCGACGGCCGGGGCAACGTGAAGACCGCGGGTGCGGGCCTGCAGCTGATGCCGGCCGGGTTCGACGTGACGAAACTCGACACCGGCATGGACCTGGCCGACCTGGGTGAGGCGCTGGCGGGCACCCCGGCCGAGATGGAACAGGCCGTGCTGGACGCGGTCGGCCTGCCCTACGAGCAGTTCACCAGTTGTGTGGTGCTGCCGCAGGGCCAGTTCGCGGACTTCCTGCACGCGAAACCGGCGACCCGGCAGCAGATCCTGGTCAACCTGCTCGGCCTGCACATCTACGAGGACGTGCAGGCGAAGGCGACCGACCGCAGCCGCGCGGCGGAGGCGAAGCTGAGCGTGGTGGAGCAGCGTCTCGAGTCGCTCTCCGACGCCACCGACGAGGCGGTCGCTGAGGCGGCCGGCCGGCTGGAGCGGATGCGGGAGCTGGCCGGCGCGGTGGAGTCCGCGGTGCCGGGGCTCCGGTCGGCGCGACAGGCCGAGTCGGAGGCCGCCGGGCACCGGAACGCGGTGGACGCCGAGCTGGCGGCGCTGTCGTCGGTGCGTACCCCGTTGGGGGTGAGTGAGGCGACCGGGGCGGTGACCGCCGCTCGGGAGGCCGCCGGCGTGGCGGCGCAGCGGGTGCACGAGGCCGAGGAGGCCGAGGAGAAGGTCCGCGGTGAGCTGGCCGCGGCCGGTGATCCCGGTGCGCTGCGGCTGGCGCTGGACCGGCGCACCGAGTTGCAGCGGCTGGTCGAGCAGGAGGAGTGGTTCGCCGGCAAGGTGCAGGTCGCCGAGGTGGAGCACCACGACGCCGCGGCCGCCGCCGAGTTCGCCCACGGCCACCACCTGGGCGCCCAGCAGTTGCTCGAGCAGGCCCGCGAGCAGTACCGGGAGGCGCAGCAGCAGGACCAGGCGGCGGCGCTGCGCGAGCACCTGGTGGCCGGCCACGACTGCCCGGTCTGTGAGCAGCGGGTCGACGAGGTGCCGCCGGTGCCGCCCGGTTCGGCGGTCGAGGTGGCCAAGGTGGCCGGCCAGGTGGCCCGCGCCGAGGCCGACACCGCGGAGAAGCGCTGGAAGGAGCGCGACGCGGTGGCCCGTAACGTCGCGCACGACCTGGAACGCAAGCGCGGCCAGTACGAGCATCACCTGTCCCGGCTGGCTGAGGTGCGGGCCGCGGTGGCGGTGCTGCCGAGCGCCGAGGCGTTGCAGCAGCGGCTGGCCGAGTTCGGCGAACTGCAGCGCAAGCTGGAGAGCGCGACCGCCGGGGTGCGGGCCGCCCGGGAGGGGCACCACCAGGCGCAGGCGGTGGTCAAGGCCGCGGAGGATCAGCAGCGTACGTCGTGGCGCACGTTCGACGAGGCCCGTGACGGGCTGGCCCGTTTCGTGCCGCCGCCGGCCGACCGGGACGACCTGGCCGGGGCCTGGGCGGCCCTGGTGGCGTGGGCGCGTGACGAGCACGGCAAACGGCTGGGCGCCCGGTCCGAGGCGGAGACCGCGGTGGCCACCGCCCGGCAGGCGACGCAGCGGGCCCACGCCGCGATCACCGGGATGTTCACCGATGCCGGTCTGGCGGTGCCGCAGGCCGCTCCGGGCGCCGACGCGGAGTCCACGCTGATCCGTTCGGCCGCGGTCGCCGCCGAGCGGGCCGAGGCCTTCTGGCAGCGTCTCGTGGAGCGGCGCGGGCAGCACCGGCACGCCGCCGAGCAGCGGGACGGCCTGCAGCGCGAGGGCCGGGTGGCCAAGTCGCTGGCCGGGCACCTGCGGGCCAACAACTTCGAGCGCTGGCTTCTCGAGGAGGCGCTCGACCTGCTGGTCGACGGCGCGTCCGGGATCATGCGGGAGCTGACCGGCGGGCAGTACGAGTTGATGCACGACAAGGGCGAGTTCTTCGTCGTCGACCACCACGACGCGGGTCTGCGGCGCGGGGTGCGCACGCTCTCCGGCGGCGAGACGTTCCAGGCGTCGCTGGCGCTGGCCCTGGCGCTCTCCGAGCAGCTGGCCGGGATGAGCACCACGGCGGCCAGCCTGGAGTCGATCGTGCTGGACGAGGGTTTCGGCACCCTGGACGCGACCACGCTGGACGTGGTGGCGGCGACGCTGGAGAACCTGGCGGCCCGGGGCGACCGGATGGTCGGTCTGGTCACGCACGTACAGGGGCTGGCCGAACGGGTGCCGGTCCGGTTCGAGGTGCACAAGGACGCGCGGACCGCACACGTCGAAAGGGTCGGTTTGTGACCAGGATGTTCGTCGACGCATGGGATCCCTCGTACGGCTCGTCGTACGAGGGCGCTGACGGTGGGGACGGTCCGGCGGCGTCGAGCAGCGCCCAGGTGGACGTGAACGTGGAGGTGCCGGCCGCCGAGTGGGCGCCGGTCGACGTGTCCGCGTCGGCCCGGGTGCCGGATGTGGTGTTCCTGGTCGACGGGGTACGCCGTAACGACGCCGGGTTGTGGACCGACGAGGAGGACGGTTCGTCGTATGCCGGGCTGGCCGCCTCGTACGCCGCCGGTGTGGTCCGGTGCGACCTGGCGAACGGTGTCGCGGAGCTGGCCGGTGCCCGGGTGGCCCGGGGTCTGTTCACGGCGAGCCCGTCGGCGACCGACGTGCAGGCCGGATCGGTCCGCTACGAGGTGCACCGGATCACCGGTGCCGGGGAGGCCAGCAAGCTTCCGGCGGCCGTCCAGGGCCCGCTGACGGCGCTGGAGATCGACATCTCGTCGGCGGCGCGGGACGGCGGTTCGGACGGCGCGGACCTGCTGATCGTGGACGGGCCGTTGCGGAACCGGCGGCAGCTGCCCCGCACGATCGGCTACGTGAAGACGCATCAGAAGCACTACCTGCCGGCCGCGCAGGAGGCGGTGGTGCCGCGGTTGCGTCCGGGGCAGCGCACCCCGGTGTTCCAGATCGGCACGGTGTGGGGCGGCTGGTCGTGGTACCTGCGGCTGCCGGGTTCGTCCGGAGCGCCCTGGTCCGGTGTCGTCCGGGTGGAGTGTTCGCCGGATCTGACCCCGGATCAGGCGATCGAACTGGCCGGGGTGTCCGGGGTCACACTGCCCCGGTTCGCGTCCTCGGCCTACAAGGATCCGCGGGCGCCGCAGAACCTGATGCCGATCGCCGGTCTGGAGCGGCGGCTGCGGAGCATGTTGGGCGACGCCCGGGTGCTGCACCGGGCTCTGGCGCTGGCCACGGTCCGCACACGCTGAGTCCGGGACGGGTGTGCACGATCCCACAGCGTGGCCGCCCGTCCCAGAACTTGATCTTCACTCCCGTGTCGTGGGACACGTGCGGGACTCGTGACGAAACCTCGCATGATCATACGGAAAGTGATCAAGTGTCCGGCCGTCATCGGCGCCGGGTGCCGCACAGGAATGCACAGGTGAGCCCGTCACCTGGGTGATCAGAAATGGGAGCGCTCCCGGACAGCCGTTCCACTAAAGGATCCGAGAGTTGAGCGAGCGTCACCCGAACGGTTCGGCGACCCGGCCCTTCACCACTAAATACGCGGTGATGTCGACGCTACGGAATCGCTCGTTCACGCTGCGAGATCATGCTCTCCCGCCTCCGGGAGAATTATTCTCCCAGCCATGTCTAGGGTCGGATGTCACTGAGTATTATTCCGGCTTACCTGGCGTCCGAATCGGCGTAGATCAATACAGAGCGTGATCCGCGACCGGTACGCCTTCACGATCACGATCGCAGCGGAGGACCGTTGAGACCGAGTGTCCCGGAAAATCTCGAGCCGGCTTTGATCCCGGCGGGACCCCCCAGCCGTACTAAGGGCGACGGGGAAAGGTCCGGGCGGAGGTATCGATGCATGCGGTGGCCGAGTATCGGCTCGCGCCGGAGAGGGTGCGTGTGATGGCACGGCAACACTCCGGTGGAAGCAGGTGGCAGGCTCTCGACGGCGGGCGTGAATCCCGCGACGAGGGCACGACGATTCCGCGGCAGAACCAGCCGCGGCACGGCGCCACTCCGCCAAAGGAAGCGAGTCACGAGGACACGCTGGTCAAGCTGCTCTACGAAGAGCACGCGGGACCGCTGCTGATGTTCGTGCTGCGACTGACCGGTGGAGACCGGCAGCGTGCCGAGGACATCGTGCAGGAGACGCTCCTCCGGGCCTGGCGCAACGCGCACCGTCTGGGAGCACAGGGCCAGCAGTCGCTGCGCCCGTGGCTGGTCACCGTGGCCCGCCGCATCGCGATCGACGAGCACCGTAGTGCCAACGCGCGGCCCGCCGAGACGTACGATCGGGAGCTGGAGAGCTTCCCCACGACGTCCGACGAGACCGACAAGGTGCTGCAGTCGATGACGGTCTCCGATGCGCTCCGACAGCTGAGCCATTCGCACCGGGAGATCCTGATCGAGACCTACTTCCGCGGCCGGACCGTCCCCGAGGCGGCCGAGGCGCTCAACCTGCCGCTCGGCACGGCGAAGTCGCGGGTCTACTACGCGCTGCGCGCTCTGCGTACGGCGCTCCAGCAGCGGGGGGTGACGGGATGACGCAGGAGGACCACTACGACGTCGCGTCGTATGCCCTCGGCATCCTGGACGACCGTGACGCGGCCCGTTTCGAGGACCATCTGATCGACTGCGCCCAGTGCGCGTACGAGCTCGAGTCCTTCGTCCAGGTCGCCGACGTGCTGTCGACGGTCGACCCGGAGGCTCTGATCGAGGCCGAGCGCTCCGAGCGTGACGGCGTCGTGCTGCACAAGATGCTGCAGGAGGTCGGCACCGAGCGGAAACACGCCAACAGCCGGCGTCTCTACTCGCTGGCCGCCGCCGTGGTCATCTTCGCGATGCTGTCGATCGGCGCGCTCTTCGTCGGCCAGCAGATGGGCGGCGACGAGAAGGCCCCGGAGACCGGCGCCGCGGGTGCCAACGGCACCAGCAGCAGCACCCTCGACCCGCTTCCCGGCGGGGAGAACGGCCCTGCCATCGGTGGCACCGCGCTGCCCGGCAAGACGTTCAGCGGCACCGACGCGCGGACCAACGTGTCCCTCGCGGTGGGCCTGGAGGAGAAGGACTGGGGCACCCAGGTGTCCTTCGCCGTCTCCGGCATCGCCGGTCCGAAGGAGTGCGGCCTGTTCGTGGTCGGCACCAACGGTGTCGCCGAGCAGATCGCCACGTGGACCATCGGCGAGAAGGGCTGGGGCACCGCGGAGAACCCGGAGGCGCTCGTCCTGCAGGGTGTCACCAAGACCCCGCGGTCGGAGATCGCGCACGTCCAGCTCCAGGAGCTCGAGGACAACGGCAGCGCCGGGGAGACCCTCGTTCGCCTTCCGTGACCGTCCGCTCACAGAAAGGCCCGATCGCCATGGCGATCGGGCCTTTTCCGTGTCGTGGGTCCTCTTAATACGGACCGGGCGTCCACAGGGTTCAACCAAAAATTCTCTAATTTGATCGAGCCGAATGTTCAACCGTCCCGAACCCGTCTCCGTACTACAGCCCGGAAATGGCGGAGCCATTAAACCCGGGAGGGGCCAGCAGTGGTACCGGAGAAGCGGAAGTTGACGGTCGTCGGCGCGGGGATTGCGGCGGTGTTCGTTCTGGGCGCCTGCGCTCCGGCCGGATACGGGTCGGACACGGGTACGGCGGACTACGGCAACGCGGCCGAGCCGGCCTCCAACGACGTCGCGGCCACACCTGGCGCCGAGGCGACGGGCGAGCCGGCGGCGGAGTCCACCGAGGAGCCTGCCCCCGCCGATGAGGCGAACACGCCGGAGATCAGCGATGAGCTGGCCACCACCGAGTTGACCGCCAAGAAGGTCGCCCAGATGGGTTCGACCGTGCAGGACGAGGACGGCTGGGTCCTCTACCGGTTCGACGACGACGAGGACGACCCGGCGAAGTCGAACTGCAACGACACCTGCGCCAAGATCTGGCCGGCCGCTCTGACCAACGACGGCGAGCCGAAGCTCACGGGCGTCGACTCCAAGCTGGTCGGCACGGTGACCCGGGCGGACGGCACCAAGCAGCTGACCCTCAAGGGCTGGCCGCTCTACCGCTACATCGGCGACAAGAAGCCGGGGCAGTGGAAGGGCCAGAACGTCAGCGGCAAGTGGTTCGTGATCACGCCCACCGGTACCAAGAACCTGACCTGCCTGCCCAAGGTCTCCAAGCCCGTCGCGCCGCCGGCGGACGCCGCTGACGACGAGGCGTCGGACGACTCCGGCAGCGACTACAGCTACTGATCCCCTGACCTTTCCCATACCTGGCCCGGCACACCGAGGCAGCGGACTTTGGAGGACGACATGAAGGCCCGCCGTACCCCCCGATGGCTGGTCGGCACGGTTGCGCTCGCTCTGGCGTTCATGGTGACGCCGGCCGGCGTCGCCCACGCCGAGGACGAGGTTCCCGTTCCCCCGAACACTGGGCTGACCGATACGGGTCAGGGTCCGGTGAGCGATGCGGACAAGGACTTCGTCATCAAGGTCCGTCTCGCGGGCCTGTGGGAGATCCCGGCCGGCAACATCGTGGCCGAGGGTTCCGACAACCCGACCGTCGTCAACATCGGCAAGAGCATCGCCGCGCAGCACGTCGCGCTCGACAACCTCGACCGTGCGGTGGCGAAGAAGCTCGGCATCATGCTGCCGAACGAGCCGAACGACGACCAGAAGGGGTGGATCTCCGAAATGGAGAACGCCGCCACCCCGACCCAGCTCGACCAGATCTTCATCGACCGTCTCCGCGCCGCGCATGGCAAGATCTTCCCGGCCATCGGCACGATCCGCGCGTCGACGCGAAACGACAGCGTCCGGCTGCTTGCGCAGCAGGCCAACCAGTTCGTCATGACGCACATGACGCTCCTGGAGAGCAGCGGCATCGTCGATTACTCGGGGCTGCCCACGGCCCCGGCACCGGCCGCCCCCGCGGGGCAGGGTCCGGTCCCGATCGACAACCAGATGCTCGCTGCGGCCTCACAGGGCACCGGCCAGCCGGGGCTCAGCAACACCGTCATTCTGCTCGTCCTCGCCGCCGCCCTGGTGGTCGGGGTCATCACGACCATGCGCATCTTCCGCGCGCGGTAGGTATCACATCGCCCACGGCGACAAGAGGCGACAAGAAGGGTGTCACCCATGCGAAGGTCCAGTTACCGGCGCGCCAGCTCTCCGAAGTGGTTCAGCGGTCGTAACCGCATCATCGCGGTTGCTGCCACGCTGGTGGCGTTCGGCGGCATCGTGACTGTCACTCAGGTCTCGAACGCCAGCACCGACGCTCCACAGACGAAGGCTCTGGCGGCCTGCGACGACTTGAGTGCTCCCACCAAGAGCAAGTTGTCGACGGAAACCCGTAAGGGTACGTACACCACCAACAACGGCAAGGTCACGCAGCATGCCGACGACGGCGCCGGCGACGTGGCGACCGCCGCTGAGCTGCGCACGCGTTGCCGCAACTGGGTGATGAACAACGTCTCCAACGACGAGACCGAGGCCACCACCACCGCCCGCCGTGGCAACAACGGCCGCGGCAACGGCGGCAACAACGGTGGCGGCAACAACAACGGTGGGAACAACAACAACGGCGGCAACAACAACGGCGGTAACAACGGTGGTGGCGAGGCCAGCGCCGAGCCGTCCGTCGAGCCGTCCGAGGCGACCGGTGAGGACGGCGCCGACAACGGCGGCGACAACGCCGGCGGCGACCAGAACAACGGTGGCGACAATGCCGGTGGCGACAATGCCGGTGGCGACAATGCCGGTGGCGACAACGGTGGCGACGCGGGCGACGACGGCGACGACGGCGGAGCGGTCGTCACGCCTCCTCCGGGCGCCGGCCTGGGTGTTCTGACCAACACCTGTGACACCAGCCAGCTGCCCCCGCACGACGGTTTCCAGAACGGCAACCGGTGCGTCTCCACCGAGTTCGGTGAGGTCGGTGCGGCCGCCAACAACTCGACGCTGCTGATCACCAACGCGCCGCGTCAGGTCAACCGGAACCAGGCCTTCACCATCCAGGTCAGCACCCGGAACCTGATCCGTGACCGCTTCCTCGCGGCCGGCCAGGGTGGTTACTACGTGGAGAGCTCGGTGCTGCAGAACGGCATCGTCCGCGGCCACTTCCACACCGCCTGCCGGATCCTGGACAGCAACAACGCTGCTCCCGCCCCGGACCCGGTGCCGGCGTTCTTCGTCGCGACCGAGGACAACCAGGGTGGTGCCCAGCCGGACACCGTCAACATCCAGGTGCCGGGTCTCGCGCAGGCCGGCAACTTCCAGTGCTCCTCCTGGGCTGGTGACGGCTCGCACCGTATCCCGATGATGGAGCGCGCCAACCAGACGCCCGCCTTCGACTCGGTCCGGGTCCGCGTCCGCTGACGCTGATCCCCACCGATCGGTTGCACCTCTGATACGCGGAGCAGCTGCCGTTCGCCGGGGCTGAACCGGACCGGGTTACCGCGACCCGGTCCGGGACCCCCCTTCGATCCCGGCGACCGTCCTTCCCCCTGCCGGACGGGAACACGGCAGGCGCCCGGCCACCACCGGGCGGGCTCCGCACCGGATGACCGGACCTTTCTCGGGTGTCCGGTCACCGCCCGATGGCCCTGACCCCGGAGCACGGTCAGGGCCATCGGCTTGCCCGGACGTCGGTGCCCGGTGACGGGGATCGGTGGCATAGTGGCGCGGTGACCGTGACCCGCCGGCTGACGCCACCCGAGCGTTACCAGTTCAGCGCGTCACTGCGGCCGCTGCTGGTGCCGAAACACGACCCGTGCGGACGGTTCGCCGACGGCGAGTTCGCGCTCGCGGCGCGTACCCCCGATGGACCGGCGGCGTTGCACCTGGCCCGCGCCGCGGGGGATCTCGTCGCCACCGGCCACGGACCGGGGGCGGGGTGGATCGTCGACCGCGCCGACGCGATCGCCGGACTCCGCGACGACCCGGGTGACTTCGCCGAGCTGGCCGGGCGGCATCCCCTGATCGCACGCCTCTTCCAGACCTTCTCCGGGGTACGCCTGGCGTCGACCGGCCGTGTCTTCCCCCGGCTGCTGCGCGCGATCCTGGAGCAGAAGGTCACCGGCAAGGAGGCGCATCACGCCTACCGGGCCGTCTGCCGCCACTTCGGGGAACCCGCGCCCGGACCCGCGGGCCTGGTGCTCCCGCCTGATCCGGCCGCGGTGGCCGCCTCCGCCTACTGGGTCTTCCACCCGTTCGGTGTCGAGCAGCGCCGGGCCCAGACCCTGATGCGTGCCGCTCAGGTGGCCGGCCGGCTGGAGCGCTGTGCCGATGCGGCGGAGGCGACCGCCCGGTTGACCGCGCTGCCCGGCATCGGCCCGTGGACCGCCGCCGAGACGGTCCGGCACGCGTTCGGCGACCGGGACGCGGTCAGCGTCGGTGACTTCCACATCCCGAACACGGTGGCGTGGGCGCTGGCCGGCGAGGCCCGGGGGACCGACGAGCGGATGCTCGAGTTGCTGGAGCCGTTCCGCGGGCACCGGGGCCGGGTCTGCGACCTGCTGGCCCTGGGTGGCATAACCGCCCCGAAGTTCGGTCCACGGATGCCGGTCCGGTCGTTCGCCCGGTTTTGACGTCTAGCCGATCGCCCGAATAGTTACGGTAATCCGGCATGATGTAAATCATCCGGAGGGTGGCTTGATGGGGGATTTCGCTGGTCCGATCCTGGTCGTGCTGGTGCTGATCCTTCTCAACGCGGTGTTCACCGGCAGCGAGATGGCCGTGATCTCGTTGCGGGAGAGCCAGCTGCACCGCCTGGAACGCCGGTCCCGGGGCGGCCGGGTGCTCGCCCGCCTCGCCCACGACGCCAACCGCTTCCTGGCCACCATCCAGATCGGCATCACCCTGGCCGGTTTCCTGGCCGCGGCGATCACCGCCCGGTTCCTCTCCGAACCGCTCGAGGAACGCCTCGGCGTGGTGGCCGCGACCCTGCTGATGACCACCGCCCTGACCTTCGTCACGCTGGTCCTCGGCGAGCTCGCGCCGAAGCGGATCGCGCTGCAGCGCAACGAGGCCTGGGCGCTGGTGATGGCCCGCCCGCTGGAGCTGCTCGCCCGGCTGGCCCGGCCGGCCGTCTGGCTGCTCGGCAAGGCGACCGACGGGGCGGTCCGGCTGGTCGGCGCCGACCCGGCCGCCCGGCGCGACGAGGTGACCCCGGAGGAGATCCGCGACATGGTCGCCGCCCAGCGGGAGTTCTCCGCCGAGCAGCGGACCATCATCTCCGGCGCGTTCGCCATCGCCGACCGGATCCTGCGGGAGATCCTGGTGCCCCGCCGGGACGTGCTGACCCTGGCCAGCGGCATGCCGGCCGCGGAGGCGCTGCGGACCCTGATCGAGGGCGGGCACTCGCGGGCGCCGGTGATCGGCCCGGTGGCCGGGCTGGACGACGTGATCGGGGTGGTGCACCTGCGGGACCTCGTCGGCGCCCACGGTCCGGTCGACGACGCGGCCCGGCCCGGTCTCTACCTCCCGGAGACACTGCGGGTGTCGGACGCGCTGCGGCAGCTGCGGACCGAGCGGCAGCCGCTGGCGCTGATCGTCGACGAGCGCGGCGCGGTGGACGGCATCGTCACCCTGGAGGACCTGGTCGAGGAGATCGTCGGGGAGATCTACGACGAGACCGACGCGGACGGCGCCCCGACCGTCCGGGAGGCCGACGGGGCGCTGCTGATGCCCGGCTCGTTCCCGATCCACGACCTGCCGGACATGGGCTTCCACCGGGACGCCCCGGAGGACGGCGACTACACCACGGTGGCCGGCATGGTGCTGGCCGCGCTCGGGCACATCCCGACCGAACCGGGCGAGGTGGTGGTCCTGCCGGAGTTCACCGCCGAGGTGGTCGAGGTGACCGGCCGGGCCATCACCCAGGTACGCGTCCGCGCCCTGGAGGAGTCCCGCGACTGACAGGGTGTGCGACTTCCGGCGTCCCGGAGCCCCCGATCACCGGTTCGAGCAGCGGGAACGCTTGCGGACGCGAATGTGCGGCATAGGCTCGCGTCCATGACAACGTCGTCGAACGCCTATGAGTACCTGGACAACGTCGGCCCGCAGGAGCAGGCCCGGCTCGCGGCGGTGCGCCGTTACCGGCTGGTGGACCAGCCCGTCGAGGACGCGTACGACCGGATCGCCTTCGTGGCGGGCGCCATCTTCGACACTCCGATCGCGACGGTCTCCCTCGTCGAACGGGACCGGGTGTGGCTGGCCGCCTGTCAGGGTCTGAGCGGGGTCCGGCAGATCGGCACCGAGCCCGGCCTGTGCGCGTCGGTCATCGCCCAGGACGACGTCTATGTGATCAACGACGCGGCCGTCGACCCGCGCACCCTGGAGCACCCGCTGGTCCGGGGCGAACTCGGTCTGCGGTTCTACGCCGCCGCGCCGATCCGCACCCACGACGGCTACCGCCTGGGCACGGTCAACGTGATCGACAACCGGCCGCGGGAGGCGTCCCCGCGTCAGCTGCGGGCCCTGGAGAACCTGGCCTCGATCGTCTCCGACGAGCTGGAGCTGCGCCTCATGGTCATCCGCAGTGCGGCCGCCGAGCAGCGGATGCGCGAGACGGTTAACTGATCTGTCACGGTGGGTATCCGTACCGCATGATCTGGAATCTTCTTCGCCGTATGGTCCTGACCGCCGTCCTCGTCCCGTTGGGTGTGGCCGGTGCCCGCAAGCTCAGTGACGCCGTCGAGCGTCGCCGCGGCCCGCAGAACCGGGCCTCCCGGTGGCTGCGGCAGGGTGCCGACACCGCCCAGACGCTGTTCGGGCGTAAGAAGCGCCGGCGATTCAGTTTCCGCTGACCTGGGTAACGGCGGCGACATGCAGACCCCCCGCACGATCGCCGTCGTTGCCCATCAGCGTAAGACCCTCGGTGGCGGACTCGACGAACTGCGCCGCAGGATCACCGGCCAGGGCGTCGACAAGCTGCTCTGGTTCGAGGTGCCGAAGAGCCGCAAAGCCCCCAAGCAGGTCCGCAAGGCCGTCAAGGCCGGCGTCGACCTGCTGGTGGTGTGGGGCGGTGACGGCATGGTCCAGCGCACCCTGGACGTGCTCGCCCAGGAGGGAAAGGCCGGCCGGAAGATCCCGGTGGCGATCATGCCGGCCGGCGCGGGCAACCTGCTCGCCGGCAACCTCGGCATCCCCACCGACCTGGAGAAGGCCGTGGAGATCGCGTTCACCGGCGAGCGCCGCCGGTTCGACCTCGGCAAGCTGGCCGGCGAGCACTTCGCGGTGATGGCCGGCGTCGGCTTCGACGGCGCGATGATCAAGGATGCCGACGGGGACCTCAAGGACCGGCTGGGCAAGCTGGCGTACGTCTGGACCGGCATCCGGCACGTCAACGGTGAGGCGCCCCGGGCCACCATCGCCGTGGACGGCGTCCCGTGGTTCGACGACGAGGCCAGCTGCGTGCTGATCGGCAACGTCGGCAAGATCACCGGTGGGATCCGCGCGTTCGACGACGCGGCCCCGGACGACGGCTGGCTCGACGTCGGCGTGGCCACCGCCCAGGGCGCGACGCAGTGGGCCCGCGCGCTGGGGACGATGGCGGTCGGAAGATCCGATAAGTCGCCTTTCGTCCGGACTACCCGCGCTCGTCGGGTTGACGTCACCCTGGAATCGAAGCTCGAATATGAGCTGGACGGCGGCGCCCGGGCGAAGACCAGGAAGTTCACCGCCGAGGTGGTCCCCTCAGCGGTCACCCTCTGCGTGCCGCGGCCTGACCTTTCGACTGACCGATAGCCGACAGCGCTTCCGGAGCGGTTTCTGGTGAATTGTGCTGCCGCTGGAAGTGCTGTGCCGTCGCGCCCAGACTGGCTGCTCATCACCGGAACACCAGGGGGTCGACCATGACGCAGTACCTCGCGGCGTACCTGGGTGCGCTGCTCACCGCGGGCGGATCACTCGCGTTCGCGTACCGGATGGGCCGGGCCAACACGGCCTGGCACGACGTCAGATCCGCCAAACTCGCGGTCCGTGCCACCCGGCGGATCGCCTGGGCGCACACGGTCCGATTAACCGCCGGCGCGATGGTCCTGCTCGCCGGACTGTTCGCCGCCGCTTTCGATCTCGCCCGCTGACGACGTGTGGCGATTTCGGGCGCGCTACGCGCCCGAAATCGCCACGCTGGGCGTCGGGTGTGGTGAGTGGGGGCGCGTGGCGCGCCCGAACCCACCACGGCGACCGTCAGGCGATCTGCTGCCACCAACCGTCGACCGCCGGCGGGTTGTCCACGTCGACCCGCTCGCCCGGCCGCGGCACCGCCAGTTTCACCCCCTGGGCCTTCGCCTCGCTCCAGGTGCGGTCGGCCGGCTCCGACCAGTCGTGCAGCGCCAGGTTGAACGTCGCCCAGTGCACCGGGATCATCAGGCCACCGCGTACGTCGCGGTGGGTGGCCACGCCGTCCTCCGGCGTCATGTGGATGTCCGGCCAGGCGTCGCCGTACGCCCCGATCTGCACCAGCGTCGCGTCGAACGGCCCGTGCTCCGCGCCGATCTCCGCGAACCCCGGGAAGTAGCCGGTGTCGCCGGAGTAGAACACCTTCCGCGTCGGGCCGATGATCACCCAGCTGGACCAGAGGGTGTCGTCCCGGGTGAAACCACGGCCGGAGAAGTGCCGGGCCGGCGTCGCGACCAGGTCGATCCCGGCCACCTTCGCCTTCTCGTTCCAGTCCAGCTCGATGATCCGGCTCTCCGGCACGCCCCACCGTTCCAGGTGCGCCCCGACGCCCAGCGGCACCAGGAACGGCGCCGACTGCAGGTCCACCAGGTTCTGGATGGTGACCATGTCCAGGTGGTCGTAGTGGTCGTGGGAGATCAGCACCGCGTCGATCGGCGGGAGTTCCCGCAGCGGCATCGGCGGCTCGTGCAGACGCCGCGGGCCGGCCAGCCGGGACGGGGAACACCGGTCGCTCCAGACCGGGTCGAGCAGCACCCGGCGGCCCTCGATCTCCACCAGCGCGGAGGAGTGGCCGTACCAGGTGACGTGCAGGCCGTCCGCCGGTGTGCCCGGTGTCGGGACGACCACCGGCACCGGTTGATGCGGTCTGCGCATCTCCCGGCCGGTGAGCGTGGCCGCGGCGGCCTTCGGCATCGAGGTGCCGGTCAGCATCTCGGCCGGCAGTGAGTTGCGGAACTTCCCGTCCGCGAACTGTGGGGACGCGTCCATCCGGGCGCGCCGGGCGCCACGCGCCCGCGCGCCGAGTTGTGCGGGAATGTCGCGGGCGGCCCAGACCGCCGCGGCGCCGAGGGCCAGAGCCATCACGGTACGGGTACGAGCTCGCTTCGCCATGCGTCAAGTCTGGCCTGTTCGAGGGCCGCTCTGCCACCGACCTCCTCAGCCTGCCCTCAGCAACCTGCCGGTATGACACACTGCGGCCGTGACCCTCGACGTCCTTCAGGCACAGCACCGCCTCATAGTGCGGCAACGCATACGTTTCATGGTCAATCAGTACGAGGTACACGGGGTGACCCCGGACGGCCAGGAGGCCGGTGTCCTCGCCTTCGCCCAGCAGAAGCGCTTGGCGTTCAAGGAACAGGTGACCCTCTACACCGACGACACCAAGCAGTACCCGCTGCTCGGGTTCAAAGCCCGCCAGGTGATCGACCTCGGCGCCACGTACGACGTGACCGACCCGGCCGGCCAGCCGATCGGCCTGTTCCGCAAGAATTTCGCGGCGTCGCTGCTCCGGTCCACCTGGATCGTCGAACAGCCCGGCTACGGCGAGATCACCGGGCAGGAACGCAACATGTGGGTGGCCGTCCTGCGCCGCTTCGTCGACTACCTCTCCTGGTTGCCGTACCATTTCGACTTCACCATCGCCGGCCGCCCGGCGTTCTCGGTGGTCCGCAAGTGGGGTTTGCGGGACCGCTACGAGGTCAGCATCCACGACCAGTACCTCGACCGTCGCCTGGTGGTGGCGATGGCCGTCGCGTTGGACGCCCTGCAGTCCAGGTAGATTTCCGGGGATGGACGATCCCCGTGCCCAGCGCCTGTTCGGCGACACCCTGGTCGCCCCCGGCGACCTGGCCGCCAGCCCGTTCCGCGTCGACCGGGACCGGATCGTCAGTTCACCGTTCCTGGCCCGGCTGGCCGGCGTCACCCAGGTGATCAGCCCGGGCGGCGCCGGCCTGCTGGTGCACAACCGGCTCACCCACAGCCTCAAGGTGGCGCAGGTGGGCCGGGCCATCGCCGAACGCGTCCGGGCCGCTGAGCCCGACCTGGCCGAGAAGTTGGGCGGCTGCGACCCGGACGTGGTGGAGGCGGCGGCCCTCGCCCACGATCTGGGCCACCCGCCCTTCGGCCACCTGGGCGAACGCGTGCTGGACCGGCTGGCCCGGCACCGCCTCAACCTGCGTGACGGGTTCGAGGGCAACGCCCAGTCGTACCGGATCGTCACCAGCACCGAGATCGGCGGCCAGGCGACCGCCGGTCTCAACCTGACGAACGCGGTCCGCGCCGCGATCCTGAAATACCCGTGGACCCGGCGCACCCACCCGGACCCGCACCCGCGATTCATGGATCCGGCGCCCCGGGGTGCGGCGGTGGTCCCCGACGACCCGGACGGCGGTTCGCTGAAGTTCGGGGCCTATTCCACCGAGGTCGGCGACATGCGTGCCGCGCGGGCCCCGTTCACCGGCCGGGTCGCCGACTGGCAGCAGACCGTCGAGGCCTCGGTGATGGACACCGCCGACGACATCGCCTACGCCATCCACGACCTCGAGGACGTGCACCGCGTCGGCGTCCTGCAGCAGGGTGCGGTCGCCACCGAGCTGATGGCCTGGCAGCGCTGGGGCGCCGAGACCGACCTGACCCGGTCCGGTGGCGCGATCGAGTCGCTGCGCCGCCAGCTGCACCGCAAGGACGCCTGGATCGCCGACGACGACGCTTTCGCGGACGCCGTCGAGCTGGTCCGTGCCGAGTTGGTCGACGGTCTGCTGGCCCGGCCGTTCGACGGTTCCATCGAGGCCGAGGCCCGGGTCGCCGCCTTCTCCGCCACGTGGACCCGCCGTCTGGTCGACTCGATCGAGGCAACCGGTCAGCCTGCGATCAGAAGCGGTCACGTGCAGCTGTCCCGGGCGCAGTGGCACGAGGTGCAGATCCTCAAGTTCGTACAGAATCGCTTCGTCCTGGAACGTCCCGATCTGGCGCTGCATCAGCGCGGGCAGGCCCGTCTGCTGGCCTCGCTGGTGGAGGCGCTGCTGGCCTGGCTCACCGACCCCGACGAGGAGCAGCGACTGCCCCGCCGTCTGCGTGACCTGGTCGAACTCGCCGAGGCCGAGCTTTCCGCCGAGATCCCGGACCGGCTGGAGCGCGCGCGTGGCCGGGCCGTCATCGACTTCGTCGCCGGCCTCACCGACAGCCAGGCGATCGGCCTGATGGAGGCGCTGTCCGGGCGGTCACGGCAGCTCTGGACGGACGCCTTCGTCCTGTAGGGCACGGAGGATCAAAATCGGAAGATCGATGTCGTAGCGGGGTGGTGGGTACCGACCGTCGCTCCCGCCGAGGGCCCGGCGACTCCCGCTGGCCGCTACGCGTCCAACCCGCGAGAGCCACCGGGCGACCTGCGTGCGCGGTTGCGCTCCTCAAAAGCCGGTCACATGAAGAGGCCGCCGGTGGCCCGGAGGTTCTGGCCGGTCAGCCAGGCCCCGTCGGGGGAGCAGAGGAACGCGACGACGGCGGCGATGTCAGCCGGGGTGCCGAGACGGCCCAGCGCGGTGACGGACGAGGTGACCGCCAGCAGCTCGGGTGGGTTGGTGGCGCGCAGCATGTCGGTGTCGGTCGCCCCGGAGGACACCGTGTTGACGGTGATCCCGCGCGGCCCGAGCTCGCGGGAGGCCACCCTGGTGAACTGCTCCAGGGCGCCCTTGCTCCCGCAGTAGAGCGCCAGCCCCGGAGCGGCCACCACGGTGTTGAGGCTGGAGACGGTGACGATGCGTCCGCCGTCACGGAGCAGCGGGATCGCCTCCCGGATGGCGAACAGCGGGAACGTCGCGTTGATCGTCATCACCCGCTCGTAGTGGTCCGTGGTCAGCTCACCGATCGGTGTCCGGTCCGCGACGGCGGCGTTGAGGACCAGGATGTCCAGGCCGCTGTCGCGTACCGGATCGAACATCGCCGGCAGAGTGCCGAGGTCGGCCTGGTCGCAGCGCACCGCCACCCCGTCGCCGATCTCGGCGGCCAGCTCGGCGGCCGCCTGCGAACTCTCCCGGTAGGTGAACACCACCCGGGCCCCGTCGGCCGCCAGACGCCGGACGATCGCCGTGCCGATGCCCCGCGAACCGCCGGTGACCAGTGCGACCCGTCCGGCGAGAGGGGCGGAATCGTGGAGTGTCATGACTGGGGACGCTAGGGCGTGCCGAAGGCGATGTCGACCGATCGAGGCATGTGGATCTTCAAAAGGGGAACCGCAAGGCCGCCGGTGCGTGCGCCGGCACGACCGGCGATCGGGGCGGGACCGGCGCGACCCGGCGGTACGCCGCCCCGAGCGGCGGCCGCGGATCCGGGTCACCGTGCACGGGCCAGAGGGAGATCGCCCGCTCGGCCAGCGCGGTGATCGTCAGCGACGGGTTGACACCCAGGTTCGCCGGAACCGCCGAACCGTCCACCACATGCAGGCCCGGATGACCGAAGACCCGGTGGTAGGCGTCCACCACCCCGGACTCCGCCGACTCCCCGATCGTGGCGCCGCCCAGGATGTGCGCGGTCATCGGGATGTCGAAGACGTCGCCGACCGTGCCACCGGGGTAGCCGCCGATCCGGTCGGCGAGCCGCCGCACCGCCTCGTGGCCGACGGGGATCCAGCGCGGGTTCGGGTCACCGTGTCCGGGGCCGGTGGTGAGCCGTCCGCGCCGGGTCCGCCGTACCGTCAGGGAATTGTCCGCGGTCTGCATGACCAGGGCGATGATGGTCCGTTCGCTCCAGCGGCGCACCGACAGCGAGTGCGCCAGGACCACCGGGTGGCGCAGGGCCTGGCCGAGGAAGCGCAGCGGTCGCGGGACACGCCCGCCGCCGTCCACCAGGATCGTCGACAGCAGGCCCATGGCGTTGCTGCCGGGGCCGTAGCGGACCGGTTCGATGTGGGTCCGTTCGTCCGGGTGGAACGACGAGGTGATCGCGACGCCGCGGGAGAACGGTTCGGCGGGCACGTCCCTGGTGGCCGCGCCGAGCAGTGCCTCGGAGTTGGTCCGGGTCAGCATGCCCAGGCGGGGGGAGAGGGCGGGCAGCACCCCGGTGTCGCGCATCGCGTGCAGCAGGCGCTGGGTGCCGAGCGCCCCGGCGGCCAGGACGACCTGCCCGGCGGTGTGGACCTGCCCGGTCCGGGTCTCCACCCGCCAGCCGTCGCCGTCCGGCCGCAGGGCGGTGACCTCGGTGTCCGGGTGGACGACCGCCCCGGCCCGCTCGGCCAGGTGCAGGTAGTTGACGTCGAGCCGGTTCTTCGCGCCGACCCGGCAGCCGATCATGCAGTCGCCGCACTGGGTGCACCCGGTCCGGTCCGGGCCGGCGCCCCCGAAGTACGGGTCGGGCACGGTCCGTCCCGGTTCGCCGAAGAAGACGCCGACCGGCGTGTGCCGGAACGTGTGCCCGACGCCCATGTCCTGCGCGACCTGCCGGATCGCGCGGTCGGCGGGCGTGGTGGCGGGCTGGTCGGTGACGCCGAGCATCCGGGACGCCTGGTCGTAGTGCCGGTCCAGTTCACCGGCCCAGTCGGTGATCCCGGACCAGCGCGGATCGTCGAAGAACGCGGCCGGCGGACGGTAGAGGGTGTTCGCGTACACCAGGGAGCCGCCGCCGACCCCGGCGGCGGAGAGCACCACGATGTCCTTGAGCAGGGTGATCCGCTGGATGCCGCGCAGGCCCAGCCGCGGCGCCCACAGGAAGTTCCGCAGGTCCCAGGAGCTGCGCGGCAGCGTCGCCGGGGTGAACCGGCGACCGGCCTCGAGCACGCCGACCCGGTAGCCCTTCTCGGCCAGCCGTAGAGCGCTGACACTGCCGCCGAATCCGCTGCCCACGATCACGACGTCGTAGTGCACCCCTGCAAAGTATCAGCGCCGGTAGATGGTTATCGAGTATCCGACCTGGTCGATCGGGGTGGCGCCGTCGAGCATCAGCTTCAGCCGGGGGGTGACGGTGGCGACCCGGGAGTCGGAGACGACGAGCAGACCGTGGATCTCCTCGGGCCGTACGGTGTACGGATCCCGGTAGTCGATCCCGTAGTAGCGGGGCACGCCACTGCCCTTGTAGACCAGCCACACCTGTTCGTCGGGGTAGTCGGCCTTCAGCTTCTGGGCGAGCCGGGCAAGGTCCTGACCCCAGTCGACGTTGGCGTCGTGCAGGTTGTTGTGGGTGTTCGCGGTGCCGCCGAACGCCTCGTTGGAGTAGGGCAGGTAGTAGGGGAAGGTGAGCATCGAGCTGACCGCCACCGCGAGGGCGAGCAGGCCGGCCACGATCTTCGCCCAGCGCCACCGGATCAGCACGACGGTGCCGGCCGCGACGGTCAGGAACATCGGCAGGAAGATGACGTACCGGGTGCCGAAGTTGCGGGAGCCGGTCATCGTGACGAGCAGCAGCACGGCGGAGACCGGCACCAGGTAGAGCAGGGCGGCGCGCAGCCGGGGGATCACCAGCATCGTGATCATGCCGGCCGCCCAGAGCGCCAGCATCCCCAGCGGCGTCTTGATCAGGATCGCGACCGGCATGTAGTACCAGGGGGAGCCCTTGTAGGACTCGCCGAGCAGGAAGCCGGTGTACGTCTTGTCCTCGAACTTGAACTGGGTGAGCATCCCGTCCTTGTAGGCCTGCGGGAACGGCAGCCACTCCACGGCGAGCCCGCGCAGCCCCAGGTCGTCCGGGTTCGGCAGGCCGACCGGGCTGGCCCAGTACATCCGGCGGTCGACGAGCAGGTAGGAGATCCACACGACCGCGATGGCGATCAGCCCGAGGGCGGTCGTCGCGGCGACGCTGACGCCGATCCGCCACCCCAGCGGGATGACGCCCTTCGGTTTCGGCTCGGGCTCCGCCTCAGGTTCGGGCTTCGCGTCGGGCTCGGGCTCCGCGTCCGGCTCGGGCTCCGCCTCAGGTTCGGGCTCGGGCTCCGAGGCGGGTTCCGGTTCGGGCTCCGGGGTGGGCTGCGCCATGAGCGGACGTTGCGCATGCCAGGCGGACCAGGCCGCGAGAACAACCAGCAGGGGTACGGCCGGAAGCACGCTCATCCGGGTCGCCAGCGCCGCGCCCAGTGCCGCCCCGGCCAGAGGTAGGTAGGGCATCATCGTCGTCCGGGCGCGCCACGTCAGCCAGAAGGCGGTGAGCAGCATCCCGGCGGCCGGAACGTCGAGCGTCGCCAGCGACCCGTGGGCGATCACATCGGGCGAGAAGGAGTACAGCGCCAGCGCCAGCAGCCCGCCGGCCGGCCCGGCCAGGTCCCGGGCGAACGCCAGCACCACCAGCCCGAACACCAGGGTCAGCAGGATGATCGGCAGCCGGGCGTAGAGCAGCAGCTGGAACGGGTTGTTGCCGCTCTCGTACAGCAGATGACGGCCGAGCCGGGTCTGGTTGCCGGTGTACCCGGAGTCGAGCTTCGGGTCCGCGAACGCCGTCCCGGCCGCGATGATCAGCTTGCCGAGCGGCGGGTGCTCCGGGTTGTAACGCAGGCTGTGCTGCTGCCGGTACACCTCGGCGGTCGCCACGTAGACCGGTTCGTCGATGGTCGGCGTCTGCTGCATGGCGGTGGTGACCATGGCGAACGCCATCTGTCCCAGCATGGCCACAACGGCGAGCAGATAGAGGAGGCGGCGGCGCGGCATCGCGCAAATCTAGTCGGTGCCGGTGGAGTGGATCTCACCCGCCGGGTCGGAGGCCCACGGTACGGGTGGCGACCAGTCCACGGACCGGGTCGCCGGTCACCGACGCGATCTCCAGGGGCCAGCCGCTGGTGAAGCAGGTGTCGGTGGCCAGGCTGACGTCGTCGAGGCGCCCGTGGGCCCACCCGTACGCCTGGGTGCAGGCGTCACCCGGAAGTGCGAGTTCGGCGGTGTGCTCCGGCGCGGAGCCGGGCGCCGGGCGGATCTCGACGTGCAGGTGCGGCCAGTGTCCCGGGTACGCCTCCGGGAAGACGCCGGCGAACCGTACCCAGCCGGCCTCGTCGGTGGTCCGCTGTTCCGGGGCCGGCCGCGTCGTGGCGGGGGAGCAGTCCCACATGCTCACCGCGTACCCCACGAGAACCCGCCCGGACCAGGCACTCAGCAGGCGCAGGCGCACGGTGAGGGGGATGAGGGCCGCCCGCGAGGCGAGGGCGAAGGCGGAGTCCGGGGCCGGTGCCCGGGCGGGGAGCCGGACCCGGCCGGCGAGCGGTGTGCGGTGGTGGTCCTGCGGCTGGCGGACGGTCATGGCGCCTCCCAGGGTCGACGACCGTCTGTTCGGCACCGGGCGCCCGGGATCGGAAGGAACCGGGGGCACAAACAGTGGCACCCCGGAGCGTTCGCCCCGGGGTGCCACTGGTCGCGTGGTGGAAGGAAGGGTCAGACCGTTGTCGGAACGCGACCGGCCGAGTCGGTGTGGCCGGCCTGGTCGTCCTGCTCGGCCTGGTAGGCCGCCCACTTCTCCTCGGCGGCGGCGAGCTTCGCCGGGTAGGCGCGGCAGGCCTTGAGGAGCTTGTAGATCAGGAACAGCTCGAAGGCGAGCAGACCGGCGCCGGCCAGGATGGTGACCGGGATGATGAATCCGGTGACCGGCGCGATGATGAAGACGGTCATCTCGTATTCGATGCCACTGATCAGGTGGGTGCGGATCCGGCGGGCCCGCAGGAAGCTGCCGATCCGGCGCTTGAGCGACGGCTTGCCGGTGGTCGGCCGGGGCTGCGACGCGGTGTCCTCCTCGGGCATCTCGTCGGCCGGCTCGCCCATCTCGGCGGCGGGTGTCGGCTGGGTGGTCACCGGCGGCTTCAGCGCGTCCAGCTGGTCGCGCATGACCTTGCGGACCTTCTGCATCTGGGCGCTGTTCAGGTAACGGAACAGGTCCAGGAAGATGGCGATCGCCATCACCCAGAGGTAGGTGTCGTTACCGGTCTTCGCATACTGCCCGCCGAAGAGCGCCAGGGCGATGAAGAAGACCCGGACCCGGTCGAGGACGAAGTCGAGCCATTGGCCGAAGATCGTCCCGGTGCCGTTCAGCCGGGCGATCTTGCCGTCCATGCAGTCGACGACGAAGCTGAGGTGGAACAGAATGCCGCCGGCGACCAGCCACCAACGGTCACCGATGGCGAAACTGACCGCCGCTCCGGTGCCGAGAATGGTCGCGATCAGAGTCAGAACATTGGGCGTTATCCATCGGTACGGCGCCACCTGACGCACCAGTCGAGACGCCAACGGGTCGACCAGAAGCACGGTCCACCACGCGTCGACCGGCTTGTAGGTCCGCTCCCGGATCTCCTGCAAGGTCACCTTCACGCGCGGCACTTTAGACCTTCATCCTATGAAAATGCTAAGTACCCCGCCGGTTCACCTAAGCCCGCTACCTGCAGTGACGTCCGTTTCGCGTCGTGGTGACGAAACCGTTGCGTCCTGTGAGTGCGAGACATCGATCCGTGATGATCCACCGGGGGTGGGCCGTTCCCTGTGAGGACTCTATCCCGAGGCGTACGGGACGGCCCAGGTGCGCTCGGCGGCCGTGGCTGGACCGATATCTTCGCCCGGGTGGCCCGACCGCCGGAACTTCCGGCCATCGGGCCCATTCCGGTCTACGCCCGCTTCGCCTGCCGCAACTCCGCACCGACGTCGTGCAGGTGCCGCAGCGCCTGCCGGTACGAATCGATCAGACCGGTCAACTCGTACGAGACACCGATCTCCTCGCAGTAACGCTGCACCAGCGGCTGGGCCTTGCGCAGGTTCGGCGTCGGCATCGCCGGGAACAGGTGATGCTCGATCTGGTAGTTCAGCCCGCCCAGCGCCGTGTCGACCAGCCAGCCGCCGCGGACGTTGCGCGAGGTCAGGACCTGCTTGCGGAGGAAGTCCTCGGAGCCGTCCGGGTGCGGCATGCCCTTGTGGTTCGGCGCGAACGTCATCCCCAGGTACACCCCGAAGAGACCCTGGTGCACCACGAAGAACACCAGCGCCTGCAGCGGGGACAGGACCAGCACCAGAGCGGCGAGATACCCCAGGATGTGCGCCGACACCAGCACCGACTCCAGGCCGCGCCGCTTGCCGCGCTCCCGGATCAGCCAGTTGATGCTGTCCTTGCGCAGTGACAGGCCCAGCAGGGAGAGCAGCGGGAAGAAGAACCAGGCCTGATGGCGGACCACGAAACCCCGGCCCCGGGCGTCCTCGGCGTTCCAGACCAGCACCTCCGGGCTGACATCCGGATCCAGATCGTCGTGGTTGGGATTGGCGTGGTGCTTGGTGTGCTTCTCCATCCAGTACCCGTAGGACATCCCGATCGCCACGTTGCCGAAGATCAGGCCGGCCCGGGCGCTCGGCTTGTTGGTCCGGAACACCTGCCGGTGCGCCAGGTCGTGGGCGACCAGCCCGACCTGCGCGAAGAGCACCCCGAGGAACACGGCCACGGCGATCGTCCACCAGGAGTCGCCGATCAGGAAGAAGGCGGCCCACCCGCCGGCCAGGGCGAGGGTCACCAGGCTCAGGCGTACGGCGTAGTAGGCCGGCCGCCGTCGTAGCAGGCCGGCCGCGTTGATGCGTCGGTTGAGTTCGGCGAAGTCACTTCCGCCGCCGGTCCTGGTCTCGGCTGTCATCGTCATACGCACAGCTAACCGGCGCGATGGCATTTGGTCAGGAGTATCCACTCCCTCGTGCATAGGAGGCTGACACCCCGGTGGGGAGTAGGGCTGGCACTACCGACACCGGTGGTGCCCGGGGCCCAGGATGAGGACATGGACTCGCGTGACTGGATCCGCGACGGCGTCCGGGCCCTGGCCGGGGGTGCACTCGCCATCCCGCTGGCGGTGCTCAACCTCCCGCTCCTCGTGCTCTCCGTCGTCTCCCTCGCCCTGGTGCTCGTGCCCGGTCTCGGGATGCTGCTCTTCCCCCTGGTCACCCGTTTGGTGCGGGCCCGCACCGGACTGGCGCGCCGGCTCAGCGCACGGTACGGCGTGCCGATCGCCACGCCGTACCGTGCGCTGCCCGCCCCGGCCCGGATCGGCGGTCCCCGCCGCCTGCGCTGGCTGCTCACCGACCCGGCGACCTGGCGCGACCTGGCCTGGCTCCTGCCCGGCGCGGTGGCCGGGTTCACCCTCGGCGTACTCTCCCTGGCCGTCCCGATCTACGGGGTGGAGGGCATCCTGCTGATCCCACTATGGACGTGGCTGGGCGGCGTCTGGAGCGGCTACGGCGCCATCTGGCCGATCCAGACCGTCGGCGACGGCTTCCTCTCCCTGCCGCAGGGCACCCTGATCCTGATCATCGGCATCGCCGCGGCACCCCACCTGATGCAGGCCGGCGCCCACGCCGACCGGCTGCTGCTCGCCCCGACCCGCAACGCCGAGCTGCGCCTGCGGGTCAGCCGGCTCACCGAGACCCGGGCCGACACGGTCGATGCGCAGGCCGCCGAACTGCGCCGGATCGAACGCGACCTGCACGACGGCGCCCAGGCCAGGCTGGTCTCCCTCGGCATGACCATCGGGATGGCCGAGGACATGGTCGAGGACGATCCGGCCGGCGCCCGCAAACTGCTCGCCGAAGCCCGCGAGGCCAGCACCGCGGCCCTGGTCGAGCTGCGCCACCTGGTCCGCGGCATCCACCCGCCGGTGCTCGCCGAACGCGGGCTGGAAGGCGCGGTCCGGGCGCTCGCCCTGGCCCTGCCGGTGCCGACCGAGGTGACCGCGGCGCTGCCCGCCCGGCTGGAGACCCCCGTCGAGTCGGCCGGCTACTTCGCGGTCGCCGAGGCGCTGGCCAACCTGACCCGGCACAGCTTCGCCCGGCACGCCTGGGTGGAGCTGTGGCACACCGGGGAGTCGCTGGTGATGCGGGTCGGCGACGACGGCCTCGGCGGAGCCGACCCGGCCGGCGGCACCGGGCTGCGAGGCATCGAACGCCGTCTCGCCGCCTTCGATGGCACGATGAGCCTGTCCAGCCCGCCGGGCGGACCGACCGTCGTGACCATGGAGCTGCCGTGCGCGTTGTCATCGCCGAGGACCTCGCCCTCCTCCGGGACGGCCTGATCCGACTGCTCGAGGCGTACGGGTTCGAGGTGGTGGCTGCGGTCGACAACGGACCGTCCCTGCTGCCGGCACTGGTGGAGCACCGGCCGGACGTGGCGGTGGTGGACGTACGCCTGCCGCCCACCTTCACCGACGAGGGCCTGCAGGCGGCGATCGCGGCCCGCGTCGAGGTGCCCGGCCTCCCGGTGCTCGTCCTCTCCCAGCACGTCGAACCGCTGTACGCCCGCGAACTGCTGACCGACCGCAACGGCGGCGTCGGCTACCTCCTCAAGGACCGCATCGCGAACGTGACCCAGTTCGTCGACGCGGTCCGCCGGGTCGCCTCAGGTGGCACGGCGATGGACCCCGAGGTGGTGTCCCAGCTGCTCGCCCGCCGTCAGCCGCCGCTGGCCGCGCTGACCGTCCGCGAACGCGAGGTGCTGGGCCTGATGGCGGAGGGACGCTCGAACGGTGCGATCGCCCAGAAACTCTTCATCGGCGACAAAGCGGTCAGCAAGCACATCAACGGCATCTTCACCAAGTTGGCGCTGCCCCCGTCCGACGACGACCACCGGCGCGTCCTGGCCGTCCTCGCCTACCTCAACGCCTGACCGCTCGTGACTGTTGCTCACGGCTGTCCCTGCCGCGACAGCCGTGAGCAACAGCCGGACCCGTGTCGTTGCTTTCCGGATCGCCGTGCGACGCCTCCGCCGGACCCGCAACAGCGTGTTGCGCGTTCGTCGACGGCCTCGCTCACTGGACCTGGCCGCTCCGCCGGTGCCCGAAGGCGGCAGCGGGTCCACCGGCCGCCCCGCCGGAGAGCGCGGACGCGGCCCAGGGACCCGCTGCCGGCGGGGTGAGGGTGGGAGTGCTTCAGTGCGTACCCCGTAGAAGGGCGACGCGGCCGTCCTGGCCGGAGGCCCAGCAGGCGCCGGACGCGCAAGCGACCGCGTCGAAACTGCCCGTGTCGAAGCGGCGCCACGTGACGCCGCCGTCGTGGGTGATGTCGCTGCCGGTGGGGCCGACCGCGAGGGCGGTCCGGCCGCGTCCGGTCCAGGCCACGCCGGAACGGTAGGCGCCAGGAACCGTGCGGGAGACCGTCCAGGTGCGCCCGCCGTCGCGGCTGACCGCCGAGCCGTCCGGGGCCGAGTCCGGGACGGCGTAGTCGCCGCCGACCGCCAGGCCGGTGCGCTCGTCACGGAAGGCCAGGGCGTAGATGCCGGCGCTGGGTCCGCTCGGGATCGGTGAGTCGGTGACCGACCAGGTTCGCCCGAAGTCGTGCGAGGCGAAGACCCGGGCGGTGGCGTCACCGCCGGTCGCGAACCAGGCGTGCCGGCCGGAGGCGACCAGGCAGGTGCCGCCGGCCGCGAAGGCGAACTCGCCGGGCAGCGCGTCCGGCATCCCGGTGGAGGGCAGGACCGTCCAGGAGCGGCCGCCGTCGCCGGTGGCGAGGATCCGGAAGCGCCCGTCGACCGGGTCGGACAGCGCCAGACCGTGCCGCTTGTCGCCGAACGCGACACAGTCGTAGAAAGCGGCCGGATCGTCGTTGCGGAACACCTCGGTCCAGGCGCGCCCGCCGTCGGCGGTGCGGTAGAGCCGCGAGTCGGCGCCGTTGCCGATGGTCAGCGCCACCGCGGTCCGCGCGTCGAAGGCCTCGATGTCACGGAATTGGAGGGCCGCCGCGTCGGCCGGCCCGGTGGAGGTCCAGTGCCGGCCGGCGTCGGTCGTGCGCAGGATCGTTCCGGCGCTGCCGGCCACCCAGGCGACCCGGCCGTCGACGGCGGCGAGCCCCCGGAACCGGGCGGTCGAGCCGGTGTCGGTGAGCTGCCAGGACGGTTCCGGCCCGCCGGTGAAGCCGAGGCCGCCGACCAGGGCGAGCGCGAGCGCGGTTATCGACAACTTTCGCTGCATTGTCATGCTGGCCGAACTTACCCGCCTCGGCAGGTGTGTGACACGGCACGGATTCGCCGACCGCAATACAGCGGCAACGTGGCGATACCACAATGTGGGACATGGAGTCCCCGCCGCAGCTCGCCGTCACCGTAGCCATCACTCGGCGCGCCGACCCCGGACGTACCGCGGAGATGGCCGCCTGGGTCCGCGCCGGCACCTCCCTGGCCGAGACCTTCCCCGGCTTCCTCGGCACCGGCTGGGTCCGCCCCGAGGTCGGCTCGGCCGAATGGCACATGCTCTACCGGTTCGCCGACGCCGAGGCGCTGCGCAACTGGGAGGAGTCCAGCCAGCGCCAGTGGTGGCTGTCGTCGGCCGAGGGCTTCGTCGAACACACCCGGGTCGAGCGGCGCACCGGCATCGAGGGCTGGTTCGACCCGCCCCGCGAACGCGAGGTGGACGAGCCGGGCGCACCGGTGCCGGCCGCGCCACCGCGCTGGAAGCAGGCGGTCACCATCTGGCTCGGCTTCTTCCCGGTCAGCCTGCTCTCCGCGTTCCTGCTGATGCCGCACCTGACCAGCCTGAACACCGTGCTCCGCACCGTGATCAGCACCCTGATCCTGACCCCGATCATGACGTACCTGGTGTTGCCGAGAGTGACCCGCCTGCTGCAGCCGTGGCTCAGGCGCTGATCGGGGTACGCGCTGAAGCACTCCCGCCCTCACCCGCCGGCAGCGGGTCCCCGGGCGGTGTCCGCGCTCTCCGGCAAGGCGGCCGGTGGACCCGTCGCCGCCTCGGGCACCGGCGGAGCGGCCAACAGCCGGCGGGCGGTGTCGGCTTGTCTAATTGTCGTCGTCGTGAGAATGACGTCAGGAGTCGAGGAGGGCTCGTAGGCGGAGGGTGTCGACGACGGTCCAGCCTGGAGGCGGGGCCAGCGCGGCCCAGGCGTCGACCGTCTCGGACTTGTAGACGTGGCCGTGGCCGGTCGGCACCTTGTTGGCGAATATCAGGTCGCAGGTGGTCTGCCAGAAGGTGACGACCGGGTACCAGTGCATGTCCGGGGTGACGTCCGGCCCGCGTTCGCCGGTCAGCCACTGCGGCTTCTTCCACAGCAGGTCCCAGCTCCACCAGACCACCGGGTCGGTGGCGTTCTGCAGGTAGACCAGCTTGGGGCGTTCGCCGGTGAGTTCGCGCAGGCTGGCGGCGTTCTCGGCGAACGCGACGGGCAGGTCCGGCAGCACCGGGTTCCACACCGGGCTGCCCTCGGCGCGGCTCTCGGTCAGCGAGCGGTGGATCGGGTTCGCGAACGTCGGGCCTTCGAGCAGCACGCCGTCGGCGCCGGCGATCAGGCGGTCCGCGGTGCGGTAGGTCTTCTCCAGCCCGTACGTCCCCAGGCTCTCCCCGAAGAGCAGCAGCGTGGGCCGGGTGTCCTCGGACAGCGCGTCCCAGCGTCGCTGCACCGCCGTGATCAGGGCGGAGGCCGCGGTCACCACCTCGGAACGGTCCGCGCCGAGGAACGCCGCCCAGCTCGGCAGGTACGAGTACTGCATGGACACCAGCGCGGTGTCCCCGGCGTACATGTACTCCAGGGAACTGGTGACCTTGCCGTCCACCCAGCCGGTGCCGGTGGGGGTGAAGACCGCGACGACGGCCCGGTCGAACGCGCCGGTCCGGTCCATCTCGCGGACCACCAGGTCGGCGCGGTCCTCGACGGTGTCGGCGGAGGTGAGGCCGGCGTAGAGGCGGATCGGCTCGGTCGCCGGGCGCCCGGCGAACTCGCCGAGTTGTTCCGGGGTGGGGGCGCCGGCGACGAACGCCCGGCCCTGCCGTCCCAGGCTGTCCCACGGGACCAGGGAGGGTGCGCTGCCCGAGCGCAGGGCGGAGGCCGGCATCAGTACGCCGGTGCCGGTGCCGTTGTTGGTGATCGCGGCGGACCGGTCGGCCATCGAGAACAGGTTCGCGACCAGCACGTTGTCGAGGGTGCCGTAGCTGAGCAGGGCGACCACGAGGGTGCCCGCGCAGTAGGCCGCGGCGTTCGGGACGATCCGCCGGAAGAGCCGCGCGCAGCCGTGGGTGGCGAGACGCAGGGCGCGGGCGATCAGCAGCAGCAGCCCGAAGGTGAGCAGGCTGATCCCGACGGTGCGGACCAGGTCGTACTCCTCGGTGGGTGGCATGCCGAGCCGTAGCCGCAGCGCGCTCTGCCAGCGGGTGCCGAGGGCGAGGAAGACCACGACCAGCAGCGGGGTGGCCGCGGCGAGGACGCGCCAGGCGATCCGGACGGTCCGCGCGCCGAAGGGGCGGCGCAGCCGGATCAGCGCGCCGACGCCGGTGCCGAGGGCGTAGCCCATCGCGGCGGTGACCCCGGCGACGACGCCTTGCAGGAACCAGACCCGGGGCAGCAGGGAGGGGGTGAAGGAGAGGCAGTAGAAGACGACGGCGAGGCCGACGCCGGTGATGCTGGGTCTGCTCGACATGATGGGAGGGCGGCGGGGTGCCGGGGCCTGCGTGGTGACGGGGGTGCGGGGCCGGGGGATCCGGGCGTGGAGTGGTGCGAGCCATCCTTCGGGTGGCGCCATCACCTGTCTGCGCATGCGGTGCTCCGTTCGCGCGTACCCGGGGTGACGACGTCGCCCCGCTACGTGTCCCCTCCATCATCCGGGTTCGGTGCCAGTGGACGCCGCCCCGTTTCCCCCTGGTTTCCCTCGGTCACTGCCCCTAGTGGAGGGCGAAAGTTAGTGCACACTGGGTGCATGGTGATGGCCGAGGTGTCCAAGGTTCTCTCCCGGCGCGATCTCGAGTTCCTCCTCTACGAATGGCTCGACGTGGAGGCGCTGACCTCGCACGAGCGGTTCGCCGACCATTCCCGGGAGACGTTCGATGCATTCCTCGACGTGTCGCAACGCATCGCCGAACGGGACTTCGCACCCCATAACCGGACCGCCGACCTGCGCGAGCCGACCTTCGACGGTGACAAGGTGGAGACCATCCCGGAGGTGGCCCGGGCGTTGCGGGTGTTCGCCGAGTCCGGCCTGATCGCCGCCACCATGGACGCCGAGCACGGTGGACTGCAGCTGCCGCACGTGGTGCAGCGGGCCTGTTTCCTCTGGTTCCAGGCGGCCAACACCGCCACCTCGGCGTACCCGATGCTGACCTCGGCGAACGCCCACCTGCTGGTGAAGTACGGCAGCGCGGAGCAGATCCGCCGGTTCGTCCAGCCGATGATCGAGGGCCGCTACACCGGGACGATGTGCCTGTCCGAGCCGCAGGCGGGTTCCTCGCTCAGTGACGTCACCACGAGGGCGACGCCGGCCGGCGACGGGACCCACCGGATCACCGGCGGCAAGATGTGGATCTCCGCGGGGGACCACGAGCTGAGCGAGAACATCGTGCACCTGGTCCTGGCCCGGGTGGCCGGAGCGCCGGCCGGGGTCAAGGGGCTCTCGCTGTTCATCGTCCCCAAGCTGATCCCGGAGACCGGTGAGCGCAACGGTGTCACGCTGGCCGGGCTCAACCACAAGATGGGGTTCCGCGGCACCACCAACGCGGTGCTGGCGTTCGACGACGCCACCGGTCACCTGGTGGGGGAGGCGGGCCGGGGCCTGCAGTACATGTTCCACATGATGAACGAGGCCCGGATCGGTGTCGGTGCCGGCGCGGTGGCCCTCGGCTACACCGGTTACCTGCACGCGCTCGCCTACGCCAAGGAGCGGGAGCAGGGCCGCCCGGTCACCGGCAAGGACCCGGCCGCCCCACCGGTGCCGATCATCAGGCACCCGGACGTCCGCCGGATGCTCGTCGCCTCCAAGTCCTACGTCGAGGGCGGGCTGGCCCTGGTCCTGTACGCCGCCCGGCTCCTCGACCAGCCGTCGGAGGAGAACGACCTGCTCCTCGACGTGCTGACCCCGATCGTCAAGGCGTGGCCGTCACAGTGGTGCCGGCTGGCCGACGACCACGCCATCCAGATCCACGGCGGGTACGGCTACACCCGCGAGTACCCGGTCGAGCAGTTCTACCGGGACAACCGCCTCAACTCGATCCACGAGGGCACCGACGGCATCCAGGCGCTGGACCTGCTCGGCCGCAAGGTGACGATGCGCGGCGGCGCCGGGCTGGAGCTGCTGCTCGACCGGATCCGGGCGACCGCCGACCGGGCGCCGAAGGACCTGGCCGACCCGGTGCACCGGGCCTGCGACCGGCTGGCGCGGACCACGGCGATGCTGTGGGCGGCCGGCGACGCGGGGCCGGCGCTGGCGAACGCTTCGGCGTACCTCGATGCCGCCGGACATCTGGTGATCGCCTGGATGTGGCTGGAGCAGCTGGTCGCCAGCGGTGACCGGGAGGGTGACTTCTACCAGGGCAAGCGCCTGACCGCGCACTACTTCGTCGCGCACGAGCTGCCCCGGATCGGCCCGCTGCTGGACCTGCTGGATTCCGGGGACACCCTGTTTCTCGACCTGAACGAGGCCTGGCTGGGCTAGTTTCAGACACATGGCCGGTAAAGCCACCGTCATCGAAGTCGGCGACCTCGAGGTCCGGGTCTCGAACCCGGACCGGGTCTACTTCCCGGAGCTCGGGGCGACCAAGCTCGACCTGGTGCGCTACTACCTCGCGGTGGGCGACGGCATCGTCCGGGCGCTGCGCGAGCGTCCCTGCATGCTGCACCGCTTCCCGGACGGACTGGCCGGGGAGAAGGTGCATCAGAAGCGGGTGCCGAACGGCGCCCCGCCCTGGCTGGAGACGGTCCGGGTGACGTTCCCCCGGTACAACAGGCACGCCGACGAGGTGTGCGTGACCAAGCCGGCCGACGTGATCTGGGCGGTGCAGATGTCCACCGTGGAGTTCCATCCGTGGAACTCGCGGCGGGCCGACGTCGAGCGGCCGGACGAGTGGCGCATCGACCTCGACCCGATGCCGGACTGCCCGTTCGGCACCGTGCGGCGGGTGGCCGGGGTGGTCCACGAGGTGCTCGACGAACTGGGCATCACCGGCTACCCGAAGACCTCCGGTGGGCGGGGCCTGCACGTCTACGTGCGCATCGCGCCACGGTGGGGCTTCGCCGAGGTACGCCGCGCCGCCCTCGCCTTCGCCCGTGAGGTGGAGCGCCGTGCCCCGGACGACGTGACGACCACCTGGTGGCGCAAGGACCGGGACCCGGGTTCGCTGTTCGTGGACTACAACCAGAACGCCCGTGATCACACGATCGCCAGCGCGTACTCGGTGCGGGGTGTCCCGGCCGCGACGGTCTCCACGCCGGTGCGCTGGGACGAGATCGCGGACGTGGAGCCGATGGAGCTGACCATCCGGACCGTTCCGGCGCGGTACGCCGAGCTGGGTGACCTGCACGCCGATATCGACGATCAGGAATTCTCGCTGGAAACTCTGCTGGAGTGGGCGGACCGGGACGAGCGGGCCGGGCTCAGCGGGCCGAACTCTCCCGAATGATCAGCCGGTGCGGGGCCCTCAGTTCCAGGCCGGGTGGCGGGGTGGGACTGGTGATCCGCAGCAGCAGGCGTTCCACCGCGGTGGCCGCGATCCACTCCTTGTCCGGCGAGACGGTGCTGACCGTCGGATTGGAGAACGCGCCCTCCTCGATGTCGTCGTAGCCGATCACCGCGATGTCCTCGGGGACGCGCAGGCCCCGCGAGACGATCGTGTGGATGGCGCCGAGGGCCACCAGGTCGCTGTAGCAGAACACCGCGTCCGGGGGCTCCTCGAGATCCAGGAGGCGGGCCATGGCGTGGGCGCCGTCGGGACGGTTGAAGCGTGGCGTACCGATGACGAGGTCTTCGTGGACGGCCTGGCCGCGCGCCTCGTGGGCCTCGCGGAATCCGCGCGTGCGCAGTTGGGCGGCCTCGCCGGTGGCGTACGGCTGGTCGCCTATGGCGGCGACGCGCCGGCGGCCGAGGCCGAGCAGGTGGTCGGTGGCCTGGCGGGAGGCGGCGACGTCGTCGATGCCGACGTGGTCGAAAGTTCCGTCGCTGCTGCGCTCACCGAGGATGACCAGGGGTAACGACGGGTCACGGTCGGCCAGGGCCATCTGGTCGAGGCCGAGTGGGCTGAAGATGACGCCGTCGAAGAGCAGCCGGCGGGAGCCGTGCGCGATGAACGCGCGCTCGTGTTCGGGGTCGCCGTCGGTCTGGTCGATCAGGACGGTGTATCCGGCGGCCCGTGCGGCGCGCAGCACGCTCTGCAGCAGCTCGGAGAAGTAGGGAGTGTCCAGATAGGGCACTACCAGGGCGATCTGGCCGGACTTGCCCTGGGCCAGGTTGCGGGCCAGGACGTTGGGCCGGTACCCGAGTTCCTCGACCGCCCGCTGGACCCGTTCCCGGGTCCGGTCGGTCACTTTCGCGTAGCCGTTGACCACGTTGGAGACGGTGCGACTGGACACCCCAGCCAGCTCCGCCACGTCACGAAGAGTCACCTCGCGGCGCAATGTGCCCCCCTTTGCGGCATCCCGCCTACGCCAAGTTTCCGGCAGGTTACCCCTTGCCGACGTACTCACGTCCGTGCATGCTGTCTTTGCAGCGCTGCAAAATCGTAGCAACAACCGCCAACGCTGTGAATAAGACCTGGTGAAGGGGCTTGTCCGCCGACCTGAAGTGTGCCAGCACCGCAGGCCGGCTCCCCGACACGCATGACCCGGACACTCAGATTCGCGAAACCCCGGTGAGGACCCATGAATGTCAGGAACTTCAGTCTAGGACGAGCGGTGGTCGCGGCGGTCAGTGCGCTCGCACTCGCCGCCTGCAGCGGCGGTTCGTCCGACGCGGGGGCCGAGGACGGCCCCGTCACGATCAAGGTCTGGGCGTGGTACCCGGCGTTCCAGGGCGTCGTCGACGACTTCAACAAGACGCACACCGACATCAAGATCGAGTGGACCAACGCCGGTGCCGGCCAGGACCAGTACACCAAGCTGCAGACCGCGCTGAAGGCCGGCAAGGGCGCGCCCGACGTGGCGATGCTCGAGTTCCAGGAGATTCCCACCTTCCAGCTCACCAAGCACCTGGTCGACCTGGGCAAGTACGGCGCCAACGACGTGAAGAGCAGCTACGTCGACTGGGCGTGGAAGCAGGTCAGCACCGGCGACTCGGTCTACGCCATCCCGGTCGACGCGGGCCCGATGGCGATGCTCTACCGCGAGGACCTCTTCAAGCAGTACGGCCTGACCGTGCCGAAGACCTGGGCGGACTACAGAGCGCAGGCGGAGAAGCTGAAGACCGCCTCGGGCGGCAAGAGCTACATCACCGACTTCGGCGCCAACGACGGCGGGTTCATGACCGGCCTGCTGTGGCAGGCGGGGGCGAAGCCGTACACGTACGACATCGCCGACCCGTCGAGCATCGGGATCGCGGCCAACTCGGCCGAGGCCAAGAACGTCTTCGGGTACTGGGACGACCTGGTCAAGAACGGCCTGAGCGACACCGTCGCCTACGGCACCACCGACTTCTACAACGGCCTGGCCACCGGTAAGTACGTGACCTACCTGGCCGCCGGCTGGGGCCCGGGCTACCTGCAGAGCGTCGCCAAGACCACCTCCGGCAAGTGGCGGGCCGCGCCGCTGCCGCAGTGGACCGAGGGCGCCGACGCGCAGGGCGACTGGGGCGGCTCGTCGTTCGCGGTGACCGACCAGACGAAGCACCCGGAACAGGCCGCCAAGGTCGCCATGGAGATCTTCGGGGCGACGAACACCGACGCCTGGAAGATCGGCATCGACGAGGCGTACCTCTTCCCGACCGCCACGCCGATCCTGGAGTCGGACGCCTTCGTCAAGAAGGAGTACGAGTTCTTCGGCGGCCAGAAGGTCAACGAGGTGTTCGTGCCGGCCTACAACGGGATCACCGAGTTCGCCTGGAGCCCGTTCAACAGCTACAACTTCAACCAGCTGACCACCACGGTCGGCCAGGCGATCGAACAGAAGACGGCGTGGACTCAGGCGCTGGACACGGTCCAGACCAACGTCTCCACGTACGCCACCCAGCAGGGCTTCACGGTCAAGTAATGACCGAGGTCCGCTCCGCGCCCGCGACCGCCGTCCCGGCGGTCGCGGGTCCCCCATCCGGCCCGGCCGGCGGCTCCCGCCGGCGGGAACGGGCCAAGCAGGGTGCCGTCGGATGGCTGTTCGTGCTGCCGTTCGCGGTGCTGCTGGTCGCGTTCCTGCTGTTGCCGATGGCGTACGCGCTGAAGCTCAGCCTCTACCGTTCCACCCTGATCGAGGGCGAGGTCTTCGCCTTCCTGGACAACTACAAGCAGGCCTTCGAGGACCCGCTGGTCCGCCAGGGCGTCGTCCGGGTGCTGCTGTTCGGCCTGGTGCAGACCCCGGTGATGATCGGCATCGCGCTGCTGGCGGCGCTGCTCATCGACGGGGCGACCTCCCGGTTCTCCCGGTTCTTCCGGCTCGCCGCCTTCGTGCCGTACGCCGTGCCGGTGGTGATCGGCACGCTGATGTGGGGCTTCCTCTACAGCGGCAGCACCGGCCCGTTCCGGGGCCTGGGGATCGACTTCCTCTCCAGCGGTGTGGTGCTGGCCTCGCTCGGCAACATCGTCACCTGGCAGTGGGCCGGCTACAACATGATCGTCCTGTACGCGGCGTTGCAGGGCCTGCCGAAGGAGGTCTACGAGTCGGCCAGGCTCGACGGCGCCACCGGCACGCAGATCGCGCTCCGGATCAAGACGCCGATGATCTCGTCCGCGCTGGTGCTGGCCACCCTGTTCACCATCATGGGGACGCTGCAGTTCTTCACCGAGCCGCTGATCCTGCGGCCGCTCAACCCGGGCGCGATCACCGAGCACTACACCCCGAACCTGTACGCGTTCCACCAGGCGTTCTCGTTCCAGCAGTACAACTACTCGGCCGCGATCTCGTTCCTGCTCGGTGCGGTGGTGTTCGTCGGGTCGTACATCTTCCTGTTCGCCACGAGGAAGCGGAGCGCCCTGCGATGACCGAGAAGAAGGGCTCCATCGCGAGTCATCTGCTGATGGGCGTGATGGCGATCTACTTCCTGCTGCCGTTCTGGTGGCTGCTGGTGGCCGCGACCAAGGACAACGACGGCCTGTTCGGTTCGGCGCCGCTCTGGTTCTCCGACGTGCACCTGGTGGAGAACCTGCGACTGCTGTTCAGCCAGGAGAACGGCATCTACCTGACCTGGCTGCGCAATTCGGCGTTCTACGCGGTGGTCAGCGGTCTCGGCGCGACCGTGGTGTCGGCCCTGGCCGGGTACGCCTTCGCCAAGCTGCGGTTCCCCGGCCGGAACGCCCTGTTCGCCCTGCTCCTCGGGCTGATCATGGTGCCGGCCACCGCCCTGGTACTGCCCACGTACCTGCTGATGTCGCAGGCCGGGATGGTCGACACGATCTGGGCGGTGATCCTGCCGTCGCTGCTCAACCCGTTCGGCGTCTACCTGTTGCGGGTGTACGTCCACGACTCGGTGCCGGACGAGATGCTCGAGGCGGCCCGGATCGACGGGGCCGGCGAGTTCCGGGTGTTCCGCAGCGTGGCCCTGCCGGCGATGCGCCCGGCCCTGGTGACGGTCCTGCTGTTCACCATGGTCGCGTCCTGGAACAACTTCTTCCTGCCGCTGGTGATGCTCAGTGACAGCAGCCTGTACCCGCTCACCGTGGGTCTGCGGACCTGGTTCATGACGGCGACCCTCGGCGGTGGTGGGCCCGCTCTGTTCAACGTGATCGTCGCCGGATCGCTGGTGGCGATCGTGCCCCTGATCGCCGCGTTCCTGCTGCTTCAGCGCCACTGGCGCAGTGGCCTGACCGTCGGCGCCGTCAAGTGAGAGAACAAAGGACGAACATGCTCCAAGCACGTGTCTCGCTGCATCCCTCCTCGGTGGTGGCGCCGGTCAGCCGGCGTACCTTCGGCTCGTTCGTCGAGCACATGGGACGGTGCGTCTACACCGGGATCTACGAGCCGGGCCACCCTCTCGCCGACGAGGACGGCTTCCGGACCGACGTGCTGGCGCTCGCCCGCGAGCTGGGCGTCACCGTGGTCCGCTACCCGGGCGGCAACTTCGTCTCCGGCTACCGCTGGGAGGACGGCGTCGGCCCCCGCGAGGACCGTCCGCGGCGGCGTGACCTGGCCTGGCACAGCATCGAGACGAACGAGGTCGGCATCGACGAGTTCGCCACCTGGGCCGCCAAGGCGGACGTCGAGATCATGTACGCGGTCAACCTCGGCACCCGTGGTGTGCAGGAGGCGCTCGACGTGCACGAGTACGTCAACCACCCGGAGGGCACCCACCTCTCCGAGCAGCGCCGGGCCAACGGCGCGGAGAAGCCGCACGGCATCAAGATGTGGTGTCTCGGCAACGAGCTGGACGGTCCGTGGCAGACCGGGCACAAGACCCCCGAGGAGTACGGCCTGCTGGCCGCCGCGACCGCGCGGGCGTTGCGGTCGGCGGAGCAGGATCTGGAACTGGTCGCGTGCGGCAGCTCCAACTCCGCGATGCCGCTCTTCGGCGCCTGGGAGTCCACGGTTCTGGAGCACGCGTACGAGGTGGTCGACTACGTGTCGCTGCACGCGTACTACCAGGAGTTCGACGGCGACCTGGGCTCGTTCCTTGCCAGCGCGGTCGACATGGACTACTTCGTGAACAGCATCGTGGCCACCGCGGACGCGGTCGGCGCGAAGTTGAAGAGCAAGAAGAAGATCAACCTGTCGTTCGACGAGTGGAACGTCTGGTACCAGTCCCGGTTCAACGACGCGCCGGTCCCGGAGAGCTGGGACGTCGCCCCGCGGGTGATCGAGGACCAGTACAACGTCGCGGACGCGGTGGTGGTCGGCAACCTGCTGATCTCGCTGCTGCGGCACAGCGACCGGGTCACCGCGGCCTGCCAGGCGCAGCTCGTCAACGTGATCGCCCCGATCATGACCGAGCCCGGCGGCCCGGCCTGGCGGCAGACCATCTTCTTCCCGTTCGCCCGGACCGCGGCCCTGGCCAAGGGCGACGTGCTGCAGACCCGGGTGCAGACGCCGACGTACGCCACCAAGCGCTTCGGTGAGGCGGACGTGGTGGACGCGGTGGCCACCCATGACGCGGCGACCGGGGACGTCGTGCTCTTCGTGGTCAACCGGGACCAGGGGCAGCCGGCCGAGCTGACCGTCGACCTGAGCGCCTTCGGCGGCGGTCTGTCGGTGGCCGGGTCCTGGCTGATGACCGACGACGACGTCTACGCGGGCAACACGAGGGACGACCCGGAGCGGGTGGGACTGCGGGAGCTCACCGGCGCTACGATCACCGACGGCATCGCCACGGTGACCCTTCCGCGGGTCTCCTGGAGCGCGATCCGCTTCAGCCGGAGTTGAGACTCGACCGGGCCGTGACTCAGGTCACGGCCCGGAAAAGTGTTATCCACGCGGCCGGAAAATCGTCGGCCTGCGACTTCCTTAAAGCAACGTTAAACAGCGCGCGAAAACGCGTCGCGGCATTTCATGATGGTCGGCGTCCCGGACCGATCCCATCGGAAAGGCCGCACCCCCATGCGCCGTAAAAGAAGTCTGATTCTCGCTGCGACGGCCACCGCCGCCGCGGTCGCCACCGCCTGGATCGCCCTTCCCGCTTCGGCGGCCGCCCCGACGGCCAGCCTGAAGACCGTCTCGAACTGGGGCACCGGCTGGCAGGACGAGGTCACGATCAGCAACACCGGAGCGTCGTCGCTCGACTCCTGGAAGGTCGAGTTCGACCTGCCCGCCGGTGCGAAGATCGGTAGCTTCTGGGAAGCCGACATGGCATTGTCCGGTTCCCACCTGACTTTCACGAACCGGTCCTGGAACGGTTCTCTCCCGGTGGGTTCAGCGGTCACTTTCGGGTTCGTCGGCTCGGGCGGGCAACCGATCAACTGCAAGTTGAACGGCGCCCCGTGCGGCGGTGAGGCGATCGTCCCGACCTCCGCGCCGGCCTCCGTCGCCGCGACCACCCGGCCGGCCACCACCGCGCCGACCGTCGAGGCCACCACGGCGGCTCCGGCCACCTCCGCGCCGAAGCCGAGCGCCACGAGCACGAAGACCACCGAGGCGGACACCGATGTGCCGCCGGCCGCGAACACGCTGCCGGTGACCTTCACCAACAGGTCCGGTCGCAGCGGGCAGGTCTTCGTCTACGTGCTGGGCACGAACCTGACCACCGGCAAGCTCGGCTACGTCGACGCCGCCGGCGGGTTCACCGCCTGGAGCGGCGGCGCCTCCACCCCGGTGCCCGCGCCGGACGTGGCGATCAGCGGCCCGGCGAACGGCGAGGCCAAGACGATCAACGTGCCGAAGAACCTGTCCGGCCGCGTCTACTTCTCGTTCGGTGAGAAGCTCGACTTCCGGCTCACCACCGACGGTCTGGTGCAGCCCGCGCCGTGGAACTCCTCGGACCCGAACCACGACATCCTGTTCGACTGGAGCGAGTTCACCCTCAACGACTCCGGCCTGTGGCTGAACAGCTCGCAGGTCGACCAGTTCGCGGTCCCGCACGTCGTCAGCGTCACCGGCGGCTCCGGCACCACCAGCAAGACCGGTGAGCTCGTCGACGGCGGCCGCCAGAAGGTGATCAACGCGGTCAAGGGCGACGCCGACTTCGCCAAGAGCGTGGTCACCGCGGCCGACGGCACGGTGCTGCGGGTGCTCGCCCCGGGCAAGGCCGCGGACGCCGGCCTGATGAGCCCGACCTACCTGGACGGGTACATCACCAGCGCCTGGAACGCGTACACCTCGAAGAGCCTGACCGTGGTCCCCTTCACCGACCAGCCGAACCTCAGGTACACCGGGAAGACCGCCGGGGACGTCATGAGCTTCACCGACTCCACCGGCAAGACGGTCGCCTCCTTCACCAAGCCGTCCACCGCCAACGTGTGGGGCTGCGACGGCGCGCTCGGCGCCCCGAACGACCAGGTGGTCGGCCCGATCGCCCGGACCCTGTGCGCCGCCCTGTGGCGGACCACGCTGGGCGAGCTGGACACCCAGCCGAGTGGCACCGCGGCGGACTTCTACACCGGCTCGCCGGCCAACACCTACGCGAAGTCGATCCACGACAACATGGTCGACGGCAAGGCATACGCCTTCGCCTTCGACGACGTGCAGAACCAGGAGTCGCTGGTCCACGACGGTGACCCGCGCAAGGCCGGGATCACCTTGACCCCGTTCTGACCGGTAGGTCGTTTCCCGCTTCAAAATCGATGAAGCCCGCTGTCTCAGACGGCGGGCTTCATTGCAATGTGTGACTAATCACCTGCACTACGCGGGTTTACCGGCTGGTAGGACCTGCCCTGGTGGGGACCCCTGTGGAGTGGATCAAGGCCGCACGACTCCATGCCCGGCACGCCCCGCGATGCCGTAGCCAAGTTTCCTTCTCGTGTCCTGCCGGTTAGCCTCCCCTCAAGTTAGGTAATGCTTACCTTATTTAGGAGGCTGCGTTGGAGGGGTCCGTTTCCCCGCATCTCTTCTCCGGGTCCACGCTGGACGGTTACACGTCCGGCGTCTGGCACGCGTCAGCGCTGCTGGCCGACCGGGTGAAGGCAGTGCGGCAGCCGTACTCCGGCGCTACCGTCGCAGAGCTCCAGGACCAGGTCGACGCCGTCGATCTGGACCGGCCGCTCGGCGACACGGGGGCGGCGCTGCACGAGGTCGCTCGGCTCTACCTGGACAACGCCGTCTGGTTCCACGAGCCGACCTACGTGGCACATCTGAACTGTCCGGTCGCCATCCCGGCGCTCAGCGCCGAGGTGCTGATCTCGGCGGTGAACTCGTCGGTCGACACCTGGGACCAGAGCGCCACCGGCACCCTGATCGAACGCCGTCTGATCGACTGGACGGCCGGGCGGATCGGCTTCGGGCCGGACGCCGACGGCGTGTTCACCAGTGGCGGCACCCAGTCGAACCTGCAGGGCCTGCTGCTGGCCCGGGAGGAGACGCTGGCGCACATCGAGGAGGACCGGGCCACCGCGATCCCGAAGCTGCGCATCCTGGCCACCGCGGAGAGCCACTTCAGCGTGGGCAAGTCGGCCGGCATCCTCGGACTGGCCGCCGACGCCGTCGTCGGTGTGCCCACCGACGACTCCGGCCGGATGGATCCGGGCGCCTTGGCGGCGGCTCTCGCGGGGGTACGCCGTGACGGCGCCGTTCCGATGGCCGTCGTGGCCACCGCCGGCACCACCGACCTGGGCCGCATCGATCCGGTCGACACGATCGCCGTGATCTGTGCCGAGCAGGGCATCTGGTTCCACGTCGACGCCGCGTACGGCTGTGGGCTGCTGGTCTCCACCCGGCGCCGGCACCTGCTGGACGGCATCGAGCGGGCCGACTCGGTGACCGTCGACTTCCACAAGAGCTTCTTCCAGCCGGTCAGCTGCAGCGCCCTGGTGGTCCGCCGCGGCGAGACCATGCGCCGGATCGCGGTGCACGCCGACTACCTGAACCCGCGGACCGCCACGGTCCCCAACCAGGTGGACAAGAGCCTGCAGACGACCCGCCGGTTCGACGCGCTGAAGCTCTGGATGACCCTGCGCACCATCGGATCCGAGCAGATCGGCGACATGTTCGACGTCGTGGTCGACCGGACCCGCGACGCGCACCGGCTCGTCGAGGCCGACCCGGACTTCGAGGCGCTCACCGCACCGACGCTCAGCACGCTGCTGTTCCGGTTCCGTCCCGCGGACCTGGACGTGGCCGACTGCGACACGTTGATGCCGGCGCTGCGGCAGCGGCTGTTCCACGGCGGCCAGGCGATCGTCGCGGGCACCACCGTCGGCGGCCACTACTGGCTGAAGTTCACCATCCTCAACCCGAACACCACGAACGAGAACCTGACCGACGTGCTCAACCTGATCCGGGAGATCGGCCGCGAGATGCTGGGCCGGAACGAGATCGCGGCGGTGATGGCGTGATGCGGACCCACGACTTCGTCGCGATCGGTGTCGGACCGTTCAACCTGGGACTGGCCGCTCTCACCGAGGACCTGCCCGACGTGGACGGCGTCTTCCTCGAACAGCGCGACTCGTTCGACTGGCACCCCGGGCTGATGATCGAGGGGGTGACCATCCAGGTGCCGTTCATGGCGGACCTGGTCACCATGGCCGATCCGACGTCACGGTTCAGCTTCCTCAATTACCTCAAGCAGGTCGGGCGGCTCTACCCGTTCTACATCCGGGAGAACTTCTTCCCGCTGCGGGCCGAGTACAACGCGTACTGCAAGTGGGTGGCCGGCCAGCTGTCGTCGATCCACTGGAACACCCGGGTGGACAGCGTCACGCACGACGGTGAGGCCTACCTGGTGCACACCGGCGGCGAGACCTACCGGGCGTCGAAGCTGGTAGTGGGCATCGGCACCGAGCCGCGGGTGCCGGCCGTCGCGGACCAGGGCCCGTACGTGCACAGCGCCGACTACCTGCAGAACAGGGAGCGGCTGCGGGAGCTCGACTCGATCACGGTGATCGGCAGCGGGCAGAGCGCGGCCGAGATCTACCACGATCTGCTCGCCGAGATCGACACCCGCGGGTACCACCTGAGCTGGATCACCCGCTCGCCCCGGTACTTCCCGATGGAGTACACCAAACTCACCCTCGAGATGACCTCGCCGGAGTACATCCGGTACCACCACGGACTGCCGATGGAGGTGCGCGACCGGCTCGGCCGTGAACAGCGCAACCTCTACAAGGGCATCAGCGGTGACCTGGTCGACGCCATCTACGAGACGCTCTACGCGAAGAGCCTGGCCGGCCCGGTGCCGACCACGCTGCTCACCGGCACGTCACTTGCGGGCGTGATCTGGGACGAGGCCGAACAGCGGTACACCCTCGCCCTGAACCACGCCGAACAGGGACGCTCGTTCACGGCCAGCACGCAGGGCCTGATCCTGGCCACCGGGTACACCCCCCGCGTCCCGTCCTTCCTCGATCCGATCAGCGACCGGATCAAGCGGGACGCCCGCGGCCGCCTCGACGTGGCGGTCGACTACGCCGTCGACGTCGACGGCAGCGAGGTGTTCGTGCAGAACGCCGAGGAGCACACGCACAGTGTCACCGCCCCGGACCTGGGCATGGGGCCGTACCGCAACTCCGTGATCCTCAAGGCGATCACCGGCCGGGAGATCTACAAGATCGAGGAGTCGATCGCCTTCCAGCAGTTCGGCGTCGGAAGCGCCGACATCCCCCGAGCGTTGGTGAACCGATGAGGCTCGTACCCCTGAATCTCGACCGCGACCTGGACCTGCTGCACGCGTGGGTGACCCATCCGCGCTCGCACTACTGGGGCCTGCAGGGCGCCTCCCCGGACCGGGTCCGCGCGGAGTACCAGAAGATCGCCGACAACCCGCACCACCACGCGTGGATCGGGCTCGACGACGACGACGTCCCGGTGTTCCTCGCCGAGACCTACGACCCGGCGCACAGCGAACTGGCCGAGCACTACGACGTCGCGCCCGGCGACGTGGGCATGCACGTGCTGGTCGCGCCGCCGACCCGGAAACGGTCCGGCCTCACCTCCGCGGTGATGCGCGCGGTGATGGACTTCTGCTTCGCCGACCCGCGGATCGCGCGCGTGGTGGTCGAGCCGGACGTGCGCAACGAGGCGATCGAACGCAAGAACGCCGAGGTCGGCTTCGTCGAGGAGCGGCACGTCACGCTGCACGACAAGGTCGCGCGGCTCAGTTTCTGCACGCGGGCGGCGTACGCGATGAGCGTCCCGCACCTGAACCCGGCGACGATCGCTCTCGCCCACCGCCGGTTGATCGCGAAAGCGATCGCCGAGTTCAGCCATGAGCGTCTCATCAGCCCGGTCGTCACGAAGGACGGACACTTCCGATTCGGCGAGATCGAGTTCGCGGCGAAACGGTTCGCCCTGGAGCACTGGGTGGTCGACCCGGCCTCGATCCGGGGCTGTGACAACGCCCTCGACTTCATCTCGGGACTGCGCGAGACGCTGGGCATTCCGGAGAAGCTGCTGGGCACGTACCTCGAGGAGATCTCCGCGACGCTGGGCGGCACCGCCTGGAAGATCACCCACCGGCGGGAGACCGCCGAGGAACTGGTGCACGCCGGCTTCCAGACGATCGAGGCGGCGATGACCGAGGGACACCCCGGTTTCGTGGCCAACAACGGCCGGATCGGTTTCGGTCTGCGCGATCACGAGAGCTTCGCTCCCGAGACCGGCAGCCCGGTCCGCCTGCGCTGGGTGGCGGTCCTCAGGGCCGAGAGCGGTTTCGAGTACGGGGGAGCGGAGCGCGACTTCTACGCGGCGGAACTCGGGGCCGATGTCCTGGACCGCTTCGAGCGGCAGCTCCGTTCCAAGGGCCTGGACCCGGCCGACTACCGGTTCCTGCCGGTGCACCCGTGGCAGTGGGAGCACAAGGTCACCGTCACGTTCGCCCCCGACGTGGCCCGCCGGGCAATCGTGCCGCTCGACGAAAGCCCCGATCGTTATCGGGCACAGCAGTCGATCCGCACGTTCTTCAACACGGACCGGCCGGACCGGCACTACGTGAAGACCGCGATCGCCGTGCAGAACATGGGGTTCCTGCGGGGACTCTCGCCGAAGTACATGAGGGCCACGCCCGCGATCAACCAGTGGGTCGCCGACCTGGTCGCCGGCGACGAGGAGTTCCGGGCCAACGGATTCGGGGTGCTGCGGGAACTGGCGTCGATCGGGTACACCGGGGACGCCTACCACCGGGTGGGCGTGCCTTCGGCGTACACGAAGATGCTCGCCGCTCTGTGGCGGGAGAGCCCGGTGCCGCAGCTGAGGGACGGCGAGCGGCTCGCCACCATGGCCAGTCTGCTGCACCGCGACCGGGACGGGAACTCCCTGGTCAGCGCCCTGATCGCGGCGTCCGGCGAGACACCGGCCGCCTGGGTCGCGTCCTATCTGCGCGCCTACCTGCGTCCGGTGGTGCACTGCCTGCTCCGGCACGACCTGGTGTTCATGCCGCACGGCGAGAACCTGATCCTGGTGCTGGAGAACCACGTGCCGCGCCGGGTGTACATGAAGGACATCGGCGAGGAGGTGGCGGTGATGAACGACCAGCCGCTGCCGCCCGAGGTGGAACGCATCCGGGTCGACGTCACCGACGAGCTCAAGGAACTGGCGATCTTCACGGACGTCTTCGACGGCTTCCTGCGGCACCTCGGCGGGATCCTGGACGGCGACGGCGTGCTGCCCGAACGCGAGTTCTGGACCCTGGTCGGCGACTGCGTGCGCGAACACGCCAAGGACCACCCGACGCTGGCCGGGCGCCTCGACCTGTTCCGGCCGACCTTCGCGCACTCCTGCCTGAACCGGCTGCAACTGCGCAACACGCTGCAGATGGTGGACCTCACCGACCAGGCGAGCTCCCTCATCTTCGCCGGGACGTTAGACAACCCGATAGCTTCATGAGGCTCCGACGCGACGACTACGGGATCCCGCACCTGCGGGCCGGCTCGGTCCTCGAGCTGGCCTATCTTCAGGGGCGGGTGACCGCAACCGACCGTGGACGGCAACTCACGGTCGAGCGGCGACGCTCGGAGGGCACCCTCGCCGAGATCGCCGGAGCCGAGGAGGCGGGCTGGGACGTCTTCGCCCGCCGGGCCCGGCTCGACGACACCGCCCGGCGCTCGTTCGCCAACCTGTCCGGGGAGAGCCGCGCCTTCCTGGAGGCGTATGCGAACGGCGTCCGGGCGGCCGGTGTCGGCTGGCACCCCTGGTCCTCGATCGGGGTGTTCCTGGTGCAGAACATCCTGTTCGGCACGTTCCCCAGCAAGATGTGGCGGGCGCACGTCGCCCGTACGCTCGGGCCGGAGGCGGTGAAATGGTTCGCCGTCGAGGGCCCGGACGGTTCCGGGAGCAACGCCTGGGCGGTGCCCGGCCTGATCGCCGGAGACCCGCACCGGGTCCTCGAACTCCCCGGGATCTACCAGCAGGTCCGCCTCTCCTGCCCGGAGTTCGACGTGGCCGGGCTGACCTTCCCGGGCGTGCCCGGCGTGCAGCACTTCGGGCACACCGGGACGGTGGCCTGGGCGGTCACCAACGCGATGGCCGACTATCAGGACCTTTTCACCGAGGAGGTGCGGCAGGGCCCGGCGGGGACCGAGGTCCGGGGCCCGGGCGGCTGGGAGGCGGCGCTCGTCCTTCAGGAGACCGTTTTCGTACGCGACGCCGACCCGATCACCATCGACGTGGTGGAGACGCCACGTGGCCCGGTCGTCGACGGTCCACTGAGCCTGCGGACCCCGGCACGAGCCGCCCTCGAGACCGGCTTCGACACCCTGCTGCCGTTGCTGCGGGCGAGAACCGCGGACGACGTCGCCGACGCGTTCGCGCACTGGGTCGAACCGGTCAACAGCGTCCTGACCGCCGACACGACCGGCCGGATCCTGCAGCTCACCGCCGGCCGGGTGCCGGTCCGCGACGACCGCAACCGGTGGTACCCGGTCCCCGCCTGGGACTCCCGGTACGAGTGGAAGACCGGCTGGGCCGACCTGGCCCGCGAGCAGGTCCCGGACGCCGTCAACGCCAACGACCGCCGGCCGGACACCGCGATGCACGGCATCGACTTCGCCCCGCCCCTGCGGGCCGAACGGATCCGTGCCCTGCTCGACGCCGGCGCCGGCCCGCGCACGATCCACATGGACACGGCGTACCCGGTGGACTCGCTGGAGGCCGGCCGGCAGGCGGCGTGGCGGGCCGCGGTGGCCCGGGCCCTGCACGAGCATCCGGCCCTCGCGCCGCTGTTCGAACCGTCCGGCCACGACCCGCTGTTCGCCCCGTGGACCGACCCGCGGGCCCGGATCGGGTACGCCCTCGACGGCGTCCTGGCGGGCCTCGGCCTGGACCCGGCCACGCTCGCCGACCCGGCGGCGGTGGACTCGTCCGCGTCGTGGGGCGACCGGCACCTGCTGCACGCGGTCCAGCTGCCCGGGCTGTCGGTGTCCCTTCCGACGATCAGGCTGGGCGGTTCCGGGGACTGCGTACTCAACACCGCGAGCATCCCCGGGGTCACCGACGTGTGCTGGCGGGGACCGGTCGCCCGGTACGTCTGGGACCTGACCGACCGTTCCCGCAGCGGCTGGATCGTCCCGTTCGGCGCGTCCGGCGATCCGTCCTCGCCGCACTTCCTGGACCAGTTGCCGCTCTGGTCCCGCGGCGAGCTGATCCCTGTGTTCGACGACCGGGCTTCACCCGTCTCGCCGCCGGAGGACCTGACCATGCATCTGCTGTCGTCGTCGTTGCCCGGGCTCGGGGAACTCAGCATGATCCCGCTCGACCCGGCAGCCCACGGTGCGGTCGTGCACGCGTGGGTCACCAAGCCGCGGAACCGGTTCTGGGGGATGGGGTCGAACACTCTCGACGAGGTCCGCGACATCTACGAGTTCCTGGCGGGGCTGGACACGCATCACGCGTACCTGCTGCAACTGGACGACGAGCCGATCGGGATCTTCCAGACGTACGAGCCGGCCGAGGACCCGGTGGGCGCGTTCTACGAGGTACGGCCCGGCGACTTCGGCATGCACCTGCTGCTGGACGCGGGTGACCGGGTGCTGCCGCACGTGACCAGTGCGGTCTTCCCGGTCCTGATGGACTGGCTGTTCGCCGAACCGTCCCGCCTGCGGATCGTCGCCGAGCCTGACGTCCGCAACGAGCGCATGATCGGCCGTCTGCGGCGGGAGGGTTTCACCCTGGGGCCGGAGATCGACCTGGACCACAAACGGGCCCGGCTGACCTTCCTGGACCGTCCCTCCTGACCATCGCATTTTCGGTCAGCTTCGGCCCGGCCGATCGATCAGTGTGCACGTCGACTCGCACACCTTGTCCGTTTGACCGTGCTGGCGCCGCGACACGCTCGGCGCCAGCACGTTCTTTCTGTGTTCTGACGACACGCCTTCGGCGTTCTGGCGACACGCTTCTGTGTTCTGACGACACGCACGGTGCCTTGTCCGATTTTTGCGGACAAAAAGGGCAAGAATGATTGTTGCCGGCCGGTCGGGGCAGGCAAGCGGTGGCCGGGGTGCGACGGAGGTGGCCGACGGAGGTGGGATCTGTGGCGGAGAATGAGATCGCGCTGAGAAGCCCGGCGACGGAGAACGCACTGGTCGAACCCCGGGGTGGCCTGCTCGACCGATGGCGCTTCCCGCCGTCCGCCCGCGACTGCCGGGCCCGCGACGGACTGATCCAGGCCCTCGTCCGGGTGCGCCGGCGCCGCAAGATGACCCAGGACCGGGCCGCCGCCGCCCTCGCCCTCTCCCAGTCGGCAGTGTCCGAACTGGAGAACGGCGTGACCGACGCCCGGCTGTCCACCCTGCAGACCTACGCCCGGGTTCTCGGCTGCAGCCTCGAACTGATCCTCCGCGAAGGCTCCACCCAGCACTTCACCTCCTGGGAACACCGGACCCTGCCGTACAAGGCGAACTCCCGCACCGAGGTCCGCCGAGGCGACGCCGCAGCCTGGGGATTCCGCGTCGGCCCGGAGATCGTCACCCGGGCCGGGGTGCCCGTCCTGCTCCGCGCCGACCGCACCCGAGTCGACGACGTGCAGGTCGGCGTCGCCACCGACGACCGTTTCGTCCGCATGATGAGCGAGGCGGTAACCGCCGGGTGAGAGCGCGGCCCGACCTCCGCGAAGCCTCCGACCAGGTCCTCCGTCGAGCGTCCCTGGTCGACCTGCGACTCCGCAAACTCGACGCCGAACTCGTGCTCCCGATGGTCAGGCCGCCCCTCACGGTGCTGCTGGTCGACCTGCAGCGCGAGATGTCCCCGATCGCCGGGCACATGGTGTACGCCTGCTCGTACGAGCTGGAAGGCCAGGACGGCACCGGCCAGAAGTTCTTCAGCGTGAAGATCCGCCTGAACGCTGTGGTCGGCGTCCCCGACGATCCGCCGCTGACCCAGGGCCAGCTGAAAGCCTTCGGGGCGGTGGGACTGATCGAGATCGCCCACCCGTACATCCGCGAACTGGTCCATTCCCTGTCCGGCCGGATGGGTCTGCCCGCCCTGGTCGTCGAACTCGCTCCGCCCATCGCATGAGCACTTCCGGGGAATAGTCGGACGCCCACACTTCTGGTTTCCTTTGTAGGCCCGGAGACGGGGCCGGGCATCAACCGGCAGCCTTCATAGGGGAATCGATGTTCATCGAGTTTCGCGACCGAGCCAGGAGCGTCGGGGCGTGGGTGGGAATCGCCAGGAATCTGGGCTGGCTCGCCGTGGTGGTGGCCGGTGCGGTCTACGCGTCGGTCAATTACGCCATCTCCGACGGTCCGATACCCACATTGGTCTCGTACGCGTCGACCGGCCTGCTCACCTTCGGCGGCGGTCTTCTGGCCGGAACGCTGGCCATGCGAGCCTGGATAGGAAAGCCCGCCGAGTATTCCTGGGAGAGTGCCGAGTACGTCTACGAGTTCGACCCGCACGACGTCCTCAAACAGCAGCAGACCGTGAAGGTGACGATCCGGGCCAACAAGAACAAGGTCGAGAGGTTCCGGAACCGTTATATCTGGAGTGGGACGGGAGAGAATCCGCCGCCCAGGGTGCTGGGCGGTCACACGCTGGTCCCGGAGATCTCCCGTCCGGGACTCAGCGCATGGGATCTTCCGTGGCGCTACTACTACATCGTTCTCGACCGCCCGCTGAACAAGGGCGCGACGGCGGATCTGGAGATCCTGCAGGATCTGCACGACGTCGACCGGACCTTCCGGCCCACGCTGGCGAAGACCGTCACGGATCCGCTCGGCACCCTGAAGCTGCGGGTGATCTTCCCGCCGGGCATCCGGCCGGCCGAGGTGCGGGCCGTCGAATGGTCCTGGTCGAAGAGCAGCGACGGCGCATGGGACATCTCGGCGGAGAAGGCGATCCGGGTCGACTCGGTGACCGGTGAGGCGGTCTACGCCATTGAGAAGCCGCGGGTGGGCGCGCGATACGAACTCATCTGGAACGACGAGAAGTACCCGAGGTGACGCGACGGCAGGTACCCAAGGTGACGAAGTGGTCGCTCAGGGAAGCGGCCTCTCCCCCGAATTAATGTAAATGGTGGCGTCTCGCTGCATTTTCCTGCCGGTTCAACTAGGCTCGCCCAGTGAATTCCTCAGGGAGAAGTGCGCCCGGCGAGAGGTTGGAAATGGATAACTGAGCGAATGTTCTTCGGTGTGCTTCGTCCGGCCGAGAGGTGGTTCGATCATGCGATGCGAAGACGAATCCAGGAAGCGCCGCGATGCCGGATTCCGGGCCGTCCGCCCGGGCCGCCGGATGAAAAAGGCGGTGGATTCTCGGCCTGCACCGAGAGCCCACCGCCTTTTGCCTGCGCCAGTTCTGATGATCCATCTGCTAGTTCTCCACCACTTACTCCCTAGTAGCCGAGACGCTGGGGGATGCGTTACCGGAACCACGGGTCGACTCCGGCCCCGACAGTATCGCGCGGTGACAATTTTCACCAACCCTTATTCCCTCATCGGCTGAGCCGGTATCCGCCCCGGAAGTTGTTTGAACGTGGTAACATAGCGCTCGCTTGACCTGCCTCTTCGGTGATCATTCAGGTCGGTCGGCGGTGGGCCGGCAGTATCGTGTGCATTTATTTTTCTCCACGATATGCAGTGGTGGCAATGGTGTCGCCCGTCCCGTTCCTCCGGTCGGCCATTCCGGTTGCGAGCACCCTCCGTGCAGTGGTCGGTACTCTAGGGTGGCGGCATGGAGTTTCGGGGAGAGCTGGAACGGACCGGGGGCTCCACGACCGGGTTCCGGGTGGCCGATGATCTGGTGACCGGGCTGGGCGGCGGCGGCCGTCCCAAAGTGGTCGTGACAGTCAACGGGTTCGAGTTCCGGTCGTCGATCGCGAAGATGGGCGGGGAGTACTGGCTGGGCGTCAGCGCCGACCGTCGGAAAGCCGCCGGCATCGAGGGCGGCCAGATCTACGACGTGACCGTCGCGCTGGACGAGGCCCCGCGGACTGTCGAAGTGCCGGACGACCTGAAAGCGGCGCTTGACGCGGAACCTGAGGTGCGCGCCTTCTGGGACACCGTCTCGTTCAGCAACCAGCGCTGGCACGCCGACCAGTTGACGTCGGCGAAGACCGCCGAGACCCGGGCCCGCCGCCTGGCGAAATCCTTGGACCTCCTGCGCGCCGGCAAACCCCGCTGACAGACCGGTTCCTCAACGTTGTCGGGATCGTCAATGGCGTCAGGTTCTTCAGCGTGAGGTCAGGCACGGTGACCCGCACTCAGCGGCGCCCGACCGCGAAGTCCGGGACGTCACCGTAAGGGCACTCCCTCGTCTTGGGGCTCATCCAAGAAGCACCCAGCGCGCCTCCCTTACGACCCGCGCCGCCCGCCGCGTCATCCAGCACCGATCTTGGTGCGCTGACCACCGCCGACGGTGGTCAGCGCACCAAGATCGGCGTGTCCGGGGGGCTATCGGTGAATGGGGCGTCGGGGGAGGGAAACCAGTGGGGAAGCGCCTCGGTAGGTGGCTGTCGCGCCACGATCGGTACAGCGCGGGGCGAAGGGGTGGCTGGGCGGGCGGGTGCGGGAGTGCTTTGAGGCGTACACCAGGGAAGGCGGGAGAAAGGCGCCCGCGCCTCACGACGTGGGTTTGTAGGCGACCTCGGGATCCAGCAGCGGTGCCCAGTCGGGGCGCCACGACAGGTGGCGGGCGTCCATCTCGTCCTGCAGGTTGGTGCGCCACGGGCCGGAGACGCCGTCGTCGTGCCACCACGGGGGCCAGGAGTCGTAGCGGCGTTCCACCTGGACGCCGGTGGGGCCGGTTTCGACGCGGAGGAAGAGCCAGCGGCCGTAGCGCGGGTCGGATTCGGCGCGGCGCAGGTTCCGGACCAGTTCGGTCATGCGGCGGAACGCGGTGAACCGTTCTTCGCCGGGGTGGTCGGCGGGTGGGGCGTCGCCGGGTTGCGTGCTGAAACTGGTGGCGTCGGCGTAGGCGAGCAGGGTGTACCGGCCGTCCTTGCCGGGGGAGCGCTCTCGGAGCCAGGCGAGCAGGGCGTCCAGTTCGGCGGTGGTGGGTGGGGACGGACGGCGGAGTTCGGTGGCGTCGTGCATGGCGGACCAGACGAGACGGTCGTGTTCGCCGTTGCTGAGCCGGCGGACGCGGCGCATCGGGGGCCGGCTGCCGGGTGCGATGCGGGGTGCCCGGCTGCCGGGGGTGAGGCCGCCGGAGGCCGCCACCTGCAAGGCGCCCGAGATGTTCAGTTTCAAGGAGTACGCGTCATCGGACGACGTGAGCGTCAGATGGTCGAGCAGATCCTGCAGGTGTACGGCGGCGATCTCGGTCCGGACCGCGGCGTGCAGCAGACGCTCGCCCGCCGCCCGCACCTCGTCGCGCCGGTCCGCTTCGAGCAGGTCACGGCGGTCGGTCACCACCCCGGCCAGGGCGGCCGCCGTCGCGTCCCCGGTGAGCAGCGTGCCGAGCAGCGCCGTCATCCCGTCCTGCAGGCCGTCGCGGTAGCGGACCCGGGACCACCGGCCGCTCTCGTGCCAGATCATGAAGCCCAGGTGGAGCGGGGTCAGCTCGTCCCAGGGCAGCCAGTCCGGTGCGCCGGTGAGCAGGTCGAGCGGCGGATCGGTCCGGGCGGTGGCGCTGTGCTCACGATGATGGCCGTAGAGCACGGCCCGCCGCCCGTCGAGCAGGGCGAACCGGGCCCAGCCTCCGGACGGGTCGTCGAGGCGGGCGCCGCGGTCGTCGATCGACCACACGCCGGTGTGGCCGATCGCGGTCAGCGTGGCGCTCAGCGTCGCCCAGCGGGTCCAGAGCAGTCCGGGCGCGGGCAGGTCCACGTCGGTCAGCATCCGTCCACTGTGCCAAAGAACGCGAGGAACTTGTCACCCCCCTGGTGTGTCTCCCGCAACCCTTCGGGGGACCCGTTCGGGTGATCCTGACGCGGGGAAAGGGCCGTGACCTGCGGAGGGGTGTCGCGTCGCACATCGGCAGTCCGGGTGGGGTGCATCGGCCTCCTACGATGCGGGCGTCTCGAGAAAAGGGGGAACTGCATGCCACTCCCACGCCCGCGCTTATTGATCGCCGGGGTTGCCGGTGTCGCCCTCGCGGTGAGCGCGTCCGTCCCGGCATCCGCGTTCGGTCCGGCCGCTGCTGAGGCGAAGGCCACCGCCGCGGCGAAACCCGCCACCACGAGCAAGGCCGAGAAGAAGCGCCTGGACACGCTGCCCACGCCGAAGCTGGGCTGGTACAAGTGCTACGAGATCGCCGAGTGCGCCACCGTGAAGGTGCCGCTCGACTACGACAAACCCAAGGGCGCCAAGACCGAGATCGCGGTGCTGCGGGTCAAGGCGAAGAACCAGAAGACGAAGATCGGCAGTCTGTTCCTCAACCCGGGCGGCCCGGGTGGTTCGGCCACCGACTTCGCCCTGTACGCGCCGTACTTCCTGAGCGACTCGGTGCTGGAGCGTTTCGACATCGTCGGTGTCGACCCCCGTGGCATCGGGGCGAGCGCCAACATCAAGTGCTTCAGGTCGGTCAAGGACCAGACCGCGGTCCTCAGCGGCATGAACGTGGCCTTCCCTCTCGGCAAGACCGAGGAGGCGAAGTACGTCAAGTCGGCGAAGGCGTTCGGCAAGGCGTGCTCGACCACCGGCAAGACCCTCGCCGGTGCCATGTCGACGGCCGAGGTGGCCCGGGACATGGAGCTGATGCGCCGCGCGGTCGGCGACAAGAAGCTGTCCTACCTGGGCTTCAGCTACGGCACCGCGCTGGGGCAGTACTACGCGAACATGTTCCCGGACCGGTTCCGCGCGATCGCGGTGGACGGCAACATCGACCCGCGGCAGTGGACCGGGGCCGGCGGCACCGGCAGCAAGATCCTGGACGCCCGGATGCGGTCCGCGGACGGGGCGTGGGCGGCGCTGAAGGAGATCTTCAAGCGGTGTGACGCGGCCGGCGAGGAGTACTGCGCGTTCGCCGCGGGCGACCCGGCGAAGAACTTCGAGGCGATCGCGAAGAGCCTGCGGGCCAAGCCCCTGGTGATCACCGACGAGACGGGCACCGCGAAGATCACCTATGCCGACTTCATCGGCGCCTCACTGAGCTACCTCTATTCGCCGTACGCGGGTGAGAACGTCATGCAACTCGCGGCGGACCTGAAGGCGCTCATCGACGGCGGTGCGACCGCGGCCGTGGCGAAGAAGTCGGTGCTGCAGCGGGTTCAGACCGCCAAGTCGATCGGGTACGACTTCCCGTACGACAACAGTTTCGAGGCGCAGGCCTCGGTGATCTGCACGGACGGCACGCACCCGAAGAACGCGTCGAGCTGGCCGGCCGCCACGGCGACCCGTGACCTGACCGCCAAGTACTTCGGCCGCCCGTGGGGCTGGTTGAGTGCCCAGTGCGCGAGCTCCACGTGGACCGTCCGGGACGAGGACGCGTACAAGGGGCCGTTCAACAAGCAGACCGCCGCACCGGTGCTGCTCATCGGCAACTACTGGGACCCGGCGACGAACTACGCCGCGTCCGTGTCGTCGAGCAGGCTGGTGCCGAACTCGCGGCTGTTGTCCAGCGACAACTGGGGGCACACCGCGTACGGGACGGGCGTCTGCGCGACGAGCGCGATCGACCAGTACCTGCTGGGCGGGAAGCTGCCGGCGAAGGGCACCGTCTGCAAGGCGGAGCACCAGCCGTTCACCGAGAAGCTGACGGTTCCGGAGGACCCGTCGGTGCTGTCGTCGTCCGCGGTGGGTGGCAAGAAGCTGCCGCCGGTCGTGGCGCCGAAGCCGGTCTCGGTTCTCACCGGTGGCCGTTAGGAACCGGTGACACACAGGGTTGCCGGGCCGGTGTTCGTGGGCGGTCCGGCAACCCGCGGCGTCACACAGTGCCTGCTCGGTAAGGGATGGCTGGGCCACGCCGCAACCCAGCCATCCCTTACCGAGCAGGCACTGACCGAGTCACGGATGCGGGACCTGCTGGGCGGCGGCGAGCCAGTCCAGTGCGTACTCCAGATCGGCCGCCGCGGAACGACGGCGATAGACGTCGTCGTTGCGGGCGCTCCCCGCGCAGGCGTCGAGCCGTTCCCGCAGCACCGGATGGAACGTCGCCTCGTCGACCAGAGCCGCACCGGGGTACGCCTGCCGAGCCCGCCGCCGGCGTACCAGGTGCAGGATCGCCAGGCAGGCGGCCCCGGCCCACAGTCCGGCCACCGCCACCACACCCGTCGTCACTGGACGCAGCGGCACGCCGGCCACCCCGGCTAGCACCGTGACCAGTATGAACCCGCCCGCCCCGGCCGCGACCGCCCACGGGTCGACGGGAATCGGGGTGGCCCGGTAACGCCGGGCGGCGGTGGACGTCTCGGCCCGGGCCTGCCCGAGCCGTGCGAACGTGACCCGGTCCGGCCGGTCCGCCGTCCAGTCCCGGACCTGCGCGTCGACCACCGCGGCGTCGAGCTCACGGATGATTCCGCGCAGTCGTCTCCGCACGGACACCCCGTCGTCCGGAGTCCGTGCCGGATCGGCAGATCGTCTTGTCACGGCCACCCGTTCGCGAGGTCGTCGAGATGGCGTTCCAGGCAGTCGATCGCCTGGCAGAGCAGCAGGTCGGCGTGGGCCAGCCGGCGGATCACCGGGTCCGCGCGGGCGGCGTGCCGCAACTCCGCGACACTCCAGTGCCCGGAGCCCGCCTGCCGTAGTGTCGCCGACACCAGCCGTCCCCGGGCCCGGATCAGGCTCTCCGGCACGTCGTGGAGCAGGACGGCCGGTGACTTGTCCGGCAGCCCGCCCAGCCGCCGCCGGCCCAGCGCGCGGACGGCCCGGCGCCACACCCAGGGCGTCGCCGCCGCGAGCACGAGCAGCGCCACGCCCGCGGCCAGCAGCGTCCCGGCGATCCCCAGACCCGCCAGCCCGGCCAGGGCGACGGCCGTGGCCACCGTCGCGAAGCAGGCCACCGTCGCGACCGGCAGCCGGATCCACGCCTGCGGCACGCCGGCCGCCTCCACCAGGACCTCGTCGAGCAGGGCCAGCCGCGCGCACGCCGACCGGATCCAGAACCGCCCAGGGTCGCTGGTCGCACCGGTGACCTCGGCGAGTCCGTCCGCGACCAGGGCACGGACCGCACTCAGCTCGGCATGCAGCGCCCGGACCGCCATGGAACGAGCCTGCCATCGATCAGCCCCGGCGGAACTGTCGGTTTTCCGCACCCCCGGTGGGGTCAGGCGACCGATCGTTGTCTGATCGCCGCGACGGCCTCCTCCGGCGTGGCAAGCACCGGCACGTCCGGGAGCCGGGGGCGGTCCACCACGATCACCGGCAGACCCAGGTCGCGGGCCGCGACCAGTTTGGCGTCCGAGCCGCCGCTGTCCTTGGTGATCAGCACGTCGATGCGGTGGCCGCGCATCAGCTCCCGTTCGCCGGCGGCGGTGAACGGTCCCCGGTCCAGCAGCACCGTCATCCGACGCGGCGCCGGCGGGTCCGGCGGCTCCACCGAACGGGCCAGGAACCAGCAGTCGTCCACCGCGGCGAAGGCGGCCAGGCCCTGTCGGCCGGTGGTCAGGAAGACGCGCCGGCCGAGCCGGGGGAGCGCGGCGGCGGCTGCGGTGAGCGACGCGACGCGGTGCCACTCGTCGCCCGGCGCGGCGCTCCAGCCCTCCCTGCGCACGATCATGAGGGGTACGCCGGAAGCACCCGTCGCCGCCACCGCGTTCGCCGTGATCCGTTCCGCGAACGGATGGGTCACGTCCACGACCAGGGCGATCCGCTCGTCGTGCAGGTAGCCGGCCAGCCCGTCCGCCCCGCCGAACCCGCCGATCCGCACCGCGCCCGCGGGTAGCAGCGGATCCCGGGTCCGGCCGGCCAGCGAGCTGATCACCGTGTGCCCGTCCGCGACCAGCAGACCGGCCAGCCGCCGTGCCTCGGTGGTCCCGCCGAGCAGCAGGATCCTCACGGCCGGCAGCGGTCGGTGGAGTACAGGTGGCTGTCCGGGAACTGTCCCGCGGTCAGTGCCGCGCCGACCACGATCACCGCGGTCCGCTTGATCCCGGCCTCTTTCACCCGGGCGGCGATGTCGGCCAGGGTGCCGCGCACGATCAGCTCGTCCGGACGGCTGGCCCGGGCCACCACCGCGACCGGGCAGTCCGTGCCGTAGTTGCCGACCAGGTCGGCGACCACCGCGTCGATCCGCTGCACGGCCAGGTGCAGCACCATGGTGGCCCGGCTCGCCCCGAGGGTGGCCAGGTCCTCGCCGGGCGGCATCGCGGTGGCGCGCTCCGCGGTCCGGGTCAGGATCACCGTCTGCGCCACCTCGGGCACGGTGAACTCACGGTTCAGCGCGGCGGCCGCGGCGGCGAACGCCGGAACCCCGGGGGTCACGTCGTACGGCACGCCGGCCGTGTCGAGCCGGCGCATCTGCTCGGCGACCGCGCTGAACACCGACGGGTCACCGGAGTGCAGACGGGCGACGTCGTGGCCGGCCCGGTGTGCGGCGACCATCTCGGCGACGATCTCGTCCAGGTTCAGGTTCGCGGTGTCGACCTTGCGGGCGCCGGGCGGGCAGGCGTCGAGGAGCTCGGCCGGGACCAGGCTGCCGGCGTACAGGCAGACCGGCGCGGCGGCGATCAGCCGGTGGCCGCGCAGGGTGATGAGATCGGCGGCGCCGGGACCGGCGCCGATGAAGTGAACGGTCATCGTGGCACCACCGACCAGATCGTGACGGGCATGAACGAACGCCAGCCGGTGAAGCCGCCGACCGGCGAGCCGCGCTGCACGGTGAGCCGGGTCAGCTCACCGCCGAGCCGGGCGTAACCGGCGGCGACCGCGGCCTCGGACTCGACCGTCACCGCGTTGACCACCAGCCGGCCGCCCGGGCGCAACGCCGCCAGGCAGCTGTCCAGGACGCCGTCGCGGGTCAGTCCGCCACCGATGAAGATCGTGTCGGGGGTGGGCAGGCCGTCCAGCGCGTCCGGGGCGCGGCCGTGCACCACGCGCAGGCCGGGCACCCCGAGCGCGGCGGCGTTCGCGGTGATCGTGGCGGCCCGGTCGGCCGACGACTCCACGGCGACCGCGCGGCAGGACGGGTGCGCCCGCATCCACTCGATGCCGATGCTTCCCGAACCGGCGCCGACGTCCCAGAGCAGCGCACCGGGGGAGGGGGTGAGGGCGGCCAGCGTGACCGCCCGGACCTCCCGCTTGGTGAGTTGGCCGTCTCCGGCGTACGCGTCATCGGGAAGACCGGCCACCCACGAGGCCGGCGGCCCGTCGCCGCACTCCACCGCGATCACGTTGAGCGGATCGCCGGGTGGGAGCACCCACGTGCCGGCCGTGCCGGTGACGACCCGTTCGGCCGGACCGCCCAGCTGTTCCAGAACGGTCATCGCCGACGAGCCGAAACCCCGGTCGGCGAGCAGCCCGGCGACCGCCTCCGGGGTGTGCGCGCCGGCCGAGAGCACCAGGATCCGGCGGCCCGGACTGAGGACCCGGCCGAGGGCGGCGACCGGTGCGGTGACCAAGCTCACCACGTCGGCGGTGGCAAGATCCCAGCCCAGACGGGCTGCCGCCAGCGACACCGACGAGGGGTGCGGCAGTACGCGCAGACGGTCCGGGCCGATCAGCCGGGAGAGAGTGGCGCCGATCCCGTGGAACATCGGGTCACCGCTGGCGAGCACGCAGATCCGCTGCCCGCGTTCCGCCTCCAGGAGTCCGGGCAGTGCCGGGACCAGCGGAGACGGCCAGGCGACGCGGCGCGCGCTCACCTGCTGCGGCACGAGATCCAATTGACGGGGGCCACCGAACAGCACCTCGGCGCCGGTGAGGGCGCTTCGAGCCGTACCCGAGAGATCCGGCCACCCGCCGGCACCGATGCCGATCACCGTGACCACATCTTCCACACGCACCCGGTGAACCTATCCCCCTCCCACACTCGGAGATTTTCCGGTCGGCATTGAGCCAACCCGGCGTGAGGCGCGTACCCATCCCTGACGGCCCACCGCTGACCGGGTGCTGTCACGTCGGCCGCAGGGGTGGCAGACGCCGTGAGACGACTGCCGAGCGGGTGAGGACGATGGCGATACCGACGTACCAGGATCGGCGCGGGCTGCCCGACGACGACGACGGTTACTTCTCCGACCTGCGGGCGCCCGCCGCCGACTTCCGGCCGGAGAACAACCGCCCGCCCGCCTCCTGGGACGACTACCGGGACCGGGACGACTACCGGGACCGGGACTACGGGCAGCAGCAGTACGCCCCCGCGCCGCAGTACGGGAACCAGCCGGAGTACGTCGGCGACCCCTACCGGCGCGGCGACATCGTCCTCGAGTCGGAGACCTCGGCGACCGGCTGGAAGGTCGGCACCGGCGTCCCGATCCCGGAGGAGCAACGGCCGCCGGGCGAGGCCAGCAGCGGCAACCGGCTCTTCACCGTGTTGCTGTTCCTCTCCGGTCTCGGGACCAGCATCGCGCTCTGGCTGTTCAACACCCAGGCCGGCGCGGTCAAGGACACGTACACGACGATGCTCGCGGCCGGCCGGATCACCGGTCTGGTCGCCGGCTACGTGCTCTTCATCCAGGTGCTGATGATGAGCCGGGTCTCCTGGCTCGAGGAGTGGGTCGGCTCCCGCGACCTGCTGCGCTGGCATCGCTGGCTGGGCACCTCACTGGTGCTCGCGCTCGTCGGTCACATCGTCTTCATCGTGTACGCGTACTCGATCCCGGCCGGCACCGGCGTGGTCGAGCAGGGCTGGACCGTGATCACCACGTTCCCGGACATGATGAGCGCGACCGTCGCGACCGGCCTGATCGGGCTGATCGCCCTGATCTCGATCCGTTTCGTGCGCAACATCCTGCCGTACGAGCTGTGGCACCTGATCCACCTGACCAGCTACGGCGCGCTGCTCCTCGGGTACGCCCACCAGATCACCCTGGGCGCCGACATGAGCGGCCGGTTCGCCTCGGTGTTCTGGCCCGCGCTCGGCTGCCTCACCATCTCCGCATTCGTCTGGGGCCGGGTCGTCGAGCCGTTCTGGCTCAACACGCGGCACCGGTTCAGCGTCGCCGAGGTGGTCGGTGAGGGCGCCAACACGTTCTCCATCTACATCGAGGGCAAGCGCCTCGAGAAGCTGCCCGCCCAGGCCGGCCAGTTCATGCGCTGGCGGTTCCTGACCGCCAACGGCTGGTGGCAGTCGCACCCGTTCTCGCTGTCCGCGGCGCCGAACGCCAAGTGGCTGCGGCTCACCGTCACGGTGGCCGGCGGGCACACCCGCAAGCTCGCCTCGATGCGCCCCGGCACCCCGGTCTGGGCCGAGGGACCGTTCGGCACGTTCACCGCCGACCGGCGTACCCGGCGGCGGGCCCTGCTCATCGCCGGCGGCAGCGGCATCGCCCCGATCCGGGCGCTGCTCGAGGACATGCCGGCCGACACGATCGTCATCTACCGCGCCCGCCGCCCCGAGGAACTGGTCTTCCGCACCGAGCTGGAGGACCTGGCCGAGGAGCGGGACGCCTGGGTGCGGTACATCGTCGGCGGCCGCAACGATCCCGGCCCGCGCCGGCTGTTCACCCCGGAAGGCCTGCGCGGCCTGGTGCCGGACGTGAACCGCCGCGACGTGTATCTCTGCGGCCCGCCCGGACTGGTCAACGCCGCGGTCGACACGATCAAGCAGCTCAAGGTGCCGGACAGCCAGATCCACCTCGACCCGTTCGAGTTCTGAGCCCGTTTTCTCGTTCCCTAGGACTTGGGAGTTCTCGCGATGCGACGTAGTACCGCAGCAGCCGTCGGCACCCTCACCGGCGCGGCCCTGATCCTCGGGGTCCGCCTGAGCGTGACCCCGCCGGACGCGCCGGTGGCGACAGCGCCGGTCGCGCAGGAGCAGGAAGAGGTCGCCGAGGAGCCGGAGGCCGGCGGCACCGCCGAACCCACCGAGGGCGCCTCGAAGGGAGCCTCGAAGGGCGCCGACAAGGACGACGACAAGAAGGACGACGAGAAGGCCGAGGAAGAGGAGACCGGGCTCAAGGCCGGCACCTACAAGGGCAAGGCCGTACAGAACCAGTACGGCACGGTCCAGGTGACGATCAAGGTCAGCGGCGGCAAGATCACGGCGGCGAACGCGACAGCGCCCACCGACGGCTTCAGCGGCACGATCAACCCGAACGCGGTCAAGACCCTCGCCGCGGCGACCCTGAAATCGCAGAGCGCCGAGGTCGACGCGGTCTCCGGCGCCACCTTCACCAGCCAGTCGTACGTCGCATCCCTGCAGGCCGCACTGGACAAGGCCGGGGCGTAGGGTCTCGGTTCGTGCGCCACGTCGAACAGGTGATGGGAACGGTCGTCAGCATCGAACTCGCCGACGACCTGCCGGCCCCGCGACAGCAGGAGCTCATCGACGCCACCTGCACCTGGCTCCACGAGGTCGACGCGCGGTTCAGCACGTACAAGGACGACAGCGAGGTGTGCCGGTTCCGCGACGGCACCCTGCGACTCGAGGACGCCTCGGCGGACCTGCGGCTCGTCCTGGACCGGTGCGCAGACCTGTGGCGAGACACGGACGGCTACTTCGACGCGTACGCGGGCGGCCGGCTCGACCCGTCCGGCTACGTCAAAGGCTGGTCCGTCGAAGTGGCCTCGCAACGTCTCACCGCCGCCGGATCCACCCGGCACTACATCGGTGCCGGCGGCGACATCCGGATGCGCGGCACGGGCCCCACCGGCGGCCCCTGGCGGGTCGGCGTCCGCCACCCGTGGGAGGCCGACAAACTGAGCTGGGTCCTCGGCGTGACCGACGGGGCGGTGGCGACGTCGGGCACCTACGAGCGCGGCGCCCACGTGTTCGACCCGCGTACCGGCAAGGCCGCGAGCGGCCTGCGGTCGGTCACCGTCGTCGGACCGGATCTGGCACTCGCCGACGCGTACGCGACAGCGGCGCTCGCAATGGGCGAAGCCGGCCTGACCTGGCTCGCCAAGAAGACCGACGAGGGGTACGAATCGGCGGCCGTGACCGACGACGGCCGGGCGTTCACCTCCGCCGGTCTCCCGATCCTCTCCTAGCACTAGAAGTTCGCGCACACCCACGGCAACTGCCGGGGGAACAACGTGCGCAACGCGTCGAAGGCGTCCACCGGGACGGAGCCCAGCCCGCGGGTCACCACGTCCACCGGGTCCAGGACGCCGTAGACGAGACCACTGAGGCCGGCGGCGGTGAGCGTGGCCGACGGCTCCGCGGTGCCCTTGGCGACCGTGAGAGCCCCACCCGCGCCGCTCAACGACCAGACGCCGCCGATCAGCTCGTCGTCCACCACCTCGACCGTCACGTCCGCCTCGCCGGCGGGCAACCCGGCCAGCGCGGGCAGACTCGACACCCGGGCCATCGGCGCCCGGTGCAGCGGACTGGACACCCGGGACTCGATCGTCGCCGTCAGGTCGGTGGCCCACAACTCCGGCGCCTCCGCCGGATCGACCCGCAGCGTGATCCGCTCGACCTGGTCGACGTGCCGGGCCAGGAATCCGAGCAGCAGCGCCCGGCCCAGCGGACCGGTGGTCAACAGGTCCTCACCGGTGAGTTCCCCGCCGAAACCGTCGATCCGGTACCGCAGCACGCCGACGACCTCCCCGCCGGAACGGGCCACCGCCACCCACACCGGGTCCCCGCGCCACTCCTCGAAACGGGTCTCGTCGTAGACGGCGAAACCGTGCCGCCGGGAGGCCACGAGGGCGGTCGTCTGCGCGTACACATCAAAGGCCTCGCGGTTGGGCAGGAGCTGGACCGACGCCCCCGGCACCTCGACACGGCCCAGGCCCGCCGGGTCGAGCGAGACCAGCCGGCGCTGCGGCAACCCGACGAACCCGAACCGGGCGTAGAAACTCGGCCGGAACGGGTAGAGGCAGCTCACCGTCCTGCCCTCGTCGTTCCCCTGACGCAGCAGCCGGTTCACCAGATCCCGCGCGAACCCCCGCCGGCGCGCCTCCGGATGCACCGCCACCGACGCGATCGCCTGCATGTCGTGCAGCACGCCCCGCACGTTCTGCCGCATCGGCATGCCCGCCGCGCAGGCCAGCGCCCGCCCGTCCTCCTCGGCCACCAGACTCGTCGTCGTCGTGAAGTACCTGACCCTCGCCTGCTGGGCGACGACGTCGGCAGGACTGCCCGGCGAACCTTCGAAGGCGTATCCCTGCAGCGGAAACATGGTCGACGGGCGCTCGTCGGCGCTGATCTGCCGGATCTCCATCCGCCCATCCTGCCTGTCGCCGACACGCCAGGGGACCCCGGTTTGATGTGGGTGGACGGGACAGGCTAATGTTTTGTCCGTCGCCGGGGAACACGCCGGATGGCATGCGGACGTGGCGCAGTGGTAGCGCATCACCTTGCCAAGGTGAGGGTCGCGGGTTCGAATCCCGTCGTCCGCTCGGAGAGGCTGTTGCTTGCGATTTGCATCGGCCTGCTCGGTGGAGTGGCCGAGAGGCGAGGCAACGGCCTGCAAAGCCGTGTACACGGGTTCAAATCCCGTCTCCACCTCGCAGTTTGAGGGCGATTGGCGCAGCGGGAGCGCGCTTCCTTGACACGGAAGAGGTCACTGGTTCGATCCCAGTATCGCCCACGAGTATTTGCATCCGAACCGCCTGTCAGATCTGACGGGCGGTTCTTCTGTTACTCGGGTCGACGAGTCCTCTGATCCTGGCCGGCCGGCTGACCTGCCCCACTCGCCTCTGGCCGGCCTACCTGGGCAAACTTGAATCGATTGTCGGCAGTTCAAGAACCGTCTCGGTCAACGGCGCGTTGAGCTGCGAGTGTGCGGTGAGGCACGTAGGCCGTCATCGTGGCTGTTGTCGCCGGCGTTGCCTGTGATCGTCGCCTTCTAGGGTTTGATCTCCAGGGCGTTGTGCGATATGACGTACAACGCTGGAGGGGTCATGAAGGTCATCACTGCTTCGGACTTGCGGGCGAACCTCGCGAACGAGTTCGACGCCATCGAGAACGACGCCGAAGATCTTGTAGTTACCCGCAGTGGGCACGAGCCGCTGGTCATCATGCTGAAGAGCGACTATGACGCGTGGCGCGAAACTGAGTACCTGTCCCGGGGCGCCAACGGCCGCGAGTTGCGCCGTCGGCGGGCGGAGATGGAAGCCGGTGGGCTGGTCCAGCATGAGCTGATCGAACAGGACGCGGAGGGCTCTGCTTGAAGCTCGTCTGGCACCCGGATGCGTGGGACGAGTACGTGGGCCGGCAGTCGGGTGATCGCAAGACCCTTAAGCGGATCAATGCTTTCATCAAGGACATTCAGCGAGGTGAAGACGGCGGCATCGGCAAGCCGGAACTCCTCAAGGGCGACCTCTCAGGCTGGGCATCGCGGCGCATCACCGAAGAGCACCGGTTCGTGTACCGCGTACTGGACGCCCGGGACCAGTTGGGGCGACAAGCCGAGCCGGCCTTCGACTCCACCATCCTCGGACCGCCGGAGGCCGTCGAATGGTTCTTGAAGCTCATGTGACCGGACCTGTGACGAGGCTGCCCCGGCCACATGGCACGACGCCCCGGAGCTCCCATCGATCGATGGGAGCTCTTTCGCTGTCCGGCTCCGCGACGGGGCGGTCAGCCGTGGAGGATCTGCTCGAGCCGCTTCTCGCCCTCACGGGTCTGGTAGCCGACCTTGAGCAGGTCCACCGTCCGCTGGGCGGCCTCGGCGGTGAACAACTCGCCGAGCTTCTGGTTCTCCACCACCAGGCCGTCCTCGTAGGATCCGGTGAGGGCGGCGTCGACCGCGGTGCGTACCGCCTGGATGACCGCGGCGGGCAGGCCGGCGATGTGGTGGGCGAGGACGTCGACGAAGTCGTCCAGTTCGTCGGCGGGCAGGGCCCGGTTGACCAGCCCGTAACGTTCGGCCAGTTCGGCGTCGACCAGCGGGGCGCCGAGCAGCAGTTCCAGTGCGCGGGCGCGGCCGGTGAGCCGGGTCAGATACTGCGTGCCCCCGCCGCCGGGCAGAATGCCGAGCAGCACCTCGGGCTGGGCCACCCGGGCGCGGCCGATCGCGGCGAAGCGCAGGTCGAGTGCCATCAACAGTTCGTGACCGCCGCCGCGGGCGAAACCGGCGATCTTGCCGATGGTGATCTGCGGCAGGGCGCGCAGCTTCTCGTGCAGGGCCTGCATCGGGTTCAACGGGCCCTCGAGACCCTCGGCGAGAGCGGCGAAGCTCTCCGGGCGGTCGACGAAGTGGGCGTCGCCGTGCGCGATGAAGAACTCCGGGTCGGCGCTCTCGAACACGATCACCTTGACGGTCCCGTCGTCGCGTACACCGTCGGCGAACGCATTCAGATCCGTGATCAGTGCGGTGTCGAGCAGGTTGAGGGGCGGGTTGTCGATGGTGACGGTGGCGACGCCGGCGTCGACGGCGACGTGCAGGGCTGTGAACTGCGGGTTTGTCATGCGGGCTACGCTAGATCTTGACATCCATGTCAGATTCAAGGGTCTGTGGCGCAGCCCACCGGAGGAGGTTCCCGTGCGGATCGGCGAGCTCAGCGAACGTACCGGGGTCAGCACGAGGTCGCTGCGCTACTACGAGCAGCAGGGACTGCTGTCCAGTGAGCGCAGCTCCGGTGGGCACCGCAACTACACCGAGCGCGAGGTCGACCGGGTCAACTACCTGCAGGGGCTCTACACGGCCGGGCTGAACAGCCAGGTCATCCTCGAGGTGCTGCCCTGCCTGGAGACCCCCAGCGACGAGACGAGCGATGCCGCCTTCGAGCGCCTGGTCGAGGTACGCGACAAGCTCCGCACCGACATCGCGGGACTGACCCGGACGCTGCAGTCGCTCGACGAGCTGATCACTTTCAACCGGGCGCGCCGGGCCGGGGAGTGAACGGCGTTGCGGCCACGGGCGTCGTGGCCGCCCCGGTTCAAGGCGCTCGTCGCGAGAGCCACCCCGTCGGGAATCAGCCTGCTCCTCATCACGAGCGGCACGCACCTAGTGTTGAGGCATGACGGTCGAGTACATCCGGTATGAGATCCCCGGCGACACGACGGCCTTCGAGGACGCCTACCGGCGAGCGGCCCGGTTCCTCGCGCAGGCGCCGCAGTGTGTCGACTTCGAGTTGAGCCGCTGCACCGAGGAACCGTCCGCCTACCTGCTGCGCATCGTGTGGACCTCGCCGGAGGACCACCTCAAGGGATTCCGGACCGGTGATCTGTTCCCCGGTTTCCTCGCCGAGATCGGGCCCCACGTCGGGGCGATCAAGGAGATGCGCCACTACGAGCCGACCGTGGTCCGCGGCTCCGGCGGGGCCGTCCCGACCCTCTACGACTGGGCCGGCGGCGCCGACGCGTTCGAGCGACTGACCAGCCGCTTCTACGAGAAGGTCGGCGCCGACGACGTGATCGGCCCACTGTTCGCGCACATGGATCCGGGCCATCCGCGCTACGTGGCGATGTGGTTGTCCGAAGTGTTCGGTGGCCCGTCGCGGTACACCGACGAGCGCGGCGGATACGCCCACATGCTCGGCCAGCACCTGGGCCGGGCCATCACCGAGCCGCAACGGCGCCGCTGGGTGAGCCTGCTGATGGACGCGGCCGACGAGGTCGGCTTGCCGGACGACCCGGAGTTCCGGGCCGCGTTCGCCGGCTACATCGAGTGGGGGACCCGGCTGGCCCGGGCCAACTCCCAGCCGGGCGCGACGCCACCCGGTCAAGCGCCGGTCCCGCACTGGGGCTGGGGTGTCGCGCCGCCCTACCAGGGCTGATCCGACGGCGGGCCGAGGCCGGCCCGGAAGGCGTACGAGACCAGCTGGGCCCGGTCCCGAGCACCGATCTTGGTCATCGCCCGCACCACGTGGGTCTTGACGGTGAACGGCGACACGACCATCCGCCCGGCGATCTCCTCGTTGCTCAGGCCCCGGGCCACCAGGACGACCATCTCCCGTTCCCGGGGCGTCAGGACGTCGAAGCGGCGCAGCAGAACCTTGTCGATCACCGGTGGAGGGTTGTCCGCCATGTGGCCGATCAGTGCGGCTGTCGCGTTCGCCGACAGGGTGCCACCGCCGCCCGCCACCTCGGTGATCCCGGCGACGAGTTCGGCCGGGCTGACGGTCTTGCCCAGGAAACCGTTGGCGCCGGCACGGAGGGCGGCCAGCACGACGTCGTCCTGGTCGAAGGTGGTGAGCACGATGATCCGAACCTTCTCGGCCGGGTGTTCGGCCCGGATCCGGCGGGTCGCCTCCACACCGTCGATGCCGGGCATCCGGATGTCCATCAGGACCAGGTCGACCGGGTGTTCCCGGAGGAAGGGGGCGACCTGCAGTCCGTCGGACAGTTCACCCACCACGGTCAGGGCCGGGTCGGCCCGGAGCATCGACCGGATACCGGCCCGGATGTCGTCCTGGTCGTCGACGATCACGATCCGCGTCATCCGAGGGCCTCGCCCACCGGGCCGAACTCCGCGTCGACCCGGAAGCGTCCCTGACCGTCGTCGATGGTCAGGCGCCCGTGGGAGGATTCGACCCGTTCCCGCATCCCCACCAGTCCGAGTCCGCCGCCCGTACCGGGTGCACGGCTCGCGCGGGCGGTGCGGTTCTCGACGGTCACGCGGAGTCTCCGGTCCTGTTCGCGTACCCGCACGGTGGCCTCTCCCTCGCCGTGCCGGTACGCGTTCGTCAGCGCCTCCTGCACCACCCGGAAGACGGTCACGCCGAGGCTGGGTTCGACAGCCCCGGCCGGGACCGCGATGTCCGGCCGCACCTCCAGGCCGATGCTCGCGAACGAGGCGAACAGCCCTTCCAGGCCGTCGATCGACGGCGGGGGCCGGAGATCCGGGGTGTCGTCGCCCCGTCGCAGCAGCGCCAGGATCCGCTGCGTCTCGGCGATCACCGTACGGGCGTTGGACCGGGCCGCGACGAGGGCGTTGCGGGACGCCTCGGCGTCGTCCGGCAGCCCGATCTCGGCGATCCCGAGGTTCATGCTCAGCATCGCCACCTGGTGACCGATCACGTCGTGCAGATCGCGGGCGATGCGCAGGCGTTCCTCGACCACCCCGCGGGCGGCCCGTTCCTCGAGCATCCACCACCGGTCCCGGTGGATGCGCAGCGCGGCTCCGCTGGCCCCTCCGGCGATCGCCGAGAAGAGGGCGGCGACCCCGACGACCGGCCCGCCCCGGAAACCTCCCACCGTCATGAACGCCCCGAGGAGGAAGGCCGCCACCAGCGTCGTCGCGACCGGCGCCGGCAGTCCGCGGAAGGTGACCGAGAACAGGACGAACACCGCCGTCATCCACACCGCCAGCGGGTCGTTGCCGACCGCGGTGACGGCGAAGGACGCCGCGCTCGTGACGGCCAGACCGGTCCACGGCAGTCGCCAGGACACGGCGGTCCCGGCGCCGGCCAGCAGCACCGCCAGGACGACGCGTCCGTCCGACCCGCGCAGCACGGTGGCCGCGATCTGCCCGGTGAAGGAGAGCCCGGCCGCCGTGTAGGCGAACAGGTGCACCAGTTCCGGGCGGCGGATCCACAGCGGGGTGGCGATCATGCCCTGATTCTCGGGCACCGGAACTCGGCCCGAGTACTTCGTTCGAAGTACGTGGCCGGGTCCGGCCGATCGCAGACTCCTTCCTCGTACCGTCCGCATCGCCGTTGTTCGAGAAAGGACCCCGCCGTGCTCTACCTGGTCCGTGCCGTCCTGGCCCTGCTCTGGGCCGGGTCGCTGGCCGTCGCCCTGTCGCCGGCCGGCGATCTCACCGCCGCATCCGACCTGCCGGGGCCCGCCGTGGTCCTGCTGGTCCTCTATCCGCTCCTCGACGTCGCCGCCTCGCTGCTGGACGCCCGTACCCAGAGGGCCCTCGGGAATCCGGGGAACGTCCGGGCGCAGCTGGTCAACGCGGTGATCAGCACTGGCACAGCGGTCGCGGTGGCGCTGGGCGCCGGCGGCGGACCCGCCCCGGTGCTGCGGATCTTCGGCGTCTGGGCCGTCCTCACCGGGGCGATCCAGTCGGCCCTCGCGATCAACCGGCTGCGGCGGGGAATGCGCGGACAGTGGCCGATGATCATCAGCGGTGGCCTGTCCAGCGTCATCGGTCTCACCTTCGTCAAGCAGGCGGCCGCGAGCGAGCTGTCCCTCACCGGCCTGGCCGGGTACGCCGTCGGCGGTGCCATCCTCTACCTGCTCTCCGCCGCCCGGTCCTACCGCGCGCGACCGGTGTCGGTCGACGCCTGACGGGCGGGTGCCGGCCGCGCGTCGTAGCTTTCGCGGGCCCGCTCCACCTCGGGAAGGTTGGCGTCGGCCCAGGTGGCCAGCTGGGCGAAGAGCGGACCGAGGCCGGCGCCCAGCGCGGTGATCTCGTACTCGACGCGGGGCGGCACCTCGGCGTGGTAGGTGCGCGCCACCAGCCCGTCGCGTTCCAGCTGGCGGAGCCGCTGGGTGAGCACCTTGGGCGTGATGCTGGTCAGGCGGCGCTCCAACTCGACGAAACGCTGCCGGCCATGGTGGTGCAGCGACCAGAGGATCGGCGTCGTCCAGCGGCTGAAGACCATGTCGACGACCGGTGTGACCGGGCACGCGGTCTGCGGATCCGCCGTCTGCTCCATGTGTCCTCCGTCACGAACCCATTACTATCCTCTAGGTACCTACTATCCCGACGTTACTAGCGTCTCCTCGAACCGCGCGAACGCCGCGGTCGAAACGGAGGCACGACATGATCGTCGTGACAGGCGCCACCGGAAACGTCGGACAGGCACTCCTGCCGCTCCTCGCCACGCCGGGCGCCACGGTGACGGCGGTGTCCCGGGGGCAGCGCCCCATCTCCACACCCGATGGGGTACGCCACGAGCACGCCGACCTCGAACAGCCGGAGACCCTGCGCCCGGCGCTCGACGGCGCGGAGGCGTTGTTCCTGCTCGTGGCGGGGGCCGGGGCACACCTCGACATGCCGGAGATCCTGCGGGTCGCCGTGGACTCCGGCGTGAAGAGGATCGTGCTGCAGTCCTCCCAGGCCGTCGCGACACGACCGGAGGCGCCGTCGCACGCGCCCCTGCACACCATCGAGGAGAACGTCCGCCGGTCCGGTCTCGGCTGGACGATCCTGCGCCCGGGCGGCTTCGCCTCCAACACCTTCGCCTGGGCCGAACCGATCAGGGCCGGCCGTTCGGTGAGCGCGCCGTTCGGTGACGTCGGGCTGCCGGTGATCGATCCGGCGGACATCGCCGAGGTGGCCGCCGTCGTCCTCCGGGACCGCGGGCACGACGGTCACACGTACGAGCTGACCGGCCCGGCCCTGAGCACGCCCCGCGACCGGGCCGCCGACCTCGCCGCGGCGCTCGGCGAACCGATCGGCTTCACCGAGCAGACACCCGGCGAAGCCCGCGAGCAGATGCTCCGCTTCATGCCGCCGCCGGTGGTCGACGGCACGCTGGCGATCCTCGGCACGCCGACCCCACGTGAACAGCGGATCAGCCCCGACGTGGCGACGGTCCTGGGCCGGCCGCCGCGGCCGTTCGCCGCCTGGGCCGCGCGTCACGTGGACGCCTTCCGCTGATCCGCGAGACACGTCTCGTCGTCGGGGCCCGCGTGGTGACATCAGGCGCGTGGCGCGTTTGTTTTCAACACGCTCCACATCGGGCGTGGTGACTTTGGGTGCGTGGCGCGCCCGTATTCACCACGCCCACCACGGGTGTGGTGAATACGGGCGGCCAGCGCGCCTGAAGTCACCATGCGGATGGGCTTCTCACCCTGATTGCGGAACGTGTCTAGTGTGGCTGGTGTGTCCGGACCCGCAGCCTCCGCTGGGGAGATCGACGCAGCCCTGGTCCAGGCATTGATTCAAGAGCAGTTTCCGGAGTACGCGGAAATGCCCGTCACGTGGGGCGCCAGCGGCTGGGACAACCAACTGTGGCGACTCGGGGACGAGCTCGCGGTGCGGCTGCCGTTCGCAACCGCGGCGGCGGACGCGCTGCTGCGCAAGGAACACCGGTGGGTGCCGCAGTTGGCCGGGCGGCTGCCGTTGCCGGTGCCCGTGCCACAACGTCTCGGCGAGCCGACCGCGGCGTTTCCCCGAACCTGGCTGGTCACCACCTGGGTTCCCGGCGCGCCGGCCGACCGGGAACCGGTCACCGGCGCGCGAGCCGCGGAGTCCGCCGCGTCGTTGGGCGCCTTCCTGACCGCTCTTCATCAGCCGGCGCCCGCTGCGGCGCCGGTGGCGCAGGGCCGGGGCGGGGTGCTCGCCGACGGGGCCGAGGGGTTCACCCGGATGCTCGCGTCAGCGGTCGAACTCGGTCTGGTCGACGACCCGGACGCGGTCGACGCGATCTGGCGGGACGCGGCCGCCGCGCCGGTCTGGGACGGCCCGCCCACCTGGATCCATGTCGACCTGCATCCGGCCAACGTCCTGACCTGCGAGGGTACGCTCTGCGGCGTCATCGACTTCGGTGATCTCTGCGCCGGCGATCCGGCGTGCGACCTCGCGGCGGCGTGGATCCTGTTGCCGGAGGAGGCGTTCGACCTGTTCCACGCGGCGTACCGGCCGGCCCTGCCCGCGGCGAACCGGACTGGTCGGCCCGGCTCGGACGTGGCGGGTCGGCCCGGTCCGGACGTGGCGGGTCGGCCCGGTCCGGACGCGGCGATGTTGCGGAGGGCCCGGGGCTGGGCCGTCGGCAAGGCATTGGCCGGCATGATGATCGGCGACGCGGGTGTGCATGGACGGCCCGGTGGCAAGCCGACCTGGGGTCCACCCGGTCACGCCGCTCTTCGGCGCCTCATCACCACCGCCCACTGATCGCCGCCAGCCGCCAGCCGCCAGCCGACGGCGGTGGCGGTGGCGGTCGCATCAGGGCAGCTCAGCCGTTTGTCGCAGGGTTGGGTCACATCCAAGGTCAACTTGAGCTGGGTGGCATGGTGCGACTGTCGGCCGTCGACCACGGTTGTTTTCGGCTCGCGAACGGACCGTGGCCGACGGCCGAGGCGGTCGAGCCGTCGGCGGCGGCTGTTCGGGAGGGTGGGAATCAGCCGTCGGCGACGGCTCGGGGTCACTCGGCCGTCGCCCGCGGTTGTTTTCGGCTCGCGGATGGACCGTGGGCGACGGCCCAGGTGGGCGACGGCCGGGAGTGGGCGACGGCCGGGGGTGGCCGGAACGCCAATCGGCCTCTTTCGATCTTGGCGACGGCCCCGGGGTCGTCGCGAGCGGCCGCCCCGGGAAGGCCGCGAGCGGCTGAACAGCGCCGACGCACGAGGCGCCTGGACATGTTTCGTCATCAGGGTCCGCGTGGTGAGTTCAGCCGCCCATCCCGCCCGTATTCACCACACCGCCACGGGTGTGGTGATTACGGGCGTCCAGCGCGCCCGTATTCACCACACGACCACGGGTGTGGTGATTTCAGGCGTCCAGCGCGCCCGTATTCACCACACGACCACGGGTGTGGTGATTTCAGGCGTCCAGCGCGCCCGTATTCACCACACGACCACGGGTGTGGTGACTTCGGGCGTCCAGCGCGCCCGAAGTCACCACGCGGATGGGCTTCGCACCCTGACCACGAAACGTGTCTAGAGGCGGCGCTCGGGGGTGGTGTCTGGAGGCGGCGACCGGCGGACGTGATCGCAGCCGCAGAGTCGACGGTCACATTCATGATCAACTTAAAGTACGTGGCATTGCGAGGGCGCCGGATCGTGCGGAACAGCCGATCTCCAGCCTGGTAGTGCTCGAAAGGCGGACCGCTCCGCGAACGATCCGTACATTCCAGTCGCCCGGTCGTCGGCATGGCCGAGTGGAAGCTTGACGTGAGCCGACTCGTCGATCGGCCGGCTGGTCACCGTGCGTTGTCCATGATCGTGGGTCTGACAGGTCGCCGAAGGCCTCGGCGGATCGCTGCCGATCCTGATCGGTTACCTGCTGCGCAGCGGGGGAGTGGGACGTTCCTCGGGCTTTCGGCGCAGGTATTCGTTTCGGGAAAGGCCCAGATGAGCGGCCTCCGCATCGAGGCGATCGACGGCTTACCGGCTCGGGTCACGAATGAGGATGTTCGCCATGAGACACCTCCGGAACCATGCGTGATATCACTCAGGCTTCGCGGAGTGTCCGCGGTGAGTGGTGAGTCCGGGATGGACACCTGAGGTCACGCCCTGCTGAGTGGCCATCTTCAGCAGCAGGGTGCGTAGTTGATCCTGTTCCTGTTCGGTCAGGCCCGCCAGCACCGACGCCTCCTGGGCCTCGGCGGCCTCGGTGGCGGCGGGGAGCAGGTCGCGGGCGGCCGGGGTGAGGTGGATGGCGTACGCGCGGCGGTCCTCGGGGTGTCGGCGGCGTTCCACCAGGCCCTGGGATTCCAGGTCGTCGACCAGGGTGACCATCGTGTTGCGGTGCAGGCCCAGCAGTTCGGCCAGCTGTTGCTGGGTCTGGCCCTCGGCTCGGGCCACGTGTGTGAGCAGGCCGAACCGGTTGGGTGTCAGGCCCAGGGGCGCCAGCCGGGTAGTGAAGGACTGTGCGCTCTGGAAGCCGAGCTGGGACAGCAGGAAGGCCACCCGAGAGCCCAGTGCGGGCGGATCGATCATGACGTGACCGTACCAGGCAGTGATTGCACGATCCTGTGACTATCACCTAGCATGACGAAATCCGAGCTGGGGGAGAAGTCATGCGACTCACGATCTTCGGAGCTACCGGAAAGACCGGCCTTCACCTGGTCGAACAGGCGGTCGGGCGAGGGGACACGGTCACGGCCGTGGTGCGTGATCCGGGGCGGTTCGGGCTGCGGCACGCCGGACTCACCGTCGTCCGGGTGGGGGACCCGGACCGGGACGCCGACGAGGTCGGCAAGGCGATGGACGGCGCCGACGCGGTTCTGTCCGCGGTCGGGCCCCGGGGCCGCAACGTCGGGCCGGTCGCCGCACCCGTCACCCGGGCGCTGCTGCGCGGACTGGACCGGGTTCCCAGCCGGCGCATCGTGGTGATCAGCGCCGCGCCGGTGGGGCCGACGCCGGACGGGGACAGCCTGCTCAGCCGGGCCGTGCTGCGCCCGGTGATCTCCGCGGTGCTGCGGCCGGTCTACGACGATCTGCGGGCCATGGAGGAGGCGCTCGCGGCGTCGGGGGCGGCGTGGACGTCGGTACGGCCGCCGCAGTTGACCGACGGGCCGTTGCGCGGCGGCTACCGCATGACGGTCGGTGGTGTGGTGCCGCGGGGATACCGGGTGTCCCGCGCGGATCTCGCGCACGCGATGCTGGCCTGCCTCGATCGTCCGGAAACGATCGGTCAACCGGTCGGCGTGGCGGACTGAGGCCGGTTCAGCCACGGCCATCACACAGAACGCCGGCCGGAGAGGACCGGCCGCGGCATCAGGGTGCTGACAGTCCGGCCGGCCTTAGCGGTGAACGCCGGCCGGGGACGACCCGGTCGGCGTTCACCGCGATGCCGATGTAGGGATCAGGTACCGGTGCCGGGCGCGGTGACCGTGCCCGAGTCGGTGCCGGTGCCTGAGTCGGGCGCGGTGCCGGTGCCGGGTGCGGTGCCGGTGCCCGAGCCGGAGTCGGTGCCCGAGCCCGAGTCGGGGAGGGTGCCGCTCTGGCTGTCCTGGCCGCCGCCGAACATGCCACCGCCACCCTGCATGCCGCCGCCGGGGCCTCCGCCGCCCTGCATCCCTCCGCCGCCCTGCATGCCGCCGCCACCCTGGAAGCCGCCGGGACCGCCGCCCTGCTGCTGGGTGCTGACCGTGGGGGAGGACGAGCCACCCACCGCGGACATGACCGCGGCGGTGACCCCGGAGCTGGCGATGGCGGTGACCAGGATCGCGGCCACCAGGACCAGCTTGGGGCTCTTACGGAACCCGGCGAACCGCGCACCCTTGCCGGCGGAGCCCTTCGGCGCCGGCGCCCACGGAGCCGGACCACCGTTGGGCGGGAACGGCCCGCCCGGCCCACCGGCATGTGGAACACCGCCGGCGACACTGCCCGGACCCGCGCCGGGGCCGGCTGCCGAGGGTGCCGCGTTGATCTCGGTGAGGGGGCCGGTCTTGACCCATTCCGGTGGGGTGGCCACCACCTCGGGAGTGAGCACCGGTGTTCCGGAGCCCGGGGAGGCGGCCACCGGCAGCGAGGTTGCCGGAACGGTCGGCATGGCAGCGGTCGGTGCGGGCGTGGGCGGCGTCGGGAAGGCGGCGGTGGGCGTCGGATCGGCGGTGGGTGTGACCGGAATGGCGGCGGTGGGCGTCGGATCGGCGGTGGGCGTGACCGGTTTGGCGGTGGTGGGGTCCGCGTCCGTCCGGGGAGATGTCGGGAAGGGAGCGGCCGGCGCGGGTTCGGCGCTGGTGGCCGGGTCTGAGGTGAACGGGTCGGAGGCGGGCGGCAGGGCCGGCGTGCCGACGGTGTCCGAGATCGCGAAGAGGTCCACCGAGGTCTTCTCGTCGTCGGTGCTCGTCACGGAGCTGGAGCCGGAGCTGGAGCCGGAGCCGGAGCCGGAGCCGGAGCTGAAGCTGGAGCCGGGCTCGGCAGATCCGGATCCCGGCTCCGTCGTGGCGGATCCGGACGTCGGATCCGTCTTCGGGGTTGCTGTCGCCGGGGTGGTGACGGCGGCGGCGGTCGTGTCGGTGGCCGGTCCGTCGTGGCCGGGTGCGGGCCGGGCGCCGATCAGCTCGGTCACCGGCTCATCGGTCGCGGCGGATGTGGACTGGTTGTTCGTGGTCATTGGTGACTCCTCGGCTGATCCCGAACGAAAGCATGCGGAGCCACGTTGTGGAGATTCTGTGTACCGAGTCTGATCTGTCTGTACGTCGTGTCCGGCAGTCGGGCCGCGGCGGCGTAACCCGATGGTCCTGACCGGACCGGTGGTCGCTGCTCGGACGGACGGCCGGTGGGCCGCATGGCCTCTGACGTGCGAGATTGTCGCCGTGATGGACGATTCTTTGCAGGCGTATACCGATGGGCGCGTCGATGGGACGGCGGGACGGTGCGACCTCGACCGGGCCGGCGACCCGGACACCGGGCCGGACTACCGGGTCGGCGTCTCCGACGGCAGTGTGGCGGCCTTCCAGGCGGAGTTGACCGCCCAGGTGCGCCGTCTGCTGGGCGAACCCTGAACCTGATCCGAGTGTGCGACGAAGCCGTGTGGTGGTGGCCACGCGGCTTTTTTTTTTACGCGTACCCCCGAGGTCTGTGTCGGATCTCGGACCGACCCTCGCGGAGCGTGCGGGGAGGGACAAGGCTGGGGTGGCATGGGTGATGGGCTCGGTGGATGTGTGGTGCGGGGGCGGATCCTGTTCCCGGCCGGGGCGAGGCCTGCCCGCGTGGCGCGGGTGACCGCCCGGGTGGAGGAGGTGTCCCGCGCCGACGCGCCGGCCGTGGTGATCGCGGAGACCGTCCGGGAGGGTCTCGCGCTTGACGACGAGGCGGAGATCGAGTTCGAGATCCGGCTGCCGCAGGGGGTCGGGGGGCGGCAGACGGTTCGTGTGCATGTCGATGTCTCCGGCAGCGGGGGAGTGACCGTCGGTGACTACGTGTCGACGGCCTCCCATCCGATCCCGTCGGCGGACCGGCTCGACGTCCCGGTCCGGCGTGTCGGGCTGTAACGGCGGGAGCAGGCGGGATGACGATCGGCCAGGGTGAGTTCCGCGGTGGGGAACGCGGCACCGCGCGGATCTCCGGAGTCACGTTCGGTGTGCGGACGGCGATCTACAGCCGTGTCGGCGGCATGGCGATCTTCGAGGGGGACATCGCCCTCGGGCTGGTCGACGAGTTCGAGCAGCAGCTCGCCGAGGCGCGTGAACAGGCGGTGGCCGGCGACGTCGCCTCGGCCGTCGGCATCAGCGGCAGTCGATTCCGCTGGCCGGGCGGGCTGGTTCCGTTCACGGTCGACCCGGCATTGCCCAACCCTGAGCGGGTACGCGACGCGATCGCCCACTGGGAGCAGAACACCCGGATCCGGTTCACCGAACGTGATCCCGCCGAGCATGTGAACTTCGTGCGGTTCATGGACGCGGGCGGCTGCTGGAGCTTCGTCGGCTTGCAGGACGGCGGTGCGCAGACCCTCAGCCTCGGGCCGGGCTGCAGCGTCGGCAACGCCATCCACGAGATCGGGCACGCGGTCGGCCTCTGGCACGAGCAGAGCCGGGAGGACCGGGACATGTTCGTCCGGATCGACTTCGCGAACATCCAGACCGGCCAGGAACACAACTTCGACCAGCACATCACCGACGGCGACGACCTGGGCGGGTACGACTACGGGTCGATCATGCATTACCCGCGGACCGCGTTCAGTGCCAACGGCCGGCCCACGATCGTCCCGGTGGACCCGGCCGCGACGATCGGTCAGCGCGCGGCGCTCTCGGCGGGTGACATCGACGGTGTTCACCGGATGTACGGGCTGGGGTGACCCCGCTTTGGCATTCGGGTGGTGGCTCGGCTAATGTTTCATCCGTTGCCGGGGAACGTGCCGGACGACATGCGGACGTGGCGCAGTGGTAGCGCATCACCTTGCCAAGGTGAGGGTCGCGGGTTCGAATCCCGTCGTCCGCTCGGAGAGGCTGCTGCTTGCGATTTGCATCGGCCTGCTCGGTGGAGTGGCCGAGAGGCGAGGCAACGGCCTGCAAAGCCGTGTACACGGGTTCAAATCCCGTCTCCACCTCGCAGTTTGAGGGCGATTGGCGCAGCGGGAGCGCGCTTCCTTGACACGGAAGAGGTCACTGGTTCGATCCCAGTATCGCCCACCATCAGCAACACCTGAACCGCCTGTCAGATCTGACAGGCGGTTCTTCTCTCTTCGGCTCGTCGCGGCCGCCGGTGACTGAACGTGCGGATCGTTCCCGTAGCGGACTTGACATCCACAGCCGCGGAAGAGGGCTGCCTGCCATCGCCGCCCAGAAGGTGTGCGAAGCCGGGCATCGGTCGGTGGCCCACCTCTACGACCGCGAAGGGGATAAGCGATGACGGTTCATCACGCCGAGAGGCCGACGCTACTGTCTTGGGGTTCGAGCCGGACTTTCTGATCTCGGACATCGGTCTGCTTCGTTGCGGTGAGTGACGAGGCGGATCCGTTGCGGGACTTGAAGTGCGGATGGAGCAATGGCATGCGCGGCGACGCCGAACCGAACCCTCCCGTGCTGGAGACTGTTCGTCGCTGGCGGGACGGGCTTGTCGACCTGTCGGAGCGGAACCCGCTTCTTCGGTTCCGGATGAGCAGGGCCGGCGCGGTCCGGATTCTGTCGCCGGGGGCCGCCCCGCTTCTGGACGGGATGCGGGCCGGCACCGCCGTCCGGATCTCGCCGTCGGATGTGGCTCGGGGGTTGCGGACCGACCGGACCGCTGAGGAACTCGTGCCGCTTCTGCGGGACCTGCAGCGCCGGTCGCACCGGGAGTTCCTGGAACGCGGGCGCCGGACGCTGCACCTCGCCGTCGGATCGTTGAGTTGGGCGGACGACGACGACATCAGGTACTCCAGTCCGCTGGTGCTCGTCCCGTTGCGCCCGGGGCCCGCCGGTGACCGGCTCGTGGCGGAGGAACCCGTCGTCAACCCGGTGCTGGCGGTGCGGCTGCGGCAGGTGGGGATCGTGCTGCCGGCGTCCGGTGATCTGGCCGCTATACGGGCCGCGGTGTCCGGGCGGGCCGGCTGGCGGGTGACCGAGCCGGTGATGCTCTCCTGTTTCTCGTACGGGGCGGAGGCGATGTATCAGGACCTGCTCGACAACGAGGCGGTCGTCGTCGCCCACCCGATCGTCCGGGCCCTTGCCGGAGAAGAGAGCGGAAGAGAGGACGAGCCCGGGACCGCGGACGACGTCGAGACCCGTGTCGAGGTCGACCCCGATCAGCGGGCGGCCGTCGCCGCCGCGCTGGCCGGGCGATCGTTCGTGCTGGACGGCCCGCCGGGCACCGGCAAGTCGCAGACCGTCGCCGCCATGATCGGGGCGCTGCGGCAGGCCGGCAGACGGGTGCTCTTCGTCGCGGAGAAGGCCGCCGCGCTGGACATGGTCCGGCGGCGGCTCGGTGTCGAACCGCATTCGCACCTGATGCCGGAGGCCACCCGGGAGGCGGTCGCGAAACTGGCCGGGGCGTGGCGTCCGGCCGCCGAAGGGCCGGACTACCTCTGGCGTGATGTCACCTTCCGCGGTTCGCTGGACGCGCGTCTCGCCGAGAGCGCGTCGGCGCTGCACACCCTGACCGGTATCGCCGCCGCCCACGCGCCGCTGGCCGCGGCGTTCGGCGTCGACCGGCTGTGCCGTGCACCCGATCTGGCGCGCCTGGTGGACCTCGGTGCGCGGCGCCCGTCCGGTGTGCCGGTGCAGTGGCTGACGGCGGAGCGGCTGGACCCGTTCCGGGAGGCGGCCGGCCGTCTCGCCGTGGAGTTGCGGGAGTTGGCCGGTCGCCGGGACGCGGCCGACCGTGCCGCCGGGGTCCCCTGGTTCCAGATTCCGGTGCCGGACAGCCTGCCGGGCGTCGACACCACCGACGGCGGGGACCTGACGGCGGAGCAGGCCACGGCCCTCGCCGGGACGTTCGGTCGGGACGCCGCGACGCTACGGGAGGCCGGCGGTCGCCTGGCGGAACTGGCCGACACGTTGGGACTGCCGCCGGTCGTGTCGTTCGGCGACGCCGAGGCGACCCTGGTCGTGGCCGAACTGGGCCGCAGCGCCGACCGGCCGGAGCGCGTCTGGCTGTCGGCTGCCGGGCGGGCCGACGCGGATCGGGCGGTGCGGGAACTACGGCAGGCCGGCGAGGCCCTGGCGGCGGCGGAACGGGCGGCCACGCCGTACTTCACGGAGGATCTCCTCGGAACCGATGTGGACGGACTGGCGCGTCGGTTCGCGTACCCCCAACAGGTTCTGAAGAAGCTCGGCGGGACCTATCGGGCGGACAAGCGCGCCCTGGCGATCGTCACCCGCCCGGACGTGACCTGGCAGGACGCGCGTGACCACCTGTCGCTCGGGGTGGCCTGGAATCAGGCCGTGACCGATTTCGCCCAGGCGGAGAGTCGGCATGGTGTGGCGTTGGGCGCCTACTACACCGGGCGCGGCACCGACTATGCGCCGATCGCCCGCGCGCTGGCCACGGCGGACGTCGCGATCCGCCGGGCACGCACCTCTGAACTGGGGAAACTCGCCGACCACATCGCCCGGGACGCCATCGCCGATCCCGGGGTGCTGGCCGCCGCCGAGGAGATCCGGCGGATGCTGCCCGGCCGCGACGATCGGGCCGCGATGCCGATCACCGAGGCGGCCGGGCGGCTGGACGGCCACCAGGCGCCCCTGCTGGCGGCCGCCGAGGTGGCCCGGTCGGTCAGCCGGGCCGTGCACCGGGAGGTGACCGTCAGGGGGGCCGTTCAGCTGCTCGAATTCCGGTCCGCGGTCGACGCCGGCTACGCCAGGATCGCGGCGAGCGGTGACGGGGAGGTCCTCGGGACGTTGTACGCCGGCGACCGCACCGACATGCGCGCCGTGACCTCCGCGCTGGACTGGGCGAAACGGATGCGCGCCTGCCTGACCGGCGACGACACCCCCCTGTCCGGCGCGCAGGCGGCGGCGCTCGACGGTGTCGTCCCGGCGCCGCGTCTGAGCGACGTCGTCCAGCGGTGGACCCGGGCCCGCGCCGACCTGCTGGCGGCGTTCACCCCTGCCCGGCAGACCGGTCTGGCCGCCGAACTGGACGACTACGCCGGGGCGGAGGCGCTGGTCGCGGCCTTGCGGGCGGATCCGACCGGACCGCAGGAGTGGTTCGCCCACCAGGACGCCCGTGCCGAACTCGACGGTCTGGGCGACGACATCGACCCGAGTTGGCCGCCCGGCCGGGTCCGCGACACCCTGTCGATCAAGCCGTTCGTGATGACGTCACCGTCGGCGGTCAGCCGGAACATTCCCGCGGGTACGCGTTTCGACGTCGTCATCGTCGACGAGGCCGGCCGGCTCACCCCGGCCGACCTGCTCGGTTGCGTCTATCGGGGGGATGCCCTGATCGTCGCCGGCGATCCGGCGCAGTTGCCGCCGCCGGACGCCTCCGCGTCGGTCCTGGACCTGATGGCGGGCGGTTTCCGCTCGTTCCGTCTGCGCCGGCACTACCGGTCCCGGCACGCCTCGCTTGCCGCGTTCCCGAATGAGGCGTTCTACCGGGGTGAACTCGTTCCGGTGGGCACCGACGCCGACGCCGAGGAGGCGGGCCTCGAGGTGTTCCCGGTGGACGGCGTCTTCCGGCGTGGCGCGGTGCGCGACAACCCGGTCGAGGCGGCTGCGGTCGCCGAGCGGGTCCGCCACCATTTCACCGTCCGGCCGCACCTCACGCTCGGCGTCGTCGCCCTCTCCGAGGCGCAGGCCGCCGCCATCGAGCGGGCAGTGGACGACGCTCACCTGGACGAGTTCTTCACCGACGACCGGCTGGACGGTTTCTTCGTCAAGAGCGTCGAGGCGGCGCAGGGCGACGAACGCGACGTGGTGATCCTCTCGGTCGGTTACGGCCCGGACGAGACCGGCCGGACCACGCCGAACTTCGTGCCACTGACCAGGGAGGGCGGCTGGCGTCGGCTGAACGTGGCGGTCACCCGGGCCCGCCGGCGTCTCGAGGTCGTGACCAGCCTGCGGCCCGCGGACATCAGCGCCACGACCGGCAGCGAGGGGTTGCGGTATCTGCGGCGTTTCCTGGACTACGCCGCGGCCGGGTGACCGGCCAGCATCTCCTCGGTCAGCTGCCAGACCCGCTGCGCCTCGGACTCGTCACACAGCCGGCTGTAGAGCGGCTGCTCGGCCGGGATGCCGGAGAGATGCTGGAAGCCGCTCGGCCCGTAGAAGCGGCCGCCGTGCGTGTCCGGGGCGGTCGCGGCGTACAGGGCCGCCTGGGCGGCCGACTCGGACGTACCGATGATCAGACCGAGACGGCCCATGGCACGGATCGCCAGTCCACCGGCGGTCGGCCGGGGGCGGCCCACCTCGGGCCGCGCCTGGAGCAGGTTGGTGGCGGCCACCCCGGGATGGGCCACGTTGCTGGTGATCCGCCAGCCGGCCGCCCGGCTTCGCCGGTCGAGTTCAAGAGCGAAGAGACCGATCAAGATCTTGGATTGCGAGTACGCGCGAAAGCCGTCATAAGACCGCTCCCAGTTCGGATCCGACCAGTTGATGCCGTGCTGGTCAGCGGCGACGCTGAGTTGCGTGGTGACCCGGGCCTGTCCCGCCCGCAGCAGCGGCAGCAGCCGGCTGATCAGGGCGGCATGACCCAGATGGTTGGTGCCGAGCTGGAGCTCGAAGCCGTCGGCGGTGGTCTGCCGGTCCGGTGGCGTCATCACCCCGGCGTTGTTGATCAGGAGGTGGATCGGCCGGTCCTCGGCGAGCAGGGTGTCACCGAGTGCGGCGACCGAGGCCAGCGAGGAGAGGTCGAGGGTTCGCAGCGAGACTGCGGCGTCCGGCTGCCGGTGCCGGATCCGGGCGACGGCGGCCTCGCCTTTGGCCGGGTTGCGGACCGGCATGACGACCTCGGCGCCGGCCGCCGCCAGCCGGGTGGCGATGGTCAGGCCCATGCCGTCGCTGGCGCCGGTCACCACGGCCAGCTTGCCGCTCAGGTCCGGGATGGTGATGTCGGGGCGGGTACGTGTCATGGACATCAGATTCGCGCCGATCCGGGACGACATCCACGGCCTGACGATCCCCCCTTACGACGGGGACGGGTATCGGCTGCGGTGATAGAACGGACGACATGATTGATCGGGCGGGGATGGCCGACTTCCTGCGCCGCCGTCGCGAGTCGCTGCAACCGGAGGACGTCGGTCTGCCGCGTGGGCGGCGCCGCCGGACGGCCGGGCTGCGCCGCGAGGAGGTGGCGACGATCTGCCACCTCTCGGCCGACTACTACAGCCGGCTCGAACGCGAGCGCGGCCCGCACCCGTCCGAGCAGATGGTCGCGTCGATCGCCCAGGGCCTGCGGCTCTCCCTCGACGAACGTGACCACCTGTTCCGTCTGGCCGGCCACCGCCCGCCGCCGCGGGGCGGGACGGGCGAACACCTCAGCCCGGGTCTGTTGCGCATCCTGGACCGGCTGACCGACACCCCGGCCGAGGTGGTGACCGAGCTCGGCGAGACGCTGCGCCAGACGCCGACGGCGGTGGCGCTCACCGGCGACCTCACCCGGTTCACCGGGCCGGCCCGCAGCATCGGCTACCGCTGGTTCACCGACCCGGCTTGCCGGGCGCTCTACCACCCGGACGACCATCATCTGCATTCCCGGGTGTTCGCGGCGGGTCTGCGCCGGGCGGTCGCCCTGCGCGGCCCGGGTTCCCGGGCCGCGCACCTCCAGCGCCTGCTGCTGGAGTCCAACGAGGAGTTCCGGGCGGTCTGGGACGAGCACGAGGTCGGCGTGGAGTTCGACGACGGGAAACGGTTCCTCCACCCGGAGCTGGGTCTTCTCGAGCTGTCCTGCCAGCGGCTTCTGGACCCGGACCAGTCCCACGTGCTGTTGGTCTACACGGCCGCGCCGGGCAGCCCGGCGCAGGAGAAGTTGCGACGACTGGGCGATCGGCAGAACATCTAGTCCCAACGCCGTTCAGTTAGGCGGATGGCTCATGCGTCAAGGCTCGTCGGTGACGACGTTGATGCTGGTGGTGGCCTTGTAGGTGTGGCGGTCGATGTTCGGTCCGCGGGCCTGGTATTTGGAGTTCGAG
>NZ_BSSY01000008.1:411475-460587 GCF_030269225.1 Actinoplanes sp. NBRC 101535 | reverse complement strand
GCGCATCGCCGCGACGAAGATGCCAGGCATTGACCTCCAGGATGCACGCCCACACGTCACCGGCCGACCGCAACAACCCGAAGCACCGCTGCCGCTGAGCCCGCGTCACCCGCAGACCGATCCGGGCGGTGCGATGCACCACCGGCCCGACATCCACCCGCATCCTAGGCATGAGACCAGTATCCACGAGACTCTAGGCGCGAAGCAATCGCAGGCCCATGGTGACATCAAACAACCCGGCACCCGATCGACCCGGTGAACGTTCGCGGACACCGCACTAGCCGTACGCCAGGATCAGCGTCTCCAGTACTTCCGGCGACCGGCGCCGCTGTTCCAGCAGCGACATCGCGGCAGCCAGCTCGACCAGGTCCCCGGCCAGGGCGGTGTCCTTGCCCCGCGCGGCATGCCGCGCCAGCACGAAAGCGGCGGCCCGGACGAGAGCCGCGGAACCGGGCGTGATCGGCTGCCGACGGGTGACGATCGGTTCGGCGACCGTCACCAGGTGGGCGAGCGCCGCACGGAATCCCGGGTCGGCCGCATCCCCGCGCGCCAGGTGACGGGCCTTGGCCGCGACGGACGCCAGGTCCACCCGGATGATCGCGCCCTTCGGACGGTATCGCTTGGGCAGCAGGGACTTCGCGACGGTCTCGGCGGGCAGCATCGTCCCGGTCGCGGGAAACCGCAACCGGGCCACGTCGAAGTCCACCGGCGCCAACATCCCGTCGAGCGGGTGCGGGTGATGCGGCCGGGTCACCGGGACGTCGCGTTCGTCGAACCGGGCGGCGAGCTTGCCGATGGTCTTCCTGACATTGCGGAAGTCCAGGTCCACTCCGGGAACCTGATGGTTCGACGCCTGCTCGAGCGCCCGCTCGGCATGGTCAAGGCAGGCTCGTCCGGTTACGGCCACCGTCTCTGCTCTCGGCAGTCGGAGCAACGTCCGTTCCAGGGAGACCAACGCGTCACGGAGGATCCGGCTCTGGTCCCGCACATTGTTCGCCCTGGTGAACATACGGGCGTGATGATCACGCATACCCTGTTCCGCGTCCTGGCCTGTGTCGTTCCGGGCGGCCAGATACCAGGTCTCCGCCTGACCCACTCCGGCGGCGGCGCTCATCATCCGGCTCGCCACCAGGTCGATCTCCCGAATGGCGCGCCGGGCCAGCTCCGCCAGCGCCGCGGCGAGAACAGCGGAACCGTTCAGGTCCGCCGCAAGCTCACGGGACAGGTCCGCCCCGGTCACCCCGCTGCGATCGGTGGCCGGCCAGCGGAGGGCGGCCCCGGCCCCGACCGCGGCCCAGGTGGGGGCGGTCGGTTCGATCAGGTCCAGTTCGTCCGGGGCCGGCAGGCGGAGCCGGGGGTGCCGGCCCTTCAACAGATCGTTGAGCCAGGTAAGGAACCGCTCGGCGTCGGCACGCCAGATCCCGCGGGCGACCCGGTCCCGCTCCGGCCCCTCGGCGGGCGCCGCACCGACGTCCAGGCAGTACAACCGGTACAGGTCGGCGGTCACCGGCCGCAGGCAGACCCGGGCGCCGCGGTCGGTGATCTTCACCCGGCTCAGCAGGCGTTTGACGAGCACCTCGACCGTGATCAGGCGGTCCGACTTCTCCGCGCCGGGTTCCAGGCCGCGGGCCAGCATGACGTCGAGCCGGTCCCGCAGGTCGTCCGGGAGCCGGTCGGTGGTCGCGGCGATGTCGAAGGCCAGCGCGAGGGCGTTCTCGGTGTCGGCGTCCAGGGCGCCACGCACGATCGATGACACGTCGTTCTCCGCGGCGTACAGCAGGGTGACCTCACGCCACCAGGTCTGGTCCACCGACTCGACGAGAACGTCGGGTCGCCCGGCGTCCTCGATGTGCCGGGCCGCCAGGTATTCCTGGAAGGTCTGGTGGGTGAAGCCGACGGTCCGTTTGTCCGGGCTGACCAGCAGGCCGTCCCGTTCGACACCGGCGAGGAACTGTTCGGCGCTGACCTCGGGGTCGATCTCGGCCAGCCAGGGCCGCAGGACGGTGTTCAACATCCGGCGATCGAGGTCCCGGACGCCGTCGCACATCCAGCTGAAGGCGAGCCGGCTCAGCAACGCGAGTCGGTGCCCCGCGGGTAGGTCGGCCGAACGTCCCGGTTCCCGGCCGCGGCGGTCCAGCATCACCTCGCACACCTCGCGGTAGAGGCGGGCCCGGTTCGTCGGCAAGCTCCCGCCGAACTTGTGAACGGTGGCGATCATGGTGAGCAGCAGAGGGTTCTCGGTGAGGTCGTAGAGACCGGGAATCGTCTCGAGCTGGTGCAGCAGATGGTCGGCGGCCGCGGCGGCGCCGGGTGACACCGGACCGCCCCGTTCCTCCCGGTCGACCGCCTGGTACCACTTGTGCAGGAACTCCACCACCTGCTCCCGGTTGAACGGGAGAACCTTGAGGGTGGACGTCGCCGTGACGAACGATCCGCCGTAACCGTGCGGGCGCGACGAGACGATGTAGTCGTTCTTCGGAAACAGGGCGATCTGCTCGTTGATCCAACGCACCACGGACCGGCGCTCGTCGGCGCCGGGCACCTCGTCCAGCCCGTCGAAGATCACCACGCACCTCCCGGCTCGCAGTTTCCGCTCCCACCAGCCGTCCGGCTCGGCGACCGGCAGGCCACGGGCGAAACCCCCGATCAGCGCGGGCAGGCCGCCGCCGGCATCGGCGAGGATCGCCGCGGCCCGGTCGTTCAGCGGGAGCAGCACCGGAAGGGAACGTGCCCGGGCGCGGTGGTTCGACACGATGTCCCGGACGACGTGGCTCAGCATGGTGGTCTTGCCGCTGCCCGGAGCGCCGAGCACGACCAGCACCCGGGGCGGCCCTTGCAGGAACTCCGACACCCGGCGCCGGGTCCCCGCGGACGGGCCACCGCCGACCAGCCCGGCCGACACCTGCCCGGGTGCCTGCGGGACCAACTCGACGTGGACGAAGACGTCTTCGAGCTCCGGGCTGAACGGGCTCACCGTGATCTGACCGGTGGAATCCACCACACCACGGGAGTCCGCGGCCCATCGGCGATAGGCACCGGCGTACCGGAAGCTCAGCCGGCCGCGCAGCGCGGTGGCGAACCGTCGCCACTCCGCCCGCCCGGCCAGCGCCGGGACCACCGACAGGGCGGCGCCGAGCGCCACCGCCGTGCCGGTGAGTTTCCAGTCCTTCGTCCACTCCCAGTTCTCCGGGAGCGCGCCGGTGAAGATGTTGGTGAAGGCGTTCAGGCCGACGCTGAGCGTCACGACGGCGACCGCCGACCGCAGTCCCGGAGTTGATCGACGATCGTCGCTCATCGAGCCATGATGGCAGCCGGTCGCGCCACGCAGGTAGCACGACCGGCTGGTTCGATCAGGACGGACGGACCGGTCAGGCCGCGTCCCCGCGCGCGTGCAGCAGCTGTGCCGTGTACGCGTTGAGCTCGATCGGCGTGTCCTCCCCGACGACCACGGTGCCGCCGAGGTGGGCCAGGTGCCGGCCGTACGCGTAATTCGGCTCGAACGCGAAGCTCATCCCCGGCACCAGTTCCATCTCCGGCAGGAAGGCCGGGTGGTCGTCGATCCGCGGGTAGCCCTCGGTGCCCGGGATGCGGCTGAACAACCCGCGGCCCTTGCCCACGGACAAGCCGGGGTTGAGCGAGTGGACGGCGATCAGGAACGGCCAGCCGTCGGCGGCATCGATCGGCTCGTGCATCGCGTCGACGAGGTCGCCGAAGGTCCGGCCGGGGCGCAGCGCTGCCAGGCCGGCGTCGTACGCGGCCCGGGCGACCAGCGCCGCCCGGTGGAAGTCCTCGTGGACGTCGCCGACGGCGATGGTGACCTGGTTCTGGGTGTGGCGTCCGCCGAAGTTGGCGAACACCTCGGCGTAGATGACGTCGCCGTCGGCGAGGGTGCGGGGTTCCTGGGGGCGCTGGCCCCAGGCCGGTGGCCCGGCGGCGATCACGTCGGGACCCGACCACAGGTGCATGGCCGCGGGCAGGGTGCCCTGGCGGTAGCCGGCGGCCATGCCCGCCGCGTACACGTGGCTCTCCGGTACGCCGGGTGCCGCGGTCGCCACCATGGCCTCGACCATGGCGTCGCCGATCGCCGCCGACCGGCGCAGCACGGCGATCTCCTCGGCCCCGAGCGGGAGGATGAGCTGGCCGAAGGCGAGGTCCACGGGACGGAAGTCGGCTCGGGGCAGGGCGGTCAGGACCGCGTTCCACAGCCCGTACGGGATGATGCCCTCCGGGTGCCAGGGCATGTGGGATCCCAGGCCGACGACGCCGATGGTCGCCGCGTCCAGGCCGGAGGCGTGCAGCGCCTCGACGATGGTGCGGGAGCTGCGGGCGGGGCGCAGGTTCTCCGGGGGGATCCACATGGTTTCGCCGCGGCGCGAGGACTCCAGGTGATCCATGATGTACATCGGGCCGGGCAGCAGGGAGACGGGTGCGCCCTCAGCGGTGACGACGACCGTGGCGCCGGGCCGGCCGTTGGTGAACCAGGTGTCGTAGGCGACGGGCGCGGGCCCGGCGTCTTCGTGTTCGCCGAAGACGAGCAGGGCGTCGAGGCCTTCGCGGGCCATGAAGGTCCGGGCCAGGTCCCATCGGCGGTCACGTTCGGCGAGGGAGAAGACCGGCGTCATGATCGGCTGCCCGCCAGGAGCCGGACCAGGATCTGCAGGCCGGTGCCGGTCGTCGCCCAGCCGGTGCGCTCGCGTAGCCGGCCGCTGGCATCGGCGTTGATCAGGCCGTGTGCGGTGGCGAAGATGAGGATGGCGAGGTTGTCGCTCGGCACGTCGGGCAGCGCCCCTGCCGCCTGGCTGTCCTCGACGATGGTGGCGAAGACGGCGAGGGCCTCGTCCGCGGCGACCGTCAGCGGGCCGCCCCGGGCGGCGATCCCGGGGCTGTTGAACAGCAGCTGGTATCGGGCGGGATGACTCCGGCTGAAGTCGATCACGGCGTCCAGCGCGGCGAGCAGCCGCTGGTTCGGTTCCTGGCCGGATGACCGGATCTGCTGCCACGTGGCGGCCAGGGCCCGGAAGTCGGCGGCGGCGACGGCCGCGAGCAGGTCGTCACGGTTGACGAAATGTTTGTACGGCGCGTTGTGCGACACCCCGATCGCGGCGCCGACGGCGCGCAGGGTGACCGCGGCCTCGCCGCCGTCGTCGAGCAGGGTGGCGGCGGCCGTGACGAGTCGTTCGGCGGTGCTCATCGCAGTAGCTCCGGTTCTTCCGCGGCGGTCAGGCCGGCGAGCCGCCTGCTGTCGTCCCACAATTTTCTCGCGCGCTGCTCGTCGTAGGAGAGCCGGGCCGACCGGACCGCCGCCAGGGTTCCGTCGTTGGCCTGGAAGTACTTACCGGCTCCGTCGGCATGCTCCGGGCTCACGATGAGCGCGGCCAGGGAGGCACCGGAGAACTCGACGGTGGAGGTGATCGCGCCGATGCGCTTGGTCACCCATTTCATGGCGGCGGTCGTGGAGACCCACTGGACCGGTTTCGGCATGCCGCGCAGGAAACCGGTGTCGGGGATGGAACCCGGGTCGAAGGCGATCGACGCGATCGAGCTGCCGGCCTTGCGGAGCCGGCGGTCCAGCTCGTAGGCGTACATCACGGTGCACAGTTTCGAGGTCGAGTACCGTTTCCCCGCGGACAGCGCCTTTGCGCCGTCCTTACCTGTGGTGGCGAGCGCGGTGGCGTCCGGCTCGACGACGGCCCCGACCATCCGCCCGTCCATCGAGTCCGGGTCGTGGGTGCTGCTGGAGGTGTACACCACCCGCCCGTCGTCCGGCAGGTGCGGCAGCAGGAGTTCCACGAGCAGGAAGTGCCCGAGGCAGTTGGTCGCGAACGTCGTCTCGTACCCCTCGGGGCTGTAGGTCACCGGGCCGTCGAACCGGCCGCCGGCGTTGCAGGCGATCGCGTCGAGCGCGGCGATCTCCCCGTCGGCGAGCATCCGGCGCACCCGTTCGGCGGCCGCCCGGACCGAGGTGAGCGACGACGTGTCCAGGGCCGATGTCGTCACCCGCACGCCGTGCGCGGCGCGCAGTTCGTCGGCGACCGCCCGCATCCGGTCCGGGCTGCGCCCCGCCAGCACGAGGTCGTGGTTTTCCGCGGCGAGCACGCGGGCCGCGGCGAGGCCGATGCCCGAGTGTCCGCCGGTGATCAGAACCGTAGCCATCCATGACTCCTCTGAGGTTGACGCTGTCAACCTACTCGCCCAGGTTGACAGCGTCAACCTTCGAGAAGGTGGCGACGGGGAGTGACGAAACGGTTGCGCATAGCGCGTACCGATAGTTAGATATTTCTCGATGAGACCGGCCATTTTCGCACTAACCGTCGCGGCGTATCTGACGCTGCTGACCGACGTGGCCACCGGCCGGCGCTCGGAGCTGACGCTGGCGCCCGCCTCCGCGTTCCTACTCACCGCCACCTGGGGTTTCAGTGCGGTACGGCGCCGTGCCAGCCGCGTACTCTCGGCCGGATACCTCACCCTGCTGGCCGGGCTCGGCGGCGCCGTGCTGCTCACCTCCGCGGGTGTCGCCGGCGCCACCCCGATGCTCATCGTCGTCGTGATCGCCGCCCAGGCCGTCCTGCTGCTGCCGTTGCGCGCGATCGTCCCCGCCGTGCTGCTGCTCCCGATCCTCGACCTCGGACTGTTCACCGCCGCGATCCTCGCCGTCGCACTGACCACCGCGGTGACCCGCGAACAGCAGGCCCGCGCCGAGCTGGCCGCCGCGCACGGCCGCCTCCGCGAGTACGCGATCCAGGTCGAACACCTCGCCACCGTCCAGGACCGCTACCGGGTCGCCCGCGACGTCCACGACGGACTCGGGCACGCACTGACCGTCGTCCAGGTGCAGATCCGGGCCGCCCGGGCATTGCTCGTCCCGCAGCCGGACCGGGCCGAACAGATGCTGGTCAAGGCCCAGGAACAGACCGAGGAGGCACTGCGGGAGGTGAGCCGCTCACTCGGCGAACCGCCGGAACCACCGCCGGACGACCTGGAGACCCACGCTCGCCGGCGGTTCGACCCCGCGGATCGAGGTGCCCGGTTGAGGACCGGCGACCGAAGCAGCGACGGAGGTACCCGATGACCACTCTCCCCTTCCCCGACGACCACCGGCAGCCGCTCTCCGCCCGGGAACTGGAGATCGTGCGGCTGGTCGCTCTCGGACACACCAACCGGGAGATCGCCCGCAAGCTCTTCCTCGCCGAGGGCACCGTCAAGAACCACGTCACCAGCGTGCTCGGCAAACTCGGCGTCCGGGACCGCACCCAGGCGGCGCTGCGCGCGCAGGCCCTCGGCATGCTCGGCTCCTGACCCCACACCCTCCTGCGGGGGTACGCGACAAGCACGGCGACCGGGTCGACGCGCGGACGACCGTGCGGGCGGGACCGTCACGGAGGCGTACCCCGGTGAGAGGGTGTGCGGAACGGCCTGACCGCGCTGACGGGAAAGCGCGTGGCGGCATCGACGCGCACGAGATCGGTTTGAGTAGACTTCCGGACTCGTGGCCCTGGACGGCGGCGCGTGGGGAGAGATGTCGACATGAGCGAGCCGCTGCGACCCGGCGACCAGGCGTGGCTCGGGCGGTACGAGCTGGTGGGCCGCCTGGGCGAGGGCGGCATGGGCACGGTCTACCTCGGACGGGGCCCGGACGGGCGGCCGGTGGCGATCAAGATGGTCCGCTCGGAGTTCTCGCACGACAGCGAGTTCCGGGGCCGGTTCCGCAGTGAGGTGACGCGGGCCAAGCAGGTCCCGCCGTTCTCCACCGCCGAGGTCCTGGACGCCGACCCGGATCACGAGCCGCCCTACCTGGTCGTCGAGTACATCGACGGGCCGAGCCTGGCCGCGGACATCAAGAAGCTCGGCCCGATGTCCGGCGCCGAACTGCACCAGGTCGCGGTCGGTGTGGCCACCGCGCTGACGGCGATCCACGGCGCGGGCGTGATCCACCGGGATCTGAAGCCGGGCAACGTGCTGATGGCCCGCGGCGGCATCAAGGTGATCGACTTCGGCATCGCGCGGGCGTTCGAGGCGACCAGCCACCACACGCGCACCGACCAGATGGTCGGCACGATCTCCTACATGGCGCCGGAACGCTTCGACCCGGTGGACGGCCGGCCGGTCACCGCGGCGGCGGACATCTTCGCGTGGGGTGCCGTGGTGACGTTCGCGGCGACCGGGCGCACCCCGTTCCAGGCCGAGTCCCCGCCGGCCACCGCGATGCGGATCCTCACCCAGGAGCCGGACCTGCGCGGCATCCCGGATCCGCTGCGCGGTGTGGTGGAGTCGGCGCTGGCGAAGGAGCCGCGGGACCGGCCGACCGCCCGGGAACTGCTCGACATGCTGCTGACCGGCGGTTCCCTCACGACCCGGGTCACGACGCCGCCGATCCCGGTGCCGCTGCCGGTCTCCGACGACACTCCCCCGCCGATGCCGGCATCCGCGCCGGTCCCGGCTCCGGTGTCGGCCTCGCCCGCGGTCCCGGTGGCCCCGGTTCCGCCGGTGCCCAAGAAGCGCCGCGGCCGGAAAGTCATGATCGCCGTCGCCGGGGCGGTGACGTTGTTCTGCGCCGCGCCCCTCGGCCTGCTCGTCCTGCACGACTCGGCGCCCAGCGCGTCCGACAGCTTCGACGCGGAGATCACCCAGACACCGGAGCCGCAGACACCGGAGGAGATCCAGGCCGCGATCCTGCGCGGCGAACGCAAGATCCTCATCCGGCTCGGCTCCGGTCCGGGCTCGGTCATGCGGGTGGACCTGGACGAGACCGACCTCGACCTCGGCCAGGACAACGGCGACGAGTCACTGTTCGTGCTCGAGCCGCAGGTCCTGGGCTACATGATCCGGGCCTGGACGGACCCGGTCCAGGACACCTGCGTCAGCGTGGGCGACGACGGCGACCCGCTCGAGGTGAGCGACTGCATCGCCGAACCGGAGAACGTCTTCCTCGTCACGCCGACCGGCAGCGCGGACGCCGGCGAACATCCCCTCTATCAGATCGTCCACCAGACGCTCGGCCCGATCAGGTGGGACCGGGAGGAGGACGTGCTGACGGCGAGCCGGGAGGGCGGCGGCATCGACGAGTTCGTCTTCGTCGACCAGGGGCCGGCCGACAGTTAGGGCCCGCATCGAGGTGCCGGGCCTCGCCTCGCTCCGCCCCCGCCTCGGTACAGGCCCTTACGAGGGCAGCTCGCCGCGGTCGACGAAGCTGATCGACGTCAGCGGCCAGCCGTCGCCGGTGTGCTCGACGTAGACCGTCTTCTTGGTCTCGTGGAACTGCACGAAGCCGTACGCGTCGTTGTAGATGTAGTACGTCGGCCGCCCGTTGTCGTCCGTCTCGCCGCTCGCGGAGAGGTGGAAGAGGGTCGCCTTGTTGACGTAGCAGTCGGTGCCGGTCAGCCCGGACTCGTTGTCCGTGGTGATCTTGACGCCGAGGCAGACCTCGCTGTCCGGGTCGGCCAGGGAGCGGATCATGTAGTCCACCCCGGTCGGCTGCAGGGCGAACTCGGACTTGGCGCCGGTGCCGTCACCCGCGCGGGCCAGCGGGAAGTCCTGCCGGAAGGCCAGGTCCCGGTCGATCTCGGCGAAGTGGATCAGGGTCTTCCGGGTGCCCCGCATGATCGCGGCCTGCCGTTCCTCGGGGGTCTCCGGTTCGCTCACGGGCGCGTCACTGCCCTCCGGGAGGTCGCCGGAGTTCTCCGGCACCGGCACCGACGCGCTGGACCGGACATCCGCACTCAGCTCGCCGGAATGGTCGGACCTGTCGCGGATGTAGAGGCCGGCCGCGCCCGCGATGAGCACGCCGACCGCCGCGACCAGTGCCGGCACGAGGACACCCCGGCGCTTGGCCGGTTCCCGCGGGCGGTCGTCGACGGGGACGGTCGGCTCGTCGGCGGGGCGTACCGCCGGCTGCCCGGGCGACCGGACCAGCCCGGCCGGCGCACCGTGCAGCAGCATGTCCAGAAGCTCCCGGGCGGTCGGCCGCTCCTCGGGCTCCTTGGCGAGCGCCCGCTCCACCGGTTGCCGCAACGACGCCGGCAGACCCGTCAGGTCCGGCGACTGGGTGAGGATCCGCACCGCGGTCGCCGCCGTCGAGTCGGCCGCGAACGGGGTCCGCCCGGTCGCCGCATAGGCCACCACCGCACCCCACGCGAAGATGTCCGCCGCCGCGGTGACCGGCCGTCCGCCGACCGGATCGAAGCGTTCCGGCGCCATGTAGGACACCGTGCCCACCATCTGGTCGGTGCGCGTGTGCTGGCTGGTCGCCTCGAACGCCCGCGCGATGCCGAAGTCGATCACCTTGATGCCGCCGCGGGCCATCAGCACGTTGCCCGGCTTCAGATCCCGGTGGATCACGCCCGCGCCGTGGATCGCCGTCAGCGCCGTGGCGATCCCCACCGCGACCTGGTGCAGCGCCGCGCCACCGAGCGGGCCGGTCTCGCGGATCTGCGCGGCCAGGCTGGGCCCGTCCACGAATTCGACGACCAGGTAGGGCGGCTCATGGTCCGGGTCGGCGTCCAGGACCTCGGCGGTGGAGAACGGCGGGACCTGCTTGGCCCGCGTCACCTCACTGCGGAACCGGCCCCGGAACTCGCTGTCGTGCGAGAACTCCGGCCGCACCATCTTGATCGCCACCGGCCGGCCGTCCGGGCCGCGCCCCAGGAAGACCGTGCCCATGCCACCCTCGCCGAGCCGTCCCACCAGCTCGTAACGCCCCAGGCTGGTCCGGTCCCCCGGACGGAGCGGCATGCTCATCGTCGTATCGTCCCCTTCACCGCAACCCGACGCCGCGAACCCGGGAGTCTACTCACCCCCGTCACTGGCGGGTGCGCCGCGGCGGTTCCGCGTCAGGGCGATGTAGACCCTGCGTGACCAGGCAAATCCTCAAGGTCAACAACTCTGAGGTGTACGCCTGGCGTGTAGCCCACCTCGCCCATCCCGACGACCCGGACCAGTGCCCAGTAGTCCGCTCCGGGACGGGCGTCGCCGGACAGCACCACGTCGAAGGTGAGGGTGCGGGTGCCGCCGGCCGGAAGCTCCCACCCCCGGATCCACGGCGTGATCGTCGCCTCGCCGGACCAGGTTCCGTACGGTGAGACGAGCTGGGCGTCGCCGCGGACCGGGCCGGCGGCCGGGTTCCGCAGCGTCAGGGTGAGCCGCCCGGTGCCGCCGGGCGCCAGGCTGAGAACGGCCGGTTCCAGGGTCGCCTCGACCGGCGCGACTGTCGGATCGCCGACGGCGAGGGCCGCGGTGTCCTCCAGCCGTTGCCCGAAGGGGTCGACGATCCGCGCCGCGAGGTGGCGCACGCCGTCGCCGTCGCCGGTGACGTGCAGGTCGATGGTGTGGTGTTCGCCGGCGGCCAGGTCGTAGTCGAGCGTCCCGTCCGCGGTCACCTCCAGTCCCGGCGGCACGATCAGCTCGACGGTGCCGGCGGTGGCGGCGGTCGCCGAGCCCACGGTCAGGCGCAGCGTGGCCGGCAGGGTGGCCGCGGTCGGCGACAGGTGGACGGCCACCGGCAGGTTGCCGAGCGGCGCCGGGCCCTTGTTGTGCATCCAGTACCGGGTCGGCACCGGCTGTACGGGTTCCACCGCGGGCTCGTCCACGACGGTCGCCGCCCGCACCGGGCGGGCGGAGACGGTCACGACGTCGGCCGCCGCCAGGTCGACGATCACCTCGCCGTCGGCGGCTTCGAGGCGGCCGTCGGCGGCCCCGGCTTCCAGCACGTCGGTACGGGTCGCGTCGCGGAGACCACCGTGGATGCGGATGCGCGCGGTCTGCGGGGTGCCGGTGGACTCGTAGATCCGTACCGTGAGGCCCTCGCCCACGTCCTGGGTGCCGGGGAGCCCGGCCGCCAGCGGGTTGCCCCGGGGTTTGAGGGCGGTGAGGACCGCCGACGCGGGTTCGACCGAGCCCAGCGACGCCCGCACGGGCAGTGTCCCGGCCGACGACGGCACGGGTTCGGCGACGAGCGGGTGGTTCACCTCCTGCCCGGCGTGCACGAATCCGGCCTGCCGCCAGTCGCCGGCTCCGGCCACCAGGCTGTACCGGAAGGTGTGCGACCAGTGCTGCAGCGCGAATCCGGTGCCGTCGGGGGTGGTGCGTTGCGGCCCGTCGATCCACACGCCGCTGGGCCAGCCGGTGCAGGCCCGCATCAGGGACATGTGGAAGGTGCCGTCCGGTTCCACCACGAACCCCGGGGTGCCGTGGTTGACCACCGCCATGGAGTAGCCCGAGAAACCGGAGACGCCCGGGATGACGTCCGGAATCTCGATGACGGCGTCGGCGAGATCGGCGATCAGGGCGTCGCGTCCGGTATCGGTGACGATGAGGACCGGCAGGTCGCGCGGTCCCCGCAGGTCGGCGTCGGGAACCCACGCCTCGGCGAGCGAAGCGATCGCGGGGATGTAGACACGGCCGGTCGTCGTCAGTGTCTCCCGGCAGCCCGGCTCCGCCGAGGCCAGGACCTGGTCGGTGAACGCGTTCTCCCCCACCACGATGCGCACGTCGGGGAGGTTGGAGTCGGCGTCCAGACTTCCGTACCGTTCGCCCGCCGGACGGGTGCCGGTGGCGGTCACGCCCTGGGCGACCAGGGCGGTCATCAGGTCCCGCTGGTCGTGCTCGCTGATGATCTCAGCGACGCCGATCGCCACGTCGGTGCCGGCGACGCGGATCCGGGCGGTGGCCGACAGCCCCGCCCAGGTGTGGGCCGGGTTGTCCAGTGTCCACAGGCTCTCCGCGGCGTCCACGTTCGGGAAGCCGAACGAGCGTCCGATGGCCGCGAACCCCACGTCGGAGACCGGCAGGGCGCCCGGACCGTCGAAGTCGAACCGCACCCGCAGCAGCCGGTCCGCCCCGATCGACCCGTCCACGTGGGTGCGGAAGTCGACGCGGTCCACGCCGTGCCAGAGCAGCACCTCGCGGGTGACCGTCAGGTCCTCGAACGTTCCGCGGATCACCAGGCGGCTGCCGGCCGGGCTGTGCTCGACCCGCGCCGACGTCCCGGTCACCGCGACGCCGGGCCCCCGGGGCAGCAGATGCCACGGGCCCTCACCCCAGAACGGGTGGTCGGGGTACTCCTGCTGCACGACGAGCTCACCGCCGGCCCCGTCGGCCCGCAGCAGCTCACGCCCGTGCCGCAGGTCGTGGATGCTGGTCAGTGCCCCGCCGGAGCAGGTGATCCGGAACGCCTCGTTCTCGATGGACGGATCCGGTGCCTCGGAGTCTCCGGCGGTCCAGACCGGGACCGACGCGGCGGGGACCACCCGCCACACCTGGTAGCCCAGGGCCGGCACCTCCTGGGCCGCAACGGACAGCGTGACCGAGGCGAGGGTGCCGTCCGGGTGCCGGGTCTCCCCCTCGGCGACCGCCGGCAGCGTGTTCCCACGGTCGTCGAGCACCGTGACCCCCCGGGGGCCCGGGGCGGGAAAGTCAGCACGAACGGTCGTCACACCGTCTCGCGACCAGGACAGCGGATTGGCCACCAGCACCGCCTGGCCCCGTCCCCGGGTGTCCGCGAAGGAACCCAGCGCCCGCAGCGCCGCGGACCGGGCCGTCGCACCCAGTTCCCAGGCCTCGCGCCAGCCCGCGACCAGGTCCAGGTAGACCTGATCCGACTCGGTCCCGGTCACCGCGTCGTGGTGGGCGCCGTAGGCCAGCAGCCGCCACGCCTTGTCCAGTTCCTCCGCCGGGTACCGGCCGCCGAGCAGCGCCGCCAGGGTGCCGAACCGTTCCGCGTCGAGGACCACCGTCTCGCCGGCCCGCTGCGCCTGCTTCGTGTCGATGTACGACACGTCCTTGCCGGTGTAGACCGGGTTCATGTCCCGGGTCTGCGGCGAGAACCGGGGCTGTTCGGCGCGGACCGCGTCGAAGAAGTCCCGCGGGATGCCCATCCGGAACTTCGGCCACACGTACGGCCACTCGCGGTGGATCTCGGTGCACCACCGGGACGGGATGTTGTGGTCGTGGCCGACCGGCAGCATCACGTTCCGGGTCGCCGAGACCTTCCGCAACTCGCGGTACTGGGCGTACGCCTCGGCCATCGCCTCCTCGAGGGTGTTCTTGCGCTCGACGTCCCAGCCGGCCACGTAGTGGTTGGCCATGTACGCGGTCAGCACACCCCGCCCGGTCGGCGAGACCCACTCGAACTCGCTGGGGAACTGCATGCGCTCGATGTCGCCGGTGTGCCGCCGCGCCCCGATGTGGTGGAACGGACCGCGCGCCCACGAACTCGACGTCAGGCCGGCGTCCGCCATCAGTCCCGGGAACGCCGGGTCGTGGCCGAAGACGTCCAGCATCCACGCGGTCTGCGGGTCGCCACCGAGCACCTCCCGCTGGTAGGCGACCCCGTGCACGGTGTTGCGGATCGTCGACTCGGGGTGGGTCAGGTTGGTGTTCGGCTCGTTGTACATGCCGCCGACCAGTTCCACCCGGCCCTCGTGCAGCATCCGTCGCAGGTCCTTGCGGTCCTCCGGATACACGTCCCAGTACGGCTTCAGATAGTCGATCTCGGCGAGCACGAACCGGTAGTCGTCGTCCGCCCGCGCCGCGTCCAGGTGCGCCCGGACCAGGTCGAACGCGGTCCGGACGAACGCCGGGCGCAGCTTGTCGGCCTTCGGCACGTCCGGGAGCTGCTGCCACACCTCGGTGAAGCCGCGCTGGGTGTTCCACCAGACCGGGTCGTAGTGGAAGTGCGAGATCATCCACATGGTCCAGCCGGTGGCCGCGACGCGCATGGCGGCCTTCGCGGTGACCCGGGCGTCCCCGCTCTCGGCGATCACCGTGATCCGGTGCACCGACCCCTCCGAGGCCGGCGCGGCCACGTGCACCCCGACCTCGACGACCCGTTGCTCGCCGGCGGCCAGCGGTGTGGTCACGGTCTCCTCGGGGGTACGCACGGTCGGGCCTTCCACGCGTACCCGCAGAGGTCCGGTGTCCGTGGTGGCGGTGAGGGTGACCCGGACGACCTGCCGGGGTGCCGCTTCCGGCCCGAGGAAGAGATCGGTGTCCTCGACCGTGGTGATCCTCATGCCGTGGTGCCTTCCGGTGTCCAGGTGAAGGGTGCCGCGGTCGCCCAGCGCGCTCCGGTCTCGCGGTAGAGGCGGCCGGTCGCCGCGGCCCGGCGGGTCAGGCCGGGCAGGTCGTCGAACGCCTCCTGGTCGACCACGGTCGGCGCCGGTGCGGCCAGCACCGCCTCCGCGACCTGCGTGAACGCCAGCGTATCGGCGAGCGGCACCAGCGGGCCGGCGCTTGCGCCGGCCAGGTGGTCGAGCAGGTCCTCGAGCAGGTCGGTACGCCCGTGCCGGGTCGCGCCGGTCGCGGTGACCAGCCGGTCCTCGGTGTAGTGCAGCTCGGCGGTGTCCCGGCTGCCGTAGACGGTGACCGTCGGTTCGGTCTCGGTCTCCGCGCACAGCGTCGCCGCCACGGTGACCGGGGTCCGCCGGGCGGTGACGATCCGGGCGCTGGCCGTGTCGTGCGCCTCGGACGCCCGGGTGCGGTAGGTGTCGAGTTCGACCCGGCGCACCGGCTCCGCGCCGCCGGACCCGTCCAGGGCCACCGCCAGCGCCACCGCGTGCGCGAACGGGTTGGTCAGGGCGCCGTCGTTGACCGGCACCCCGTCGATCGAGCGGCGGCCGGCCCAGCCGGAGCGGTTCCAGTACGCCTCGCCACGCCACCAGAGCCCGGTGCCGCCGATCGCGCGGATCTCGCCCAGTTCACCGTCCGTGATGCGCCGTCGCAGTTCGGTGACCGCACCCGATCCGAACGCCTGGAAGCCGACCTGCACGACCCGGCCGGTCTCGCGCTGCACGGTGAGCAGCCGGTCGAGTCCGGCCAGGGTCGGTGCGGGCGGCTTCTCCAGGAGCAGGTGCGCGCCGGCGCGCATCGCCGCCTCGGCCAGCGCGACGTGCGTGTGCACCGGGGTGACCAGCACGACCACGTCCGGCTTGACGGCGTCGATCAGTTCAGTGGCGTCGGAGCCGAGTGCGGCGTCCCCGGCCAGAGCACGCTGATCGGGGTCGAGCGGCCGCGGGTCGGCCACCCCTGCGAGCTGAAGACGCCCGGCCGCATGCAGCCGGGCGATCGCTTCCAGGTGACCGCGCCCGTGTCCGTGGGCGCCGACGAGGACGACCCGTGGGGCGCTCATCCGCGGGTGATCCGTACTTGCACGGTGTTGCGGGCGTAGATCGGTTCCGCTTTCAGTCCCGGCGTGGCAACGGTGACCTTCGCGAACCGTCCGGTGATCTTCTGAGCGGTCAACACCGTGCCCGATTTAGTAGCATTTACCACGAGATTTCCTGATTTAATGTTCAGGATTCCGGTGACCCGCGCGTTCGACACCTGCAACGTCCCGCCGTCCACGGTGACATCACCGAGAGACTCCGCCGCCAGGGTCCCGCCGAGGATCCGCACCCCGCCGCGGAAGGTGTTCGCACCGGTCAGGGCCAGCGTGCCGGAGCCCCGCAGGGTCAGGCCGCCCCTACCGGAGATGTCGTTGCGCCAGGTGTCCGAGACGCCGGCGCCCAGGGTCACGTCCACGTCGTTCTCGAACGCGCCGTAGCCGTCGGCGGCCTTGAACAGGTCGAGCCGCCCCCACTGCTCCGGACCGTCGAGCAACGCGTATCCCCCGGGGAGCGCGGTGGTCCGGAGCACCGCCCGCCGCTGGGCAGCCGTCAGGTACGGCTGACGGGTCTCCAGCAGCACCTCGGCGCCCTTCGGCACGGTCAGCGGGGTGTCCCGACCGGTCCGCGGCAGGATGTAGGTGAGCCGCGGCAGGATCGACCGGCGGTTCCGCACCCGGTCCGCGTAGGGGTCGTCGGCTCCCGGCGTGGCGGTCAGCACCGCCGCCGCCTGGGCCCGCGCCGCCGCCTTCAGGTCCGCGTTCGCCGGATCGTTGAGGATCGCGGCGGCAAGCGCGGTGGCCAGGATCCGCCCGCTCACCACGTCGAGCGGCGAGTGCATGCCGGCCGTGATCCGGGTGTCGGCCAGGTCGAACGCGCAGGTCAGCAACTCCTGGAAGCGTTCCGGTACGGCGTACGCGTAGGCCAGCGCGGCCAGGAACAGCGCGTTGGTGTGCCCGCTCGGGAACCCGCCGTCCTCGGCCGGCACGGTCCCCCGCTGGCGGAGCAGTTGCGGGACGACGACGACCTTGGACCGGTAGACCGGGTAACCGAACGCGTCCACCGCCCCGGTGTCCACGACCGCACTGTCGGTGGTGAGACGCCACGGCCGCGGGTACTGCACCGCGAACTTGCTCGGGTTGCTCGACGACCAGTTGCCGCGCACGGTGTTGACCAGGGTCACCACATCGCCCAGCGACGACGTCGGCGAGCCCGCGCCGAGCGCCGACCCGGCCGGGGCGTCGGTCGGCACGAAGTCGCTGACCGTGGTGGCCGGCGTCGTCTCCGGCGCGGACGTGATGCCGGTGACCGCGAGGGATCCGGCCCGGTAGGAGGGTGCGAGCGGGCCGAGTCCGGCGATCACCGCGTAACTCTGGTGCTGACGGTCGACCACGAACGCCCGGGCGCCCTCGGCCGCGGTCCGGGAGGCGGTCCGGGTCTCGCAGAACCGCACGTTGGCCCGCAGCGTCGCGCGGTCCAGCGGCACGCCGGTGTTCCAGGCCGTTCCGGTCTGCCACAGCGCGGAGACGCCGGACAGGATGCGGACGGCCGCGTTGGTCTCGGCGGTCAGGTTCGCGGTGGTGTTGGAGGTGTAGTCGTCGACGAAGGGGACGAATCCGGCGGCGGAGACGGCGGAACCGGGGAGCCAGGCCACCGCCGGCACCGCGAGGGAGGCGCGCAGCAGGGTCCTTCGAGACACGCTCACGGAGGGCTTTCTCCTTAATCCTTGAGGCCGGCGTTCATGTCCGCGCTCATCACGTACTTCTGGAAGATCAGGTAGATGGCGACGAGCGGGATCATCGACATCACCGAGGCGCCGAGCAGGACCGACCAGTTGATGTTCTGCGCGCCGATGATGCTGGCGACGCCGATCTGCAGGGTGAACTGGTTCGGGTCGTTGAGGATGATCAGCGGCCAGAGGTAGTCGTTCCACCGCCACTGAAACGAGAAGATGGCCAGCGTCATGATGATCGGCTTGGCCAGCGGCAGCATGATCCGCAGGAACGTGGAGATCTCGCCGGAGCCGTCGATGCGGGCGGCTTCGAGGAGGTCGTTCGGCACGGTCACGAAGAACTGGCGGAACATGAACGTGCCGGTCGCGGTGATCACCGCGGGGACGATGACGCCGCTGAGGCTGTTGTAGAGGCCGAGGTTGCGGACCACCACGAACAGCGGGGCGAGGATGGTCTCGCCGGGCAGCATGGTGGTGGCCAGGATGCAGACCGCGAAGATCTTCAGCCACCAGCTGCGGTACTTCGCCAAGGCGTACCCGGCGGCGGCGCTGGCCACCACGGTGAGCACGGTGGCGCCGACCGCGACGATCAGCGTGTTGAAGAAGTAGGTGGCGAAGTCGAACTTCGTCCAGGCCTCGGTGAACCCGTCCAGGGTGAACCGGCTCGGGAAGAAGGTCAGCGGATAGGAGAACAGTTCGCCGGCCGGCTTGAACGAGCTCATCACGAACCAGAGCGTCGGGAAGCCGTAGACCACGACCAGCAGCCACATCACGGCGCTGGAACTGATCTTGCGAGCCAGGTCGCCGGTCCGGCTGCTGGGCTTCTTGTTCTGCTGAGGGCTGCGCAGGGCGGGCGGCTTGGAGATGACGGACATGTCAGCTCTCCTTCCGGCGATTGGCCATCATCTGGATTCCGGCGATGACCATGAGGATCAGCAGGAGGACGAACGACGCCGCGCTGGCGTAGCCGATCTGCGCCTTCTTGAAGCCGGTGTTGTAGATGTACTGGACGATCAGGTTGTTCGCGGTGCCCGGGCCGCCCGCGTTGACCGCGACGATCAGGCTGTACTCCTTCATCGCGTGCAGCGTGCTGAGCAGCACCACGATGAACGAGGTCGGCGCGATGGCCGGCAGGGTGATCCGGCGGAACTTGTCCCACGCGCCGGCACCGTCGAGCTCGGCCGCCTCGTAGTAGGAGACCGGCACGTTCTTGAGCGCGGCGACGAACAACAGCATGTTGAAGGCCGTACCGCCCCAGGTCGCCGCGATGATCACCACCATCAGGGACAGGTCGGCGTTCGACTGCCAGGGCAGCGCCTCACCGCCCAGTTCGGTGATGATGAAGTTGACCAGACCGAAGTTCTCGCCGAACAGCCAGCGCCAGATCACGCCGGCGACGATCGGGGAGATCAGCCAGGGCAGGAAGAAGATGATCCGGGCGAACCCCTTGCCTTTCGTGTACGGGCTGACCAGCAGGTACGCCGTACCGAGGGAGGCGACGAAGCTCAGTGGCACGACACTGCCCGTGTAGATCAGGGTGCGCCACAGGGCGGCCCAGAACGCCGGGTCGTCGATCAGGCGGGTGTAGTTGTCGGCCCCGACGAACGGCGCGGTGCCGATGCCGGTGTAACTGGTGAACGAGTACCCCAGGCCGATCGCCGCGGGCCAGACGAAGAACAGGCAGAACAGGATCAGGTTGATCAGGATGAAGAGCAGGGGCGCCCCGGTGTAACTGTTCAGCTTCCGCCGTTTGCCGGGCGTGGCCGCCGCAACGGTGTCGACCATGGTGAACTCACTTTCCACGGTGTGGCCCACCCCGCGGGGTGGGCCACACGCCACGGTCGTCTCAGCCGAGCTGTTCGTTCCAGCCGTTGACGATGTTGGTCACGGTGGTGTTGACGTCCTGCTCACCGTTGATGAACTTGGCCATCTCGACCTTGGTGGGGTCCTCGGCGGCGGGCTTGCCGGCGAGCAGCAGCGTGGTCTGGGCGGCCTGACCGGAGGGCGAGATCGGGTCGGCCAGCTCGATCTCGGCGTTGTACAGCGCGAAGGCGTCGAGGGCGGTCTGCTTCTCGAACGGGTACTTCAGGTCCAGGCCCTGCTCGATCGGCAGGTAGCCGTTGGTCTGGGCCAGCTTGGTGTAGTTCTCCCGCTGGAAGATGAACTCGACCCACTTCTTGGCGGCCTCGGCCTTGTCCCCGTTGAACGCCGTCACCAGACCACCGAGGTTGATGTCGGTGGCGTGCACCGGCTGGGCCGGGGTCGGGGCGGCCGCCCACTCGAACTCGGTGATGCCGTCGGCGAAGTCGGCGACCTGCCAGACGCCGGAGTAGTACGCGACGACCTGACCGCTCTTGAACAGGGCGCTGGGGTCGGCGCCGGAGGTCCAGACCGACTTCGGCATCACCTTGTCGTCGTTGATCTTCTTGAAGTCGTCGAGTGCCTGCACGGTGGCGGCGTCCGGGGTGGCGTACTTGTTGTCCGCACCGAGCTGGAAGCCCTTGCCGCCGTGGGTGTAGATCCAGGAGCGGATCCGGGCCGGCGAGTTGTCGTAGACCAGCTCGTACTTGGCGCTGGTGGCGGCCTTCACCTTGGCGGTGGCGGCAAGGAACTCGTCCCAGGTCCAGGTGCTGGCCGGGTCGGTGGGGTAGGCGACCCCGGCCTTGTCGAACAGGCTCTTGTTGATGTAGAGGCCGGCGGCGGTGATGTCCGACGGGATCGCCAGGACCTTGTCGTCCTGCACCGTGATCAGACTCTTGTTGATCTGGTTGGCCTCGTTGTTCGCCACCGAGGAGATGTCCTGCACCTGGTTGACCCAGAGCGGGTCGAGGGCCGGGACGCTGGCGGTGTCCGGCAGCTCGTTCGCCTGCGCGGCCTGCTTCAGCTTGTCCTTGTAGCCGTCGTTCGGGATGTTGACGATCTCGACCTTGATGCCCTCCTTGGCCTCGAACTCCTTGGCCAGGTCGGTGTATCCCTGGTCCTGGGCGTTGGTCGAGTACCAGAAGGTGATGCTCTTGACGTCCTCGGAGTCGCCGCCGGACGAGCAGGCGCTGAGGGCGAGGGCCGTGACGACGCCGGCCGCGAGCAGGCGGCGGAGGCGTCCCTTCCCGAACGCTGCGGAAATGGCCATGACTATCTCCTCGATGAAATCGTCGACTCGTGGCGACGGACGTTAGAGGAAAGCGCTTACCTCGTCAACGAGTCGCCACAGAAAAGGGGGGAACAAAACCAACGGTCAGCTATTTGTTCGGCTTGTTGAAAGTAGATTCAGGCGCAGTCGCGCCGGAGCTTTCCCGGTCACGTACAGAATCTCGCCGGACGCCGCGTCGGTGCCGCCGAGAAACGCGTACTCCTCCCCCGGGTGGTACGCCGGGGGACCGTCGGCGGGGGCGTGGTCGGCCGCCGTGACGGAGATCTGGATCGAGTCGTCGCCGACCCGGTAGTGCGCGGTACCCTCGTCGAGCTGCCAGGCGGCGCCGACAGGCCGCGCGCCGTGCATCGTCCCGCCAGGACGGAAGGCCAGCTCCAGGGCCCAGTCGACGATCGCGCCGGACACCTCGACGGACAGTTCCGCGCCGTCCCCGGTGAGATCCACCCGGACCGTCGTCTCGAGCGTCACCTCGTCGCGGCCGCGTTTGGCGAAGTCCATCGCGGCGCTGAACCGGCCGTCGTCACCGAGGCCGTAGTCCGCGTCCGCGCGCAGCTCAGCGGGGTCGAGCGGCTGATAATAGGCGGCCGACACCCGCTCGGTCAGCACCGCCTGATCGCCGTCGAGGGTCAGGCCGTCGCCACGGAACGGTCCCAGTCCGAAGAAGGTCCGCGACAGCCGGACGCTGTCCAGGACGGCCGCGCCGGCGTACAGGCGCAGGAAGGTCGGTGAGTTGGCCAGGCCGGACCGGATCCGCCGCTGCCGGGGGTAGTCCGAACCGCCGAAGACCACGGTGGTCGCCACCGGGGTGCGGTCCACCAGCAGACCGGCGGCCGGGAAATGCCGTCGCCGGGTGCCCGGCGGCGCGACCGGTGCGGGCAGCGCGAGGGCCAGATCCGGGTCCAGGACCAGCGCGGCGGCCACGTGACCGGGCGCCTCCAGGCCCTGCTCCAGGGCCAGGCCGGCGGCCCAGGACAGGTCGCCCCGGCCGCGCAGGCGGGCGATCCGGCGCAGCGGGAGCAGGTACCCGGCCAGCGGCTTCGGCCGGCCCTGGTCCTGCCGCCGGGACAGCACCGTCTCCACCGCGCCGTCGGGGAGCAGCAGGTCGAGGGTGGCGTCCAGGTTCGACACCACCGCGTCGATGAGGTCCGGTCGGTCGAAGACCTCGCCGATGACCAGCAGCGACGGGTTCGAGACGTACGCGGCATAGTTGGCACTGCGCTCGGAGTAGAGGCCGTCCTCGATGTCGGCGCCCTCGGCCAGCCACTGCGCGACCCGGCCGGCCAGCTCCGGCCGCGGGCCGAGGCGGTGCAGCCGGGCCAGCGCCGCGGAGATCTCCCACCGGTGGTTCGGGGTGTGCACACCCCCCTTGACCAGGGCCGGGGTGATCGTGGTCAGCAGTTCGTCCAGGGCCGCCACCAGCGGATGGCCCGCGGCCTGCGGGACACGCAGCAGCAGCGCGACGTCGGCCAGGTCGTTGACACTGAACGCCGAGTCCGGCGGCGAGTCCACGTTGTCGCCGCCGCGGAACAGCCCGCTCGGATTCTGCAACCCGCGCAGCAGGCCGGTCAGATGCAGGGCGACGTCCAACAGCCCGGTGCGGCCGGTGTCCCCGCGCCAGGCCGCGACCAGGGTCTTCACCCGTTCGGCGAGCCGCCGGTGCTGCATGCCGGTCCAGTCGGCGGTGGTCTCCGCGACGATCCCGGCGATCTCACGGTCCAGTCCGGACCGGACCCGCGCGACGAACTCCTGGTCGACCCGGTCGCTCATATCGCCGCCTCCGCCACGTGTGCGGCGATCGCCTCGCGGCTCAGCACGCCGTCCGCCACCAGGACACGGATGTCCCTGGTCAGCGGTGTCCCGGGCACGATCCGCAGAGGCTGCTCCCAGGCCAGGGCCTGACAGACCCCGACGTACTCCTCCAGGCGGACGAACCAGCGGTCCCTGCCCGCCAGACCCCGGAAGACCAGGGTGTACGCGTCACCGACGGTCACCGCCAGCCAGTCCGCGTCCGAGCCGTGCGGTTCGTCGCCGGTGGACGTGAACGCGACGGCCTCGCCGCCGGTGGCCCGCCAGAAGAACCCGCCGTACCCCGCGCCCCCGGTACGCCCGTTCGTCGCCGGGGAGCCGAGATGCACCTCTTTCACGGTGGGGGCACTCAGCGCGTACCCCAGAGAAAGCTCCCAACCGGAGGCCGCGGCACGGGCCCGGACCGACCGTTCCTCGCGCAGCACCACCCGGCCGGCGCCGTCCTGCCAGCTCAGGCGCTGGGTGTAGCCGTCCGGCAGCTCCGTGCGCTCGTCGGCGACGATCCGGCCGTGGTCGTCGCGCCAGACGTAACCCTCGCCGCGGACGTAGGTGCGCCCGCCCCACAGGTTGACGCCGTCCACGTCCTGACACGTCACCGAGACCCCGAGGTGCCACGGGTGGTCCTCGGGGAGCTCGCCGGTGACGACCGTTCCGGAAAGGGTGCGGACCGGATGCAGATAGGGCCGCGGCGCCAATCGGGTGTCGAGGTCGGGATCGTCCACGACCGTGGCGACCGCGGTTCCGTTCACTCGCAGGCCGGTCATCCGGTCCCTCCCTCGACAATAATGGCGTTCAGAAACTGTTCCGCGCATTATCGGAGGCGCTCAGGCAAGCGCTTTCCTGAAGAAACAATAAACGCGCCGGAACAGGACTGCAAGGTCAACTACCAGCGATAGATCTTAGGAATCGCAGGCAGCTCGACGGCCTGTGCCACGCCCGACTCCAAAGCCGTCACACAGGATTGCGCCACGAACGTCGCGGCGAACCCGTCCCAGGCCGTCGCACCGCCCGCGCCGCCGTCGATCCAGTCCTGCAGCTCCAGCCGGTACGCCTCGGCGAACCGGGGACGCCAGTCCGGCGGCAGCGGCCGCGAGTGCAGCCCGGAGCGGCGCAGCGAGGTGGCCGGCGGCGCGTCCAGGGTGACCGTGCCCAGCTCACCGACCAGCTCACAGCGCACCTCGTAGCCGTAGCGGGCGTTCACGAAGATCTCCACGTCGGCGAGCGCGCCGGACGCCGTGCGCAACACCAGGAACTGCGGGTCGCGGGTGCCGCCGGACTGGCCGGTGGACCGCGGGGCGTGCACGGTGACCTCGACGATCTCCTCGTCCAGCAGCCACCGGGTGATGTCCAGCTCGTGCACCGCCGAGTTGGTGATCAGGTTCGAGTCCGGCTGGCCGGGCGTGCCGGCCGGGTTGCGGTGCACGTGGTGCACCATCAGCGCCGCGCCGATCTCCCCGGTGCCGAGCAGGCCCTTCATCTCGGTGTAGCCCGGGTCGTAGCGGCGCATGAAGCCGACCGTGATCAGGCGGCTGCCGTACGCCACCTCGGCCTCGAGGATCCGCGTGCAGCCCTCGACCGTGGGCGCCAGCGGCTTCTCGCAGAGCACCGGCTTGGCGGCCGCGATGCAGGCCAGCACGTACTCCTCGTGGGTGGCGTCGGACGAGGCGATCAGCACCGCGTCGATGCCGTCGTCCGCGATCAGCGCGTACGGGTCGGCGAAGACCCGGGCGCCACCACTGGCCGCGGCGACCGTGGCGGCGCGCTCGGCGTCCAGGTCGAAGACGCCGGCCACGGTCGCGCCGGAGACCGCGTGGGTGAGGAGACGGGCGTGGTCGGCGCCCATGATGCCGGTGCCGATGATGCCGATGCGTCGCACGGTGGTGCTCTTTTCTGATGGTTCTGATCTTGCTGTCATGGCTGATCCTGCAGGAAGGCGCGGCTGGTCCGGACGTCACCCACCGGACCGGCGCCGTCGGCGGGCGGGCCGTCCATCGCGCAGTCCTGCTCCAGGACGTACCAGCCGGCATAACCCGTCGCCTCCAGGCCGGCCACGATGCCCGCGATGTCGACGTCGCCCGCGCCGAGCGGGGTGTACAGGCCGGCCTTGACCGCGTTCATGTAGCTGCGGGCGCCGGACTGCACGGTCGCGGCGATCGCGGTGTCCACGTCCTTGAGGTGCACGTGGGTGATCCGGTCGGCGGCCAGCTCGATCAGCTCGGCCGGCTGCATGCCGCCGATCAGCAGGTGGCCGGTGTCCAGGCAGAGCGGCACGTCACTGCCGGCCAACAGGCGCAGCACCGCGTCCCGGTCCTCGATCGCGGTCCCGACGTGCGGGTGCAGGGCGGCGCGCAGGCCCCGCTCGGCGGCCATCGCCTGGAGCGTGGCCAGGGTGGCGAACAGCGTGGTCCACTCGTCCTCGGTCAGCCGGACCCTGTGGTCGTAGCTGCCGTCGGTGGACCGGGCGGCCAGCACGACCACCTCGGCGCCGGCCGCGGCCAGCACGCCGATCGCGGCCGCCGCCTCGGCCAGGTCGGCCGCGGTGGCGACGTGCATCGGCACCGGCAGGAAACCGCCGATCAGGGTCAGGCCGTGCCGGTCCAGGGTGGCCCGCACGTCGGCGGGCGTCGCACCCAGATAACCGGTCGGGCCCAGTTCGGTCGCGCGCAGGCCGAGCCCGCTCATCTCGGACAACACCCGGTCGGCGGGCAGTTCGTACCCCCAGCCGGGCGCCTCGCAGACACCCCAGGAGATCGGGGCCCCGCCGACGCGATCCGCCGGAACACTCATCGGATATGCCTCCTACAGGTAGTCGCGCTGTGCGCGCTTGCCGACGGTGTACTGCTCGTGTGCGGTGCGGACGCTCGCCAGCGTCGAGGTCTCCGCGACGGCCACGTCCCACCACGACTCACTCGACGGGGCGTCGACCAGCGGATCGGCGTCGACGTGCACCACGGTGACGCCGTCGATCCCGCGGGCCTCGGCCAGCGCGCCCCGCAACTCCTCGACGGTGCTCGCCGTCAGGACCGTCGCGCCGAGGCTGGCGGCGTTCGCGGCCAGGTCGACCGGGAGCGTGCCGCCACCCAGGCGGCCGTCCTCGTCCCGGAACCGGTAGGAGGTGCCGAACCGCTGGGCGCCCACCGACTCGGAGAGCCGGCCGATCGACGCGTACCCGTGGTTCTGCACCAGGACGACGATCAGCTTGACGCTCTCCTGGACCGCGGTGACCAGCTCCTGCGCCATCATCAGGTAGGAGCCGTCGCCGACCATCACGAAGACCTCGCGGTCCGGGGCGGCCAGCTTGACGCCGAGACCACCGGCGATCTCGTAACCCATGCAGGAGAAGCCGTACTCGACGTGGTAGCCCTTGGGATCCCTCGTCCGCCAGAGTTTGTGCAGGTCGCCCGGCATCGAGCCGGCCGCGCAGACGACGACGTCCCGGTCCTGCGCGGCGTCGTTGACCGCGCCGATGATCTCCGTCTGGGCGGGGAGTGGAGTGTTACCGAGGTGGTAGGCCCTCTCAACCGTTTGATCCCACTTTTTCGCGAGTAGCGATGCTTTTTCGCGATATTGGTTGCTGGTTTGGAAATCTTGCAGTGCTTCGGACAAAGCGGCCAATGTCGCCTTTGCGTCGGCGACCACCGCCACCCCGGAGTGCTTCGCGGCGTCGAACGCCGCGATGTTCACGTTGACGAAGCGCACCTCGGCGTCCTGGAACGCACTGCGCGACGCCGTGGTGAAGTCGCTCCACCGCGTGCCGATGCCGATCACGACATCCGCCTCGCGGGCGATCTCGTTCGCGGCGACGGTCCCGGTCGCGCCGACCGCACCCAGGCTCAGCGGGTGGTCGTAGCGCAGCGAACCCTTGCCGGCCTGCGTCTCCGCCACCGGGATGCCGGTCGCCTCGGCGAACAGCCGCAACGCCTCGGTGGCCTCCGAGTAGATCACTCCCCCGCCGGCCACGATCAGCGGGCGCTCGGCGGTCCGGATCAGCGCGACCGCCCGGGCCAGCGCGCCGGGCTCCGGCAGCGGACGCGGCACGTGCCACACCCGCGGGCGGAACAGCTCGTCCGGCCACTCGTACGCCTCGGCCTGCACGTCCTGCGGCAGAGCAAGGGTGACAGCGCCGGTCTCCACCGGGTCGGTCAGCACCCGGCAGGCGCCGAGCAACGCCGACGGCAGCTGCTCCGGACGCCACACCCGGTCGAAGAACCGGGACACCGGGCGGAACGTGTCGTTGACGCTGACGTCGAACCCGCGCGGATCCTCCAGCTCCTGCAGCACCGGGCTGGCCGGGCGGGTGGCGAACACGTCGCCGGGCAGCAGCAGCACCGGCAGCCGGTTGACCGTGGCCAGGGCCGCACCGGTGACCATGTTGGTCGCGCCCGGCCCGATCGAACTCGTGCAGGCCAGCGTGGACATCCGGTTGCGCATCCGGGCGAACCCGGCGGCCGCGTGCACCATGCCCTGCTCGTTGCGGGCCTGCCGGTACGGCGCCGCGCCCGGTTCGGTCAGCTCCGCCTCCAGCAGCGCCTGACCGATTCCGGCCACATTGCCGTGCCCGAAGATGCCGAACCAGCCCTCGATCAGCCGGTGCTCGACACCGTCGCGTTCGGTGCGCTGCGCCGCCAGGAACCTCACGGCGGCCTGCCCCACGGTCAGCTTCATCGCGCTTCCTTTCGGTACGGCAGGCGCGGGTCGATCTCCTGGTCCGCCCAGGTGTCGCGGATCCAGGCGTACTCGGGGTCGTCCTGGATCAGCCAGAGGCGTTCGCCCGGCCCCGCCATGACGTTGAGGTAGTAGAGGTCGAAGCCGGGCGCGGCCATCGACGGGCCGTGCCAGCCGTGCGGGATCAGCACCACGTCGCCGGTCCGCACCTCTTCGAGCACGTCGACCGGCCGGTCCTCGGTGCCGTAGACCCGCTGGTACCCGGGGCCGCCCTCGTAGTAGTAGATCTCCTCCAGCTCGGACTCGTGCGGTCCGGCGTCGTCGTGCTTGTGCGGCGGGTAGGACGACCAGTTGCCGCCGGGGGTCAGCACCTCGCAGGCGATGATCCGGTCGGCGTCGAGCACGTCGGGAGTGCCGAAGTTGTTGACCTGGCGGGAGCAGTTGCCGGCGCCGCGGAGTTCGACCCGTACCTGATCGACGGTCACGTGTTTGACGCTGTGCCGTTTCGTGGCGCGTGCCGTGGCCAGCGCGAACCGTCCGCCGCGGTGCGAGGTGAGCGACAAGTCCGCTTTTATCGGGATATAGGCCACGTCGGTCGGGCCGTCGAAGACACTCGCCCGCCCTTGGAGCTCGATCTCCTGACCGTCAGCGGTCACGGTCACGGCGCCGGACAACGGCACCACGATCACCTCGTCGTCCCCGGTGGACGTCGCGTAGGACTCCCCCACGGCCAACTCGACCACCCGCAGTCCGCTGTAGCCCCACTTCGCCGACTCCGGGGTCACGTCCAGCCTGATCACGCCGCCACCTTCCGTACCAGATCGACCGCGGTGTCCACGGCCGACGCCACGTCACCGTCCGGCGGGTAGAGCAGCGCCCGCCCCACCATCAGCCCCCGCACCCCCGGCACGGCCAGGGCCTTCTCCCAGGACGCGTACGTCTGGCCGGCGTTGCCCGACGGGTCGCCGCCGAGCAGCAGCGCCGGCATCGTGGTGGCCGCCATGACCGCGGCCATGTCCTCCACCACCGGCAACTTCAGCCAGGTGTACGCGCTGGTCCCGCCCAGCCCGGCCGCGATCGCCACCGACCGGGCGACGGCCGCCGTGCTCAGGTCGTTGACGACCCTGCCGTCCGCGCCGCGGGTGGACAGGAACGGCTCCACCATCGCGACCAGTTCGCGGGCGGCCAGGTCGTCCACCGCCCGGGCGCTCGCCTCCAGGGTCCGTACGCTGCCCGCGTCGTCCGGGTCGATGCGGGTCAGCATCTTGCCGCCGTCGAAGCCCATCCGTTCGATCGCCGCCGCGTCGTAGCCGGTGAACCGGTCGTCCAGCTCGAACACCGAGTTCTGCAGGCCACCCCGGTTCATCGACCCGAAGACGACCTTGCCGTCCAGCTCGCCGAGCAGCAGCAGGTCCTCGAGCACGTCGGCGGTGCCGAGCACGCCGTCCACGCCGGGACGGCGCAACGCGGTCCGCAGCCGGCGGAGCAGCTCGTAGCGGTCGGCCATGGCGGTGGCGTCACCGCGTACCCCCAGAGCACCTCGCGCCGGATGATCCGCGGCGACCACCATCAGACGCTCGCCGGCGCCGGCCAGCAGCGGCCGCCGGACCCGGCGGGCGGCCGCCTCGGCCACCGCCCGCGGCCGGGTCGCGCGCAGGCTGCGCAACTCCGCGAAGTCCTCGTGATCAGACACGACCGGCCTCCACCACTGCCTCGACCTCGGCCGTCGTCGGCATCGCGGTCGAACACTCCAGGCGCCCGGCGACGATCGCGCCGGCCGCGTTGGCGAACCGGATCATGCGTTCCAGCGGCCAGCCCTCGAGCAGGCCGTGGCAGAGCGCGCCGCCGAACCCGTCACCCGCGCCCAGGCCGTTGACCACGTCCACCGGCGCCGGGGCGACCCGGATCCGCTCGTCCTTGGTGGCGGCCATGACGCCCTCCGGCCCGAGTTTGACGATCGCCAGTTCGACACCGGCGGCGAGCAGCGCGTCGGCCGCCCGGTCCGGATCGGTCTCGCCGACCGCCACCTCACACTCGGTGAGGTTGCCGACCGCGACCGTGACGTTCGGGAGCGCTGCTCGGACCTGCGCCCGGGCCTGCTCGGCGGACTCCCAGAACATCGGCCGGTAGTCCAGATCAAGAACGGTCAGCGGCCGCCGTTCGCGGGCGGCCCAGGCGACGTGGTGCGCGGAGCGGCTCGGATCCTTCGACAGCCCGGTCACCGTGCACCAGAAGATGCCGGCGCCCCTGATCGCGTCGAGGTCGAGCTCGTCGCCCTCGATCATCAGGTCCGGGGCGATCGGCAGCCGGTAGAAGTAGAGCGGAAAGTCGTCCGGCGGGAAGATCTCGCAGAACGTGACCGGGGTCGGCAGTCCGGGGACGGTGCCGACGAACCGGTCGTCCACGCCGAGGTCGGTGAGCTCGCGGCGCACGTACTTGCCGAACGGGTCCGCGCCCACCCGGGTGATCACCGCGCTGTGCCGTCCGTGCCGGGCTGCGGCGACCGCGACGTTGGTCGCGCTGCCACCCAGGAACTTGCCGAACGACGTCACGTCCTCCAGACCGATTCCGGTCTGAAGTGGGTAGATGTCGACGCCGACACGACCCATCGTGACAACTTCGAAGTCCCGCATCCCACCTCCAGCAAACGTTACAGCCACGTTTACGCACGGTTTCCGCGTTGCGTGTGAGCAGCCTGCGACGCAGAGCCACGAAGGTCAAGAGTTTGTCTTGACATTGTTCTGAACGCACTGACAAACTTCCGCGATTGTCAATGCGGAGCGAGGTGCCGACGATGCCCATGCCGCCCGTCGAGATCGACCGGACCAGTCCGGTCCCCATCTACTTTCAGCTGCTCAGACACCTTGAAGAAGCGATCGACCGGGGCGAGCTGGTGCCCGGCGAACGCCTGCCCACCGAGATCGAACTGGCCGCGGCGCTGACCATCAGCCGCCCGACGATCCGGCGCGCCATCGAAGAACTCGTCGCCAAAGGCCTGCTCACCCGCAAGCGCGGCGTCGGCACCCGGGTCACCGACGTGCAGGTGCGCCGGCGTGTCGCCCTGACCAGCCTCTTCGACGACCTGACCGCTTCCGGTCGCAGCCCCGAGACCCGGATCCTACGGTTCGACCGGGACTGCGTGGACCGGCACGCAGCCCGGATGCTGGGTCTCGCACCGACCGAGAAACTGGTCCACTGCGAACGGGTCCGCCTGGCCGACGGCGTCCCCCTCGCCCTGCTGCGCAACTGGCTGCCACCACGTTTCGCCGACCTGAACCCGGACCTGCTGGTGACGCAGAGTCTCTACCGCCTGATGGGCGAGTGGAACGGCCGGCCCTCGGTCGCCAAACAGCGGATCACCGCGAAGGCGGCCAGCCCGACCCAGGCCCGGCTACTCGAAATCGGTCACCACACGCCGTTGATCAGCATGCAGCGCACCGCTTTCGACCCGACCGGCGCCACCGTCGAGTTCTCCGACAACCTGTACCGCGCCGACCACTACGCCATCGAGGTGACCGTCTTCAACCGGTGAGCGTCTACGGTCTCGCGACGCTCTCCCGCCCCCTCCGCTGCGAACCCCGCTCTCCGGCACCGCGGCGTCTGCGAGTGCGGTACAGGGAACTGCTGCAGACCAGCGGCACCAGCCGCACGGTGCCTCGGGCGTACACAATGGTGGGGTGAGGGTTCGTTATCTTCTGCACAACGCCTATGGCGTCGGCGGGACCGTCCGGACCGTTTTCCATCAGGCGAACGCGTTGTGCGGGGCGCACGACGTGGAGATCGCCAGTGTGCACCGGAGCGCTGACGCCCCGGTGTTTCCGCTTGATCCGCGGGTGCGGCTGGTGACGTTGTCCGAGCGTGCGCGACGGTCGGGGCTGCGGAATCCGTTGCCGCACGGGCGCGATTTCCGGTACCGCGGCTGGGATCCGGCCGTTGATCTGCGGGTGGTGCGGTACATCCGGGCGCAGCGGGACGCCATCGTGATCACCACCCGGCCCGCGTTGAACATCCTGTCCGCCTGGTTCGGTCCCCGTCGGCTGATCCGGATCGGCCAGGACCACATGAATCTCGGCACCTACCGGCGGCGGTTGCGCCGGGAGATCCTGCGGGCCTACCCGCGGCTGGACGCGGTGACCGTGCTGACCGAAGCTGATCTGGCCGCCTACCGCGAGGCGCTGGGCGGCAGAACCAGGCTGGTCCGGATTCCGAACGGCATCCCGGCGCGGACCAGCACACCTCAGCGACACGGCACCAAGGTCGTCGTCGCGGCCGGGCGGCTGGTCCGGCAGAAGGGCTTCGATCTGCTTATCAAGGCCTTCGCCCGGGTGCACGAGCGACACCCGGACTGGGAGCTGCACATCTTCGGCTACGGCCGCAAGCGGCAACGGCTCACTACGATGATCGCCGAGCGGGGCCTCGAGGACGTGATCCGGCTGCGCGGCGTCTCGCGGGACCTGGACGCCGAGTTCGCGACGGCGGCCCTGTTCGTGCTCAGCTCCCGCCACGAGGGCCTGCCGATGGTGCTGCTCGAGGCGATGAGCAGCGGCCTGCCGGTGGTCTCCTTCGACTGCCCGACCGGTCCGGCCGAGATCGTCGAGCACGGCACCAACGGTCTGCTGGTGCCGGCCGAGGACGTCGACGGGCTCGCCGCCGCCCTGAGCCAGATGATCGAGAACGGTCAGGACCGGGAGCGGATGGGGCGGGCCGCCCGGGTGACCGGCACCCGGTACGAGATGCCGGTCATCGCCGAGCAGTGGGAGCGGTTGTTCAGAGAAGTGCGGCGACGTCCGCCCGCACCGACGCCAGCGTCGGGTGGAAGGCGTCCCCGGGGCACTCGGTAGAGCCCGCGCCGATCGTCGCCCAGTCCCGGTGGCCCTGGATCGCGTCGACGGTACCGCCCTTGAGGTTGACCGGGTTGAGGTAGTTCACCTTGCCCGCCGGGTCGATCCCGGTCTTTCCGGCGAGGTATGCCAGTACCTTGACCAGGGATTCGCGCGCGGCGGCCGTCGGCTGGGTGTCGGTGAAGCGGCCGAGCAGCACGATGCCGATGTTGCCGGCGTTGAACTGGCCGACGTGGGCGCCGTTCGCCACGGCGACGCCGTCCGGGCCGAAGGCCGGCAGGCTGTCGTCGCCGGAGACGCGTCCCTCGTAGACCGCGCCCGCCTCGTCGATGAGCAGCTGGTACCCGACGTCGCCGTAGCCGTCGAGCACGCAGTCGTCGTAGTAGATCGCCCGGACGGTGGCGAGCGGGTCCGGGTCGTCGTTGTGCTCGTAGACGCCGGTGTGGTGCACGGTGAAAGCCTGCGGCGGGTAGTAGTCCACCGGCCACAGTTCGGTCGCACCGTCCGCGCTGAACCGCAGCGACTCGTCGGCGCCCCACGCGGCCCGGGAGAGGTACGCCGGAAGCTCACAGTCGCCGATCCGGTCGGCGCCGACGGCCTGTATCGCACCGGCCGGCCCGTCGACCGTGTTCAGCTCGGTGACGGTCGCCGCGCTGCCGTCGGCGGTCTGCACCTCGTACCCGGTGACGTCGCGGGCCAGGATCAGGGAGCGCCGGCCGGTGGGGGCGGGTTTGTCGTCGCGTCCGCCGGCGCAGGTGGTCAGGTCGACCCAGTCGCCCCAGCCGGCGCTGGTGCGCAGCCGGACCGCGGCCGCTGCCGGGGCGGCGACCGACAGGTGGGTGAGGGTGAAGTCCGCGACGTCGGTGCGGGTCCGGCTGGCGATCCGCGGGCGCCGGTGGGCGAGGGTGGCCGGGATCCGGGGTGCGGTCTCCCCGGCGAAGGCCGTGGCTCCGGCCGCCGCGGCCAGGCCGAGTGCGCCGAGTCCGGTGGCACCTGCGAGAAGTTTCCGACGTGACAGCATCCGTTTTTGCCTTCCGTGGCGGATATATCACCATGGAAGCTAGATCATCTCGTCGATGAATGACAAGATCGCGGTCCCGCCGCCACGGGACCGCGATCAAGCGATTACTCAGAGGTTGAGCGACCAGCTGTTGATGTAGCCGACGTCAGCCGAAGCGGCGTCCTGCACCCGCAGCTTCCAGGTGCCGTTCGCCGTCTCGGAGGACAGGTTCGCGGTGTAGGTGGTGTCGATGTTGTCCGCGCTGCCACCGGTCCGGCTCTGCAGCACGTACGCGCTGCCGTCCGGCGCCACCAGCGAGACGATCAGGTCACCGATGTAGGTGTGGACGATGTGCACCTCGACCTTGGCCGTCGCCGACGGGGTCGCGTCGCAACCGCTGATCACGATGCTCGACTCGACCGTGGCGTTGTCCGAGATCGTCACGTCGGTGCTGTTGCTGCCCGAGCAACCCGGCAGCCCGTTGATCGTGAGCGCCACGTTGACCTGGCGGATCGTGGCCGGCGACGTGCCGATCACGGTCACCGTGCTCTCCCCGCTGCCGGCCGACGCGGCGGCGGTCAGCGTCAGGGTGGTGGACTCACCGGCGGTCACCGACGCGTCGGCGAACGCGGCGGTCACCCCGGCCGGCAGGGTGCCGGTGGTCAGGTCGATGGTCTGCGCCTCACCGTCGACGCTGGTGGTGGTGACGTCGAGGGTCGCCGAGGTGCCGGGGTCCAGGGTCACCGTGGTCGGGGCGACGGCCACCCGGAAGTCGTTGGCCACCGGGCACTCGAGGTCGCTGCCGGCCACGTTGACCGCGGTCCACGCGGCCTGGACCGCCTTGTACTCGGTCGAGCACAGACCGAACAGGTCGTCGGCGGCCTGCAGGGTGTAGGCGCGGGAGGTGTTGGCCGGGGCGGCCGTGTTCACGTACTTGGTGGTCGACGTGAAGTAGGCGTCCAGCGCGTGGAACCAGATCTTCTCGGCCTTCTCCAGTCCGATGCCGACGACGCCCGGGGCGGTGCCGCAGACCGGCGAGGTGCCGTACGCGGTGGCGCCGGTGCCCTCGGCGAGGTTGAAGAAGAAGTGGTTGCCCGGACCGGACGAGTAGTGCACGTCCACGCTGTTCGTGCTGGTCGACCAGCAGCCGTGCGAGGCACCGTCGAGCGTCGGGTTGTACATGTAGCGCAGCGGCGCGCCCGTACCCCGGATGTCGATCTTCTCGCCGATGTCGTAGTCGCCCGGGTCGCTGGTGGTGTTCGCGTAGAACTCGACAGCGGTGCCGAAGATGTCACTCGTCGACTCGTTGAGCCCACCGGACTCGCCCGAGTAGACCAGGCCGGCCGTGTGCTCGGTGACGCCGTGCGACATCTCGTGACCGGCCACGTCCAGCGCTACCAGCGGCTTCGCGTTGCCCGCGCCGTCACCGTAGGTCATCTGGGCGCCGTCCCAGAACGCGTTCACGTACGCGTTGCCGTAGTGCACCCGCGACGGCACGCCCCGGCCGTCGTCGAAGATGCCGTTGCGGCCGTGCACGTTCTTGAAGTAGTCGAACGTGGTCGCCGCGCCGAAGTGGGCGTCGATGGCGGCCGACTGCCGGCTCGCGGTGGTGCCGGTGCCCCAGACGTTGTCCGCGTCGGTGAACGTGGTGCACGTGCTGGTGCCGTTGTTCATGTCGCAGGTGCTGCCGTTGCCGCGCTCCGGGTCGATCAGGCTGTAGGTCGAGCCGCTCAGCGTGGTGTCCACGCCGACCGTGCCGGAGTAGATGCTGGCGCCGGTGCCGGCCACGTTCTCGATCTCGTCGTACTGTCCGATCAGCTTGCCGGACGTCGCATCGGTGATGACGTGCAGGTGGGAGGGGGTCTGCCCGTCGGGTGCCCAGCCGTGCAGCACGGTCTCCCAGGCGAGCCGGCCGAGGCCGGTGCTGGCGTCGACGAACAGCTCAGGCTGGTCGGTTCCGGTCAGCTTGCCCTCGAAGCGCGCCTTGGCGGTCTTCAGCGCGGTCGCCTCGGCGACCTTCGCCTTGGTGCTCAGCGTCAGCGGCTTGGTCAGGCCCAGCGACGTCCCGGCGAGGCTGCCGTCGGCGTTGGTGTGCACGACGAAGTCGCCGCCGTAGACCCGCAGGCCCTCGTACTCGCGGGCGTAGCGGACGTGCGCGTCACCGTCGGAATCGATGGTGGCCCGATAGGCGGTGTAGGATTCGTCGCCCACGGCGCCGATAGCCGCCGGACGCGCTTCGATCAGGGCGTCGGCCCGGCTGATCGCCTGCGCCTCGGTGGGCGGGGTGGGCGCCGGCGGGGCTGCCGAGCTGCTCGCGGCGGTGGCCACGAGGGTGCTGCCGACCAGCGCGGTGACGCCGGCCAGCGCGAGGGATTTCTTCACGCGGTTCCTCCCGAACCATGAGATACACACATGGCAATGTGTCGATTCATTATGGTCGGGAAGTAGTGACAACCTTATATATCGTCAGGGTCATATCAAAGGTGGAAGGCTCAACTTTTCGCGATCAGATTCGGTCAGGCTCGGGCGTTTCTCGCACTCTCCTTCGGGGGTACGACCTGCCACTCCCCCACCACCACACCTCCCCGTAACCGACTGCGACCTGGGCACATCCCGGCCTTGCCGCCGCCGGCGCCGGGCTGACCCGCCGCCGGATCTCAGAGACACATCCGGAACCGCCGCAGCCCCACTCCCGCATCCCGGGGCACCCTCGAGTGGCCCGCATCACTCGAGCACTCCCGCTGTCCCACATAGCGGGAGTGGAGCAGGTCGGCCGGCGCCGACACGCTTCGTGATTCGCGACCCGGACCAGGGACATCACCCGCCCTTGACGCGCGGGAATGTTACCGGGAACATCGATAACCTTCAGTTGGTAACGTGTCGGCCGCATCCCCGAAACCGGCGGACGGCACGGTCCCCGCCCTCCTGGGAGTGACAGTGACGAAACGCCGTACCCTCATCAAAGCCGTCGGTGTGGGCACCGCCGGCGCCCTGGTCGCCGCCGATCCGGCCGCCGCCGCCTCGGTCACCTGGACCGACGACGGGTCCAACTATGTGGTGACGACCGGCGCCAACCTGGTCTTCAAGGTCAGCAAGACCAACGGTGACCTGGTCTCCTTCGTCTATCGCGGCGTCGAATACCAGGGCTACGGCAAGAACTCGCACGTCGAGAGCGGCCTCGGCGCGTCCACCGTGACGATCTCCGGCAGCACGGCGACGGTGATGATCAAAGTGGTGTACGGGACGCTCGTGCACTACTACGTGGCGCGGGCCGGCGAGAACAACATCTACATGTGGACGTACAAGGACGCCAACTCGACGACCATGCAGCGCTACATCGTGCGGCTGAAGCCCGGGGCGCTCAGTTTCAGCGGCGGCGACGCCTGGGACTCGGCGACGGCGACGACGATCGAGTCGGGGGACGTCTTCCGGGCCACCGACGGCACCACCCGGTCCAAGCACTACTCGGGCAAGCGGGTGATGGACTTCGACTACGTCGGGGCGACGACCGCGTCCGGCACGGTCGGCATCTGGATGGTGCGCAGCAACCACGAGAAGGCGTCCGGCGGGCCGTTCTACCGGTCGCTGCTGCGCTCCGGCAGCACCGCATCACCGGACCTCTACGAGATCGTCTGGTACAACATGGCGCAGACCGAGGAACAGCGGTACGGGCTGCACGGCCCGTACGTGCTCGCCTTCACCGACGGCGGCGCCCCGGCCTCGTCGCTCTACGCCCGCAACATCGACACGTCGTGGGCGGACGGGCTCGGCATTCAGAATCATGTGAGCGCCTCCGGTCGCGGCCGGGTCGCCGGTGTCGGCCTCAACGGGCGGGACACGGCTTACACGTACACCGTCGGTTTCGCCAACAGCGCGGCGCAGTACTGGGCGGTGGCGACCGCGAGCACCGGCTATTTCAGCTGCCCCGGCATGCTGCCCGGAAGCTACACGCTCACCGTTTACAAGGATGAGCTGCCGGTCTACACCGGGTCGGTCACGGTGACCGCGGGCGGCACGACCACGGTGAACACCATCACGATCAGCAGTGATCCGAGTGCGACCGCCGCGATCTGGCGGATCGGTGACTGGACCGGTTCGCCGAAGGGTTTCAAGAACGCGGACCTGATGACGTACGCCCACCCGTCCGACAACCGGGCCGCGTCCTGGACCGGCAACTTCATCGTCGGCACCACCGCCGTCAGCGGGTTCCCCTGCTACCAGTGGGTGGGCGTCAACAACGGCCTGATCGTCTACTTCAAGCTGACCGCGGCGCAGGCGGCCGCCGCGCACACCCTGCGGATCGGGCTGTCGGCGAGTTTCGCGGGCGGCCGCCATCAGATCACGGTGAACAGCTGGACGTCGTCGATCCCGGCCGCGCCGAGCAGTTCCGGCACCCGCAGCCTGACCGTCGGCGCATACCGTTCCTACACGGCGTTCCTCACCTACACGGTCCCGGCGAGCGCTTTCCTCACCGACACCAGCCAGTGGAACATCCTCAAACTGAACGTGGTCAGCGGCTCGTCCGGCGACGGTTATCTGAGCCCCGGCCTGGCCTTCGACTGCATCGACCTCATCTGAGAGCCCTTCCCCTGCCGCCGTAGCCCGGGACCCACCGCCCCCGGGCTACGGCGTGAGGACGATCTTGCCGCGGAGGTGACCGGTCTCGCTCAGCCGGTGCGCGTCCGCCGCCTCCGACAGCGGGAACACCGCCGCCACCGGCACCGTCACCCTGCCCTGCTCGAACAGTTCGACCGAAGCCTTGAACTCGGCCACCGCCTGCGGTCCCGCGCCCGGTCCGCCGGTCCGCGACCGCAGCACCTCGGGTTCCGCAGCGCTCAGGTCCGCGATCGTCACGACCCGCTCCGGGCCGCCCGCCAGTTTCACCAACTCCGGCAGCGAACCCGATCCGGCGCAGTCGAGGACCGCGTCCACCTTCGGGACCAGCGCGGACACCCGGTCGGCGAGGCCCGGCCCGTAGGTGACCGGGATCGCCCCGAGGCCGGCGAGGAACTCGTGGTTCGCCGGGCCCGCGGTACCGACGACCGTCGCACCGGCGGCCACCGCGAACTGGACGGCCATGCTGCCGACACCGCCCGCCGCGCCGTCGATCAGCAGGACGTCGCCCGCGCGTACCCCCAGAAGGGCGAGGGTCCGCACCGCGGTCTCGGTGTTGCCCGCCCCGCCGCCGGCCTGTTCCCAGGTGAGCGTGGACGGCTTGGGCGCCCAGAGCGCGAGGACCACGTGGTCGGCGTTGGCGCCGCCCATCGCGGCCAGGTCGGCCATCCCGAACACCTCGTCACCGACCGCCACCCCGGTGACGCCCTCACCGACCTCGTCGACGACACCGGCCGCGTCGATGCCCGGAGTGTGGGGCAGCGGCAGCGGGATCATCTGCTGGAACGCGCCGGAGCGGACCTTCCAGTCGGCGGGGGTGACGCCGGAGGCGCGGACGGCGATCCGGATCCGGCCCGGTCCGGCGTGCGGCTCCGGCACCTCGGCGACGTGCAGGACGTCGGCGGACCCGTACTCGGAAAACTGCAGTGCTCTCATGACCCGGAACGCTATCCGGAACACCCCGTCCGGTTAGCTAAAGTGAGAGCGTGCCTGATCGACTGTCTCAGAAAACGCTCCGCTCGGACGCCCGCGACAACCGCGACCGCATCCTCGGGGCGGCCCGCCACGCCCTCGCCCACGACGGGCTGGACGTGCCGATGCGCGAGATCGCCCGGCGGGCCGGAGTCGGGCCCGCCACGCTGTACCGGCGGTTCCCGACGAAGGAGTCACTGTTCATCGAGGCCTTCGCCGACCAGCTCAACCTGTGCACGGTCATCCTGGACGAGGCACTCGCCGAACCCGACCCGTGGACCGGATTCCGCACCCTGGTGGAGCGTATCTGCGAACTGCACGCCCGGGACCGGGGATTCACTGCCGCCTTCCTCTCCGCGTACCCCCAAGCCCTGGATCTGACCGTGACCCGCACGCAGGCCGTGCGCGCCATCGCCGACCTCACCACCCGGGCCAAACACGCCGGTGAACTACGCGACGACTTCCAACTCGACGACTTCCTGCTGATCCTGCGCGCCAACAGCGGCCTGCGCGCCGCCACCGAGGAGGCGTCGGTCGCCGCATCCCGCCGGTTCGCCTCCCTGATCCTCGAAGCGTTCCACAACCCGGCCCGGATAGGCTCCGGCACGTGAAGGTCCACCACCTGAACTGCGGCAGCATGCGGCCACCGGCGACACCCGGCGGCCTGATCTGCCACGTGCTGCTGATCGAACACCCCGACGGGCTGATGCTCGTCGACACCGGTTTCGGCCTCGCCGACATCGCCACGCCGTCCCGGATCGGCCGGGCCCGTCCCCTGATCCGGCCGGACCTGCGCGCCGAGGAAACCGCGATCCACCAGGTGCGGAAGCTCGGTCACGCTCCTTCGGAGGTACGCGACATCGTGCTCACCCACGGCGACAGCGACCACACCGGCGGCCTGGCCGACTTCCCCGCCGCGGACGTGCACCTGAGCGCCGCCGAGTCCGAAGCCATCCGCCATCCGCGGACCTTCGGCGAACGCGGCCGGTACGTCCCGGCGCAACGATCGCACGACCCCCGCCTCGTCGAACACCACCCGGAACGCGGCGACACCTGGCACGGTTTCGCGGCGGCCACCGAGATCCGACCCGGCGTCCTGCTGATCCACCTGCCCGGCCACACCCGCGGTCACGCGGCGGTCGCCGTCGACACCGGGAGCGGCTGGATCCTGCACGCCGGTGACGCGTTCTACCACCGCGGCCAGGTGGGTGGTGACGGCCGGGTGCCGCGCAGCCTCCTCACCATGGAGACCCTGGTGGCGTACGACCGGAGCGCCGTCACCGGAAACCACGCAAGGCTGGCCGCCCTGTGGTCGGCGAACAGGCCGGACCTGACACTCGTCAACGCGCACGACCCGGAGCTGCTGCGCCGGGCTCAGGAACGGATCCACTGATGAGGCTGGTCGTCCTCGGCGCCACCGGCCGCACCGGCCTGCTGCTGGTCAGGCGGGCGCTCGACGAGGGCCACACCGTGACGGCATACGGTCGCCGGCGCGGTGACCTGCCCGAACACCCGGCGCTGACGGTGGTCGTGGGTTCCCTCGCCGACCAGGCCGCCCTGGCATCGGCGTTCGCCGGAGCGGACGCGGTGGTCAGCTGCCTGGGACCGGCCCTGCCGTTCGCCCGGAGCACACTGATGAGCGACACGCTGCCGGTGGTCGCCGACGCGATGCGCACCGCCGGTGTACGCCGGATCGTCGTACTGTCGGCACTGGGCGTCGGCGACTCGATCCGCCGGCTGAGTCCGGTGATGCGGTTCGCGTACTCGACGGTGACCCGCCCGGTGTTCGCCGACAAACGGCACGCCGAGGACCGTCTCCGCCAGTCGGACGTGGACTGGACCCTGGTCTACCCGGGCGTCCTGACCGGTGGCTGGCCGCGCCGCCCGGCCACTCTCCGCGACCTGTCGACGGTCGACCGGATCCCCGGCGTGCCACTGGTGACGCGCGCCGAGGTGGCCCGGTCCCTGCTCCTGACCGTCACCGACCCCACTTGGTCACGCCGCACCGCCACGGTCCTCTGACCTGGATGCGTTCGATCTCGGCGCGTTGGACGAGTCAGGCTCGGGGATCCCCGTGGCCGTTGACCGTCCCACACCGCGCCCTCCTGCCCGGAGTGCGAACTTGGCGAATTCGCAGAAGGAGCAATGACGGTCTTCCGTGACTAGTCCGTGATCCGACATCGCGGGAGTAACGGTATCGATACTTTTCGTGATGTGACGAGTTCAGCGGCGGCCCCGGCAGCACGTCACGAGTCGGTCACCATGCGCCGGACAAGCATGCCGCATCAGTCACCTACCGCGGGCCTTTACCTGATCTCCCGCCCGGCCTACTTTGCGCCGATGACCACCAGCGCCGACTCTGTCATCGCAGCCATAGATTTTCGTCGTCCCGGCCTGACCGCCGCCAAGAAGCATCTGCTCCTGTTCTTCGCCCAGGGCCATCACCTTGCCTGGTCCGGGCAGCCCCTCTTCGGCGACCCGCTGTTCGCCACCGACCGCGGCGTCGCGCTCCGCCCCGGCGACGCCTGCTCCGACAGCACACCGATAAGCACCGAGGGCCAGGCCGGGACCGTCACCGACGTCGTCGTTCGCTACGGATCGCTGTCCCCCGCCGAGCTACGCACCCTGGTCAAGGCGTCCGAGCCGTGGCAGCGCGCCCGCAAGGCCGGCGCCGACAGCCCGCTCGACCTGGACGAGCTGACCGCCTGGTTCCGGCGCCCGGACGAGACCGACGACCCGGACAGCGAACGGCCGAACCCGGCCGAACGCGCCGCCGCCGAGGCATATGTGACGTCCCGTCGAACAGCGTCATGACCCGAAGGGGGATGCGTGCCGAGAGACCCCGACAAGTTCGCCATCTGGGGCGACTGGGACCTGGAGCGGTTCCGGGTCTGCATTGCGCACTGGCGTGACACCACTCATCCCCCGCCTGGGGTCTTCACCGTCGTCGACAGGTGGTGGAAACGCCTGGCACAACCGCAGGAATGGCAGCCCGGCGAGCGTGTGAGCCCCGGAGCGGATCCAGAGCAGACACTGCGATGGACGTGGGTGCCACACACGGGGTGGGTCGACGAACATGTGGGGGCGTTCCGCGTGCAGTGCTACTTCCGGGTCTTCGAACTCGACACACCGCCGCGGATCGTGTGCGAAGAGTTCGTCACCGTGCCGGTGATGACAGTCTCCGATGTCGACCGCGCGGACGGCCTGGGCTGACAACCGGCACGAAGGCAAAACGACACCACATCCCCGGAGACGCAGCGGACCGCTTCAGGTGGAGGCTCGGACTGTTAGGGAGAGCGGCAGGACCACGCCGGACGGGAGGTCGCCGTCGAGGGTGCGGAGGAGCTGGCGGACCAGCTCGCCGGGGTACCGTGACCAGGGAATACGCATCGTGGTCAACGGTGGGACTGTGGTCATGGCCACCGGGGCGTCGTCGAAACCGGCCACTGCCACGTCGCCGGGCACGGATCGGCCCGCCTCGCGTAGCGCCTCCAAAGCACCGGCGGCCATCATGTCGGAGGCGGCGAACAGCGCGTCGAATGTGGGGTCGCGGCGCAGCAGGAATTCGGTGGCGGCCTTTCCTCCGGCGAAGGTGAAGTCGCCGACGGCCACCAGGGCCGGATCGAAACCGTCGACGGCGTCGCGGTAACCGGCCAGGCGCTGCACGCCGCCGGGCAGGTCGAGCGGGCCGGTGACGGTGGCGATGCGACGGCGGCCGCGGGACCGCAGGTAGGTAACGATCTCCCGGGCGCCGGCACGGTCGTCCGTGGTCACGTAGGAGATGCTCTGCTCGTACCCGAGAGGGGTGCCGCACGCGACGACCGGCAAGTCCCGTCCGATCAGATCGTGCACGACGGCCGACGCTGCCGGGGCCGAGAAGACCAGGGCCGGATCGCTGAGGACGCCGAAAACGGGAGCCGGGACGCCGGGGACAAGAGCCGACGCGCCGACAACGGGAGCCGGGACGCTGCCGACCGGGGTGACCATCAGGATGTCGCGGTCGGCGAGGGCCGTCGCGCATCCGGCCATCAGGTCGTTGACGTTCGGGTCGGCGAGCAGCCGGTCACTCCCGACGCAATGCAGGAACGCCACGGTGTCCGGCCGGGCCCCGGCCAACCTGCGGGCATGGTGATGCGGGACGAAACCGGTCGCCGCGACCGCCGACTCGACGGCGCGGCGGGTCGCCGGGCTCAACGGCCCGGTGCGGTTCAGGAAGCGGGACACCGAAGCGTACGAGACACCGGCCGCCCTCGCCACATCACGGATCGTCACACGGCCGGCCACCGTCCGACCCTACCGAAGTCAGTCCACAAAGGCCGAACGATGTCTACACAGGCCGGACCGGCACCGGCGACGGCGGCTTCACCGGTTCCAGGCTCAGCAGTGTGGTGACCCGGCGGGCCCCGATGCGGAGCAGCGACCGCAGGATCTCCTGGAGTTCGCGGGTGTCGGCGGCCGCCACCTGCAGCAGGATGTCGTCGGGCCCGGTCACCGCGTCGGCACGCAGCACCGCCGGGATGTCGGCGACCGCGGCGGCGAAACGGGCGTCGCCGGCTTCGGTGTGTTCGGTCAGGGTCACCAGGACGAACGCCTCGAGTTTGACGCCGACGGCTGCGGGACTCACGGCAGCGCGTACCCCCAGAATGGCTTTTTCGGCGCGCAGGCGCTGCACCCGGCGCAACGTGGCCGCCGGGGAGAGACCCACCCGCCGGGCCAGATCGGTGTTCGGCAAATCTCCTTGACGCTGCAACAAGTCCAGGATCATGCAATCTTTGTCATCCAGGGACAGCATCCGCTGATGATAGTTGCGTGCCAGGCCGTCGGGACGCATGGAAGTTGCTTGCCCAGCGAAGGAAACCGCACGCTGACCGGCATGACCCGACAGGAGTACGCACTCGTCACCATCACCGCCGTCTGGGGGTCCACGTTCCTGCTGACCCAGCACGGGCTGGCCGTCACCGGGCCGTGGGCCTTCGTCGGGATCCGCTTCGGCATCGCCGCGCTCGTCCTGGCGCTGCTGTTCCTGCCGCACCTGCGCGGCCTGACCCGCCGGGAACTCACCGTCGGCACGCTCGTCGGGTTTCTGCTCGCCGCCGGTTACGGCCTGCAGACCGCCGGTCTGCAGTACATCCCCAGCTCCACTTCGGCGTTCCTGACCGCCCTCTATGTCCCGGCTGTCCCGATCCTGTACTGGCTGGTCACCCGCCGCGCCCCGAGCGCCGACGCCTGGCTGGGCATCGTGCTCGCGTTCGCCGGCCTGCTGCTGCTCACCGGCGCCTCGATCAGCGGCCTGCATCTCGGACCCGGCGAGACCATGACCCTGCTAAGCAGCCTGGCCGTCGCCGGGGAGATCGTGCTGATCGGCCACTTCGCCGGCAGCGTCGACGCCCGCCGGGTGACTGTGGTGCAGCTGGCGGTCTGCTCGGCCGTCGCGTTCACCGTCATGCCGGTCACCGGCGAACACCTGCCCACGCCGTCCTGGACGCTGCTCGCCATCGCCGGCACGCTCGGTCTGGCCACCGCCGTCATCCAGGTGACGATCAACTGGGCGCAGCGGTCGGTGCCGGCCACCCGGGCGACCGTGATCTATGCCGGTGAGCCGGTCTGGGCGGCACTGCTCGGCCGCCTGGCCGGGGAACGTCTGACGCCCCTCGCCCTGGCCGGCGGCCTGCTGATCGTCGCCGCGGCTCTGGTGTCCGAGCTGGGCGTGCGTCACTTCCGCCGTTTGAGGGTACGCGCATAGTCCTGGAACCGTGCCTTGGCGATGACCGACCGGTCCCCGGAGCGGAGCACGATGCCCTCCGGGCCGCCGAGCCCGCTGTCGTCCAGGGCGACGAGCGTGGCGGGCAGGTGCTCGCCGAGGAACGTGTTCATCTCCGCGATCCCGGACGGCAGCGCCGAGCCGTCGATCCGGAACAGTCGCGGCACCAGCTCCAGGCCGGTGGCGGTCAGCTCGTCCTCGCCGAGGAACCACTGGCCCTGGTCCTCGCGCCAGGCGGAGATCGTGGCGGGCGGCCAGTCCAGCTTGTCGGCGAAGTCGTCCTCGGTGAACTCCGCCACGTCGAAGAGTCGCCAGCCGGTGGCGCCGCGGGCCGAGTACTGCTTCGCCTGACCGCCGATCCGGCCGCCGTAGAGTTCCAGGTAGAGCACCCGGATCCGGCCGTCGGGCGCGGTCAGCGTGTCGGCGAACGGTCGCAGGTTCGCCACGATCCCGAGCGCCGGGTTGCCGATCAGGTCGCCGCGCGCGTACAGCAGCTCCTCCCGTGATCCGAGCAGGTAGGAGCCGTCCGGCAGCAGGATCACCCGTGAGTTGGTGCCGTCGACCTTCTCGGTCCCGTGCACGGTGCCGGTGAAGACCGTGACCTCGTCGGTCAGGCTGCCGTTGCGCGGGTCGAGCTGGTGGTACGTCGGGATCGACGGGTACTTGGTCAGCGAGTTCAGCGCGGCCAGGTTCACCGTGCGGATGTCGAAACCGGTCATCGGCGCCTCCTTGAATCACCAGGATGGTGGCAGGCCGGAACGGCGGGCGGCGAGCGGATTTCGGCTCGGGTGCACCCTGCGGGCGGTAGCGTGCGGCTGGTGATCACCGTGCCGGCGGGCAGCAACCTCATCCTTCGGTGCCAGAACGCGCAGGACCGGGTGCTCGTCACGCTCTCCGACGTGGCGGCCCCGTTCATCGCCGAGCTGCCGCCCATCCCGGTCCTCAGCCTGGACGGGCCCGGCGTCCGCCGGATCGGCATCGCCGAGCTGGTCACCACCGCAGGCGTCACCTGGGTGGAGGGTGAGCTGCACCGCGACCAGTTCCGGGTGATCGGTGACGCGCCGGCCGGTGTGGTGCAGCGTCGTGGGGCGCCGCGGCGGGCCGGGAAGCATCCGGCGGTCGGTACCGTGCAGATCCGCAGCACCGGCGGGCAGCGTCTGGTCGCGGTGTCGGGCCGGGTCGAGGACATCTCCACCGAGGGTCTGCTGCTGCGGGCGACCGCCGAGAAGTACAAGCCGTCGCTGCCGCCGGACATCGAGCGCACCATGCTGCACGTGACCATGCCGTGGGGCGAGTTGACCGCCGCGGTGACCGCTGTGGATCAGCGTGCTGATCTGCTGCGCGGCACGTTCGAGTGGGTCGACGACGTGGACCCGCTCGCCGAATTCTGCGCAAGCTGAAAGTTTTTGCCGGATTCGTTGATCCGCTGTGGGAACGCTCCCGTATTCGTGGTCGAACGAACCGGTGAGAGCTCGCGAAGGCGCAGGCACCTATGTACAAGAAGCGTTTCACGAACAGCCGCTCCGGCGGGCGTAAGTGGCTGGTCGGTGGCGGCGTCGCCGTCGTCGCGGTGACGTCGGTCGGTGTCGGCCTGGGCGTCGCGTCGGCGGCCGAGGGCGTGCCGACGGTCAACTGTCCGCAGGTCGTCATCAACGTCGACATTCCGGCGAAGGCCAAGGCCGAGGTCGACCAGAACCTGGCTCTGCTCGACACGCAGATCGCCGAGGCGAACAAGCGCCTGGTCGACACGCAGGGCCAGGGCGGCGCCAACTTCATCCAGAACGCGATCCTCGGACCGCTGGCGGGGAAGCGTGAGTCCGCCATCAACCGCATCGAGATCGCGATCGGCCGCCAGGGCGAAAAGCCTGATCTCAACGCCGCGGGTCTGTCCAAGTGCACGCTGAACGAGGCGGCCGAGGGCGACGACACCAACGCGGGTGAGGGCGACAACGGCAACGACAACGGGGGCAATAACAACAACGGGAACAACGGCGGCAACAACCTGGGGATTCTCACTAACACGTGTGACACCAGCCAGCTGCCGCCGCACGACGGTTTCCAGAACGGCAACCGCTGCGTGTCGACCGAGTTCGGCGAGGTCGGCGCGGCGGCGAACAACCCCACGCTGCTGATCACCAAGGCGCCCACCCAGGTGCGCCGGAACCAGGCGTTCACCATCCAGGTGAGCACCCGGAACCTGATCCGTGACCGCTTCCTGGCGGCCGGTCAGGGTGGTTACTACGTGGAGAGCTCGGTCCTGCAGGGCGGCCTGGTCCGCGGTCACTTCCACACCGCGTGCCGGATCCTGGACAGCACCCGGCAGGCTCCCGCCCCGGACCCGGTGCCGGCGTTCTTCGTCGCCACCGAGGACAGCAAGGGCGGCGCTCAGGCGGACACCGTCAACATCCAGGTGCCGGGTCTGGCCCAGGCGGGCACCTTCCAGTGCTCCTCGTGGGCCGGTGACGGCTCGCACCGCATCCCGATGATGGAGCGGGCGAACCAGACCCCGGCTCTGGACTCGGTGCGGGTCCGGGTGCGCTGACGTAAGACCTCCCGAACGGCGTGGACGCGGCGGCGTCCACGCCGTTCGTGTTTCCGCCGGCCGTCACCGAGAACCGCGGAAGATCACGATCGTCAAGGAACTGTCATGTTTTCGCGGACGGACCGTCGCACCCGGACGGCAGAGTTCACCTCGAGCTGATTCACCCCCCACAGCGCCCGGGCGCGGCAGCCCACTACCCTGCCGCGCCCGGGTGTTTCAAATGCTGCGAAGGCCGTCCATCAGGACGTCCAGCAGACGGGCCGCCCGCTGTTCGTGCTGGTGCGGGTGGGCCACCGTGAAGATCCCGATGAGCGCGGCCGCGATGTCCTCGGCGGTGACGTCGGTGCGGATCTCACCCGCCGTCCAGCCGGCCTCGAGGATGTCCCCGATCGCCGCGAACAGCTCGGCCTGGGTACGGGCGTGGGCGATCTCCCCCGACTCGATCATGGCGAGCAGCGTGTCGAGCATGCCGTTCTTGGTGGCGATCCACTCTCCGAACAGCTCCGCCCAGCGCCGCAGTGCCGCGGGTGGGGACAGCTGCGTGAGCAGTTCGCGGGCGCCGTCGGTGAGCCGCGTGACCTGGTCCTGGTAGACCGCGTCGACGAGCGACTCGCGGGTCGGGAAGTGCCGGTAGAGGGTGGCGATGCCGACCCCGGCCTCCTGGGCGATCGCGCGCATCGACGGCTCGGTGCCGCCCGCGGCGAACAGCCGGGTCGCGACCGCCAGCAGCTGGTCGCGGTTGCGGCTCGCGTCCGACCTGGCCCGACGGGCCTCTGCTCCACTCAAAACGGATCACGCTCCGGTTGTGCTAGGTTGGCGACGAGAAAAACGGATCATAGTCCGTTTCCTGTTGCTGGAGGAACTCATATGAGCGGGTACGAGAGCCGAGCAGTCCAGTTCGCCGACGCGTTCGGCGGCCCCGAGATGCTGACCCTGCAGGACGTGCCCGCACCGCAGGCCGGGGCGGGACAGATCCGGATCCGTGTCACCGCCGCCGGGCTCAACCCGATGGACTGGTACATGACGTCCGGCGACGAGGCCGCCACCCGCTTCGGGCTGAGCCTGCCGTGCGGATTCGGCACCGACTACGCCGGCGTCGTGGACCAGGTCGGCGAGGGCGTGACCGGGTTCGCAGCCGGCGACCGGGTGTTCGGCGGCGCCATGTCCCGCGCGGTCGCCGATCACGTGATCGTCGACGTGACCGGGACCATCGCGGTGGGCGGCACCGCGCACCACACCCCCGACGGCGTCGACGACCGTACCGCCGCGGCCCTGGAGATCGCGGGCTGCACGGCGGCCGCCGCCCTCGCCGTGGTCCGCCCCGGACCGGACGACACGCTGCTCGTCGGCGGCGCTGGCGGCGGGGTCGGCGTCTTCGCCGTCCAGCTCGCCCGCCTCACCGGGGCGCGGGTGATCGGGACCGGATCGGCGGCGTCGGCCGCGGCCCTGCGCGCCCTCGGGGCCGAGCCGGTCACCTACGGCGACGGTCTCGCCGACCGGGTCCGCGCCGTGGCGCCCGGCGGTGTCACCGCCGCCCTCGACCTGCACGGCACCGACACCGTCCAGGCGGCGCGGGACCTGGGCGTACCCGACGAGCGCATCACCACCATCGCCGCGCAGGTCGGCGGCATCACGCCGGCGAACGGCGCCACCACTCCCCCGGCCGGCATCGAGCAGATCGCCCGCCTGATCGCCGCGGGGACGATCCGGGTGCCGATCGCGGCGACCTTCCCGGTCGAGCGGATCCGCGAGGCGGTCGCCCTCCAGGCCGGCCGCCACGTACACGGCAAGGTCGTCATCGACCTATAGACACGTTTCACAGTCAAGGTCTGCGTGGTGACTTCAGGCGCGCTGACCACCCGAAATCACCACACCGTTGTGGGGTGTGGTGATTTCGGGTGCGCTGGACGCCCGTAATCACCACACCCCCACAG